>CAWVJG010000080.1:0-21281 GCA_963929465.1 Bacillota bacterium
GCAACCTTCATTCGTTGAAAGATTTATCTTTCAACATTAGTGGTTGCGACACACAAGGTATGAAAAATAATATATATGTAACCTTTCTGGCATTTAAGTCTGAACTGTAACTATTTGTATTGAACCGAGTAATAAATAATTTATAAATACTTCCCCCTTGTATACTAGTCTGAACAGTAACTATTTTGTGTTACAATTTTTATTTTATATTATATATAGTAGAAAAATAAAAAGTACTAAAAAATTTTTAGCACTTTTTATTTTCTTACCTGCTCATAACAGTAATATAAATATTATTAACTAAACCTGTTGTATCATCATATTCTAATCTAACAGAAAATTCTTCATTATAGTTTTCTTCTATATATTTAATAACATTATCAGCTAATTCTGTATTATCTGTTCCTCTTTCAATAACTAATCTATATTCTAATGGAATTCGCTCGTCTCTTTGTTCTTTATAATTTGTTATTCTAACATCCTTTAAATCTTCTTTTGAAATGTCAATTAATTCTTCTATTCTTTCTTTAGTAATATTTTCTCCCTCAAATAATTCAAAAGTTGAATTGAATCTATTTTTTTCCACTTCTGTAACAGTTCCTTCTCCCCCTGATAAGTCATCTAATTCTTCTTCCATTAAATTCAATTTAATCAACATTTGATTAATCTTTTCTATGGGAACTTGTTGTAAGAATGTATTTATTTGATTTGTTACATTTTCCTCTACACTATTTCTGACATTTTCTTTTTGTTCATCACTTAAATTTTCTATAATAATGTTGTTTTCATTTTCTACTAGTTCTTCATTTTCTTTAAACTCGTTAACCATATTTGTTTTCGTTTCTGCAGTAATTTCTATAGTATTTTGTCCTATGCTTCTGCTAACATAAATATTACTATCTATGTTAGAATTTTCCATTTTTCTAGTAATATTGCATTCATTTGTTGTCTCTTCACCTTCTTCTACCACATTATACTGAATATGAATGGTTTCATCATTTGTTGCTGCTGTTTTTTCAATTTTAAAATCAAAGCTATTTTCTTGTTCTTCTTCATTTTCTATTTTTTCTTCTCCTAACAAATTGATAAAATTACTTCCTTCTCCATTAACCACATCTAATCCCACAAAATCCTCTTCTGTATCAATAGATAAACTAATCGCAACCCCATTTGATTCAAATACACTAATCGTTCTTTCATTATTTCCTATGTTAAAATTCTGTATTTTTTGTATTGTATTATCTATGTCATCTATAAAATCTTGTTTTATATTAGAAGTCTTTCCATCTTGCATAAAATTATGATATTCGTTAAGTTTGTTATCTATAGCTTCTATTTTAGATAATATAATTTCATCTTTCTCTAATTCTTCTAATATTTGTATATAAATATCATTAAATTGTTCTTTTGTAATTGTTACACTATATACATTTGTATTATATTGTGTTCCATTAATTTCCAATGCCATTCCTGTTTGTTTTGAAAAAGTTGCATTCGCAATATTTTTCCATATAATTCCTATATACTTTTCCTTTACAGTATTCCATTCATCTGAATTTGTACCAATCATTCCTGGTATATCTGTATGAATCAATTCATATAGGTTGTATATCTCATTTTCATCTCCATCATCCATACTGGTAGACAAGTATTGTCTAATTCCATTTAGTCTAACACCAGCAATACCTTCATCTTCAATATATTCAACACCTACTATTGTTTCATCATCTTGTGTCACCGTTATATCTTTATAGTTATAACCTGTCGTTTTTTCTTCTTCCCTTGATATATTCACTTGAATATTGTTAATCGGATTAGAGCTATCACCATTTTCATTATATCTTACTGTAGCCGTTGTATTAGAAGTCAATTTATTATTATTTAAAATTTCTTCCATCTCAGCCATATGCTCTTCATTAAGAATATCATCCAAGTTATCTAATAATTGTCTCGTATATTTCCCAAATAATACATCATTTGATTTAAACATATCTGTCGTTGCATATAATACAATACATATGGTTGCTATGATTATAAGAATAACCAATATTATTGATATTAGTATTGCTCTTCTTTTTTTTCTTGGCATCATCATTTGTTTTTCCTCCCTTTACCTCTTTATTTCATTCTTTGCTTCATTGCTTCATATATAACAATTCCTGTTGAAACAGATGCATTTAAAGAAGTTACTTTTCCTTTCATTGGTATTTTTACCAAAAAGTCACAACTTTTTCTAACTCTATCACTCATTCCTGTTCCTTCGTTCCCTATCACAATTCCTAAAGGTCCTTTTAAATCCTGATTGTAATAATATGTATTTGTACTAATATCTGTTCCACAAATCCATAAACCATTTTCTTTTAGTTTTTCTATAGAATCTGTTATATTGGTTACTCTAGCAATCTTCATATATTGAACTGCTCCTGCTGATACTTTATTTACTGTACTATTCACTGCTGCTGCTCTTCGTTTCGGAATAATAATTCCATGTACTCCAGCTGTTTCAGCTGTTCTTATGATTGACCCTAAATTATGTGGATCTTCTATTCCATCTAATATGAGTACAAATGGTTCTTCATTTAACTCTTTTGCTTTTTCTAAAATATCTTCTATCTCACAATATTCAAATGGTGGTACAATTGCAATAACTCCTTGATAATTTTGATTTTGCGCCATTTGTTCCATTTGCCTTTTATCTTTTTCTACAAGGATGACTTTTCTTTCTTTTGCCATGCTAATAATTTTATTAATAGAACCATGCTTTTCACCTTTGGTTACATATATTTTATTGATATCTTTTCCACTTTCTAACAATTCTATAACCGCATTTCTTCCCTCTACTTGGTCTTCATATTTCTGTTCTTTCATTCTATAAACTCTCCTTTATTGTTTCTATAAAATCCTCTATCCCTATAATTAACTTGTTTATTCCCTCTAAATTTTCTATATATCTATATCTTCCTGTTATTTCCAGCTGAATACACATTTTTTTAATTCATCCATATTCACCTCATAAATAGCTCGAATTATGATTCATCATCCAACTTCAATACACTTAAAAATGCTTCTTGTGGTATTTCTACATTTCCAATCTCACGCATTTTCTTCTTTCCTCGTTTTTGTTTTTCTAACAATTTTTTCTTTCTTGTGATATCACCACCATAACATTTTGCTAAAACATCTTTCCTCATAGCTGATATGGTTTCTCTTGCAATGATTTTTCCTCCAACAGCTGCTTGAATCGGAATTTTAAATAATTTTCTTGGAATAACAGTTTTTAGTTTTTCTACCATTTTCTTTCCTCTATCATAGGCACTATCTTTGTGAACGATAAAGCTTAAAGCATCTACTGGTTCTCCATTAATATAAATATCTAATTTTACTAAATCTGATCTTCTATATTCTTTAAATTCATAATCTAGAGAGGCATATCCTTTGGTTTTTGATTTTAAGTTATCAAAGAAATCATATATAATTTCATTTAATGGCATTTCATAGATTAATGTTACTCTATTTTCATCTAAATATTTCATGTCTATGTAAACGCCTCTTCTTCTTTGACATAGCTCCATGATATTTCCTACATAATCTTTTGGTGTTAAGATATTGGCTGTTACATAAGGTTCTTCTATATAAGATATTTCTTGTGGTGTTGGTAAATCTTCTGGATTATATAATTCGATAACTTCTCCTGTTGTTTTATGTACTTTATATATAACAGATGGTGCTGTTGTAATTAATCCTAAATCAAATTCTCTATCAATTCTTTCTTCGATAATTTCTAAATGTAGTAATCCTAAAAATCCACAACGGAATCCAAATCCCAATGCAGCTGATGTTTCTTGTTCAAATTCTAAAGCTGCATCATTTAATTGTAACTTTTCTAAAGCTTCTTTTAAATCTTCATATTGGCTTCCATCTACTGGATATAATCCACAATATACCATAGGGGTTACCTTTTTATATCCTTTTAAAGGTTCCTCTGCTGGATTATCTTTTAAAGTAATCGTATCTCCTACATGAATATCTGATAAACTTTTGATACTTGCAGCAATATATCCTACTTCTCCTGCTTTAATTTCTGATACTGGCATATAAGAACCTGGAACAAAATATCCTACTTCTGCAACTGTAAATGTTTTATTAGTTGCCATTAGTTTGATTTCATCCCCTACTTTTACAGTTCCGTCCATTACTCTTACATATGCCACTGCACCTTTATAATTGTCATAATAAGAATCAAAAATTAAACATTTTGTTTTGGCAGTTTCATCACCTTTTGGTGCTGGTAAGTCTGTTACAATTCTTTCTAATACCTCTTCTACATTTAATCCCGTTTTTGCTGAAATACATGGAGCATCTTCTGCTGGTATTCCAATGATATCTTCTATTTCTTGTTTTACTTCATCCACTCTAGCATTTGGTAAATCAATTTTGTTTAATACTGGTAAGATTTCTAGATTATTATCAATTGCTAAATAGACATTGGCTAAAGTTTGTGCTTCCACACCTTGACTACTATCAACTACTAAAATAGCACCATCGCATGCTGCCAAACTTCTAGAAACTTCATAATTAAAGTCTACATGTCCTGGTGTATCTATTAAATTAAAGGTATATTCTTGTCCATCTTTTGCTTTATAAATCATTCTAACTGCTTGTGACTTTATGGTAATACCTCTTTCTTTTTCAATTTCCATATTATCTAGCACTTGGCTTTCCATTTCTCTTTTTGATAATACACCTGTCATTTCGATCAATCTATCTGCTAGTGTAGATTTCCCATGGTCTATATGTGCAATAATACTAAAATTTCTGATATGTTCTTGTCTGTTATTCATTTTCCCTCCATTTATATTTTGATACTTGTCATTTTATCATAAACTCTCAAAAATCTCAATAGTTTGTAAGACCATTATATAAATTATATACATGGTTATACCCTAATTTTTTTAATAATTTTTGTGCTTTTTTGCTTCTCCCTCCTGAACTACAATATACGATAATATCTTTCTCTTTATCTGCTAATCTATTTTCTGCTTCTTTTTTTATTTCATATTCTGGAATCGATATGGCTCCATCAATGTGTCCTTCTCGAAATTCTTGTGGACTTCTAACATCTATTATAATAGCTCCTTCTTTTTGAAATTGCTTTAATTCTTCTAATCCAATATCGTTTTCTTCTATTTCTCTATACCATTTATTTTTTATAATATCTTTTATTTTATTTATCATTACCTTTCTCATTCCTCCAAACACAAAACCAATTGAAAAGAATTAATTTTTTTCAATCTTTCATTTTCAACAAAAATCTTCTTACTTATATATTATATTCTAAAAAATGATATTTCGTTCTTTATTTTAGAACAATAGAAGGCTTTCTTTCTTAGACATTTTCTCATCTATGACATTTTAAGGCTCACGTTATTATTAGGCACTAATTTTACGCAAATAAAGTTATCCACAGTTATTTTTTTCTGATATTCTACTTTTTCTTATATTTTTCTACTTTTTTCTAGTGACATTCTCATGACAGATTTATTTCATTCCTATATTTTTATTCTCTTATATTTTCTTATTTTCTGCTATTTTTACTTATTCTTCTCTGAATTTCATCATTTTTCGCGTACTTTTATTACATTCTTTTTTCATATTAATGACAAATTGATGTATTTTTCTATTTTATGTATATCTTTTTAACTCTTCTTTTGTCATATTTATCCACTTTCGTCACCTGTGGATATTGTGGATAACTTTGTGAATAATTGAAAATACTATTTTTTCGTTCACGAGTTGTTCACATTACTTTTTTTAGTTATCCACTTTACTATTTTTTATCAATTTATTTTTTTCATTATGTGTACCAAAAAAAAATACACTTCGTTTTATGGAAGTGTATTAAAAAAATATCCAATAAATGGCTAATATAATCTCTAAAATGGTTATAAATGGCAACCCTACTACAAATTGTAATTTTTGTGTTTTATGTCTAAATGTATACATTCCAGCTATGGTTCCAATTCCGTCCCCCCAAGGCTGTAATAATAAATATGGTTTTTTCCGGAATTCTCCATGCACCTTTTTTTGCTTTTCGTTTATCAATAAACATGATAAGGAAACCAATAACATTGATTACCACAAAATAAATAATGATATTTCTGGTTGAAAATATATCTTGTATACTTGTTGTATTTTCAAACATTTTGCTTTGCTCCTCTTCTAAAAATTAAAATCTAAATATGCATATTTTTTTGGTTTATAATTTAAAAAGTTGTCTATATCTTGTTTTGCACTTTCAGAAATTGTATCTATTCTGACAAATTGGTTATTCTCTTCTACCAATGGAACAATATATCTTTGTTTTACTTTTATATCTACTGCATATTTATCTTTAGGTAGTTCATCGCTTTCCTTGATTTGTGTTGCATCTTCCCATTTCTTAAAACAATTTGAAAGATTTCCGATTGGACAATTCTCTATTTTTTGAATAATCTCTTTTTCACTTAATGTATATAAATCTTTTTTGGTAACTAAATGTTGTTCATACATCTTTTTTACAATATCTGCAATCAATTGCATAGAATATTTAGTTTCATTTCCGACATATATACAAGATAGCTTACTCATAGTATTTACAAACTTCTCTGCAATTTCTTTATGCTTAAAGCCTAGTTCTTGTATGCCATCCTCATCTTGTTGAACTTCTATATCTTGATAAATCTCTTTTACTGTTTCTAAATCCCATAATTTTTCTCTTACACCTAATCCATTAGATAAGGTATATTCTAATCTGTCTGAAGAAAGTTTTGGTGTATCATTATCTGCAATTGGGTATATATGATAATCACATACTTCTTCTAGTTTAATTCCATCTCTATTTAGTAATGTCATAATTTCTTTTGAGTTTTCTATAATTTGTGTTGTTAATTCTTCTGTTGATTCTTGTTTTTCATGATCTCCATTCATAAAATCAATACAATGTTTAAATACAGGTGTTGCGATATCATGGAATAATCCAGATAATGTTTGCTTTTTGTCCTTTGTAAAATTCCATATAATTAGGGCAACTGCTACACTATGATCTAAACTTGAATACCAAATTTCATCAAACATTTTTGAATATATTGTTCCTGATGTCACACTAATTTTTGCTTGTTTTTGCATTTCTGGTGTATGGATATATTCTACTAAAAAGTCTGGAAATTCTGGTGATAAAATTTGAAAATAATCTTGTAAAATTTTTGGTAATTTTTCAACATACATATTCATTTTTTCTCTTCCTCCTATCATTCTTATTTTATATAACATTTTTTATATTGTCAATTTTTCCTTAAAAACCTCTTTATTTTTTTGTTGTTTTGTGATACAATGTGTACGATTTTAATGTCAAAAGAAAAAATTTAGGAGGAAATAGTTATGGAATTTAATAGATGTAGTAGATGTGGAAGTTTTTATGTATCACAAGGTAATGTTTGTCCAAAATGTAGTGCTAAAGATGGTATGGAATTTTCTAATTTTGTCAATTATGTACAAGAAAATGGTTTAAATGATTCTTTAGATACAATTTCTGGTCAAATCGGTGTTTCTGTAAAAAATTTAAATAGATTTTTAGAATATGAAGATTTTAAACAATATAAAGCAGAGATTAACAATATTGGTAAAAACGGAAATATAGGAAATACTGGTATTGCATTAAATTAGTTTAGACAAATCTCGCTTTGCGAGAACTTTTTTTCTATTTTTTTTATTTACTATTTCGTTTAAGTTCTCGATAAAGCGTAAAGATTTGTCGTCGCGAAAAATTACTTGCAATTTTTCTGTGCAATATTTTTTACAATTAGAAAATTATATTTTCTAATTGTAAAACGGAGTCTTCTATCCGTTTTTTATTGTATAGGAAAAATCGACTTTTATCTTGACCACATATAAGATTTTTCCGTATACAACAAGGTTAAGCTACTTATATTCGTGCAATAATCGCAAAGCGATTTTGCACATATGTGCGTCGAAATCTTTGATTTCGTTAACGCACGCTTTTCTTATTATATATATTAATATTTGAAAGGATGGAATTTGATGAAAAATGTTTTTGATATTTTAGACGAAAGAGGATATATTGAACAATTAACACATCCAGCAGAAATCAAAGAATTATTTGCAAAGGAATCTGTTCCTTTTTATATTGGAATTGATCCTACTGCTGATAGTCTTCATGTTGGTCATTTTGTTTCATTAATGGTTGCTAGTCATATGCAAAAATGTGGACACAAACCAATTATTTTAGTAGGTGGTGGTACAGCAACAATTGGTGATCCTTCTGGAAAAACAGCTATGAGAAGAATGATGTCAAGAGAAGAAATCAATCATAATGTAGAATGTATCAAAAAACAAGTAGAAAAATTTGTTAGTTTTGAAGGAGAAAATGCAGCTATTATTGTTAATAATGCTGATTGGTTATTAGATTTAAAATTTGTTGACTTTGTTCGTGAAATTGGTAGCTTATTCTCTGTAAATAGAATGCTTGCTGCAGAATGTTACAAACAAAGATTAGAGACTGGTTTAACCTTTTTTGAAATGAGTTATATGTTAATTCAATCTTATGACTTTTTATATTTATACAATAAATATGGTTGTAAACTTGAAATGGGTGGAAATGACCAATGGTCTAACATCATTGGTGGTGTTGAATTAATTCGAAAAATTGGTAAAGAAGATTCTTATGGTTTAACCTTTAAACTTTTGACAACAAAAGAAGGTAAGAAAATGGGTAAAACAGAAAAAGGTGCTTTATGGTTAGACCCTAACAAAACATCTCCTTATGAATTTTATCAATATTGGAGAAATATTGAAGATAGTAGTGTAGAAACTGTTTTAAAAATGTTGACATTTCTTCCAATTGAACAAATTAATGAATTATCAAATTTAAAAGATGAAAAAATAAATGAAGCCAAAAAAGTAGCTGCTTATGAAATCACAAAACTAATTCATGGTGAAGAAGAAGCTAAAAAAGCAGAAGAAGCTTCAAATGCTTTATTTAGTGGTACTGGTAGTTTAGATAATATGCCTACTGTAAAATTAGAATCTACAAATATTTCTATTTTAGATGCGATTATCCAAACTGGAATTGCTCCATCTAAAGGACAAGCTAGAACTTTAGTTACTCAAGGTGGTATTTCTTTAAATGATGAAAAAATTTCTGATGTAAATTATCAATTATCTGAAAAAGATTTTACTGAAGGGTATGCGATTTTAAAGAAAGGTAAAAAAGTATTTTATAAATTAGAAAAATAAAATATATATTATAAAACTCATGTGGGGTGAGAAATTCTCGCCCCACACTTTTTTCAAGAACAATAAAAATACCGAGTATTATCATCCAAACAATGATGAATGATAACCTCCATCCCTTCCTTAGCGCATTTATACGCCCATTCAAAATATGTAATAAAAAGATCAAGTAGTTACATATAATTTTTGTAACTACTTTATTTTAATTTTATAAAAATGTCCCAAACAGAAACGTCCCCAATTGGACAATATGAAATAACTCAATTTTAAAAAGGAAAAAATGAGTCCGTCCCCAAAATCCCTTATCTACTTCTTTGCACGATTTCAACGATGTCTGCAATATATTCTCCTATTATTGGAATATTTAATGCTACGATTCTTTGTAATAGAATAATTAATATAGCTGTTATAATTGTTACCCCTATTCCTATGCCTACTCCTCTAAATATTCCAGCAATCAAATTTCTTTTTATGATTTCTTTTTTACTTCCAAATATATATGTCCATTCTTCAATATTAGATTTTTGAAATGTTTCTATTAAATTATTGATAGAAGTATTTAATACCTCTATCTTTTTATTTTTTATCTTATTAAAAAATCCCGACATAAAAAATCCACCTATTTATAGAGTGGATTTTTTATATGCTTTTTATTCAAGATTTTTGTATTTCCTGTAATCACATTCTTTTTTAATTATACATTTTCATTTACTGTTACATTAGTATCTTCAGAATTTTCTATATTTTCATTAATGGTATTATCATCTATTGTATTTGCATTATTTTCATTTTCTGTGTTTTCTGCGTTAGCAGCTTCTTCTTCTCTCATGGTTTCTAAAGAATCTATCAATGTTTGTAATCGTTCTATATCACTTCCTATCATGCTCCAATCACTGTTATTTGTAGATTCTTTTAAATTTTGATTTGCTTTAATAATGGAATCAATTAATCCTTCAATATCTTCTGTATTTTCCACTTCAATATCGACTGCAGAATTTGAAAGAAGTTTTTGTAATGCTTCTTGTAAAGTATCTCCAATTGCTACTTTATTTCCTGATGCAACAACTACTTTTTTCAATAATGGTATTTCTGATTCATTAATCATGGTTTGATATATTGGTTCAACATATAATAGGGTATTTCCTATTGGAACTATAATCATTTGCTTTGTTATTCTTGTTCCTGTTGTTTCTAATGTTTTTAATTCTGATGAAATTGCTTCATCTTCTTCTATCTGTTTATCCAATTGTGTTGGGCTCACAATATTACTATCTGCTGAGAATGTACATAATTTTAATTTATTTGTTCCTCCATCTGTTGTTCCAACTAAGTATGAAATAATATTTTGTCTATCATTTTGTGTATAGATTTGCATTAATCCTAATTCTTCTCCATCATCTGTTTTTACCATGATATAGTATGGTTCTAAATAGGTTCCTGTTGATCTTGTGGTATTTAAGTTATTATATCTAACAAAATCCCATAAATCATCTGAACGATATAGCACATCTGGTCTTACATTATGATAAATTTTTAATAATTCAGCTTGTACTTGATATAAAAATTCTGGGTATACAAAATGTTTTGCAATATCTTCTGGAATTTCTTCATCTAAATCGGCAAATAAAGAAGGATATATATTTCTATATGCCATTGCAATTGGGTCTGTTCTATCTGTTATATAAAAATCCATTGTTCCATTATAGGCATCAATAATAACTTTTACAGAATTTCTAATATAGTTTATATCTCTTGTTCCACCTTCATGTTCAATTTCTGTATATTGTGAATATGGATAACTACTTGAAATTGTATAAGCATCTAATACCCAATAAATTTTTCCTTCATCATTAATCACTGTATATGGTTTTTCATCATACATTAAATATGGTAATGCTTTTTTTGCTCTTTCTATAATATTTCTATTGATTAATATTTTGCTATCACTTGTGATTTCACCAGAAAATGCTAAGTTGATATCTCCTTTATACATTGCTAAAACAAGTCTATCTAAAAATCCTAATTGCAATCCTGCTTCTCCATCATATGATGATGTCACATCATTTCCATTTTCATCTGTATAATCATATTCTTGTTTATTTTTTGTGTTTGTTGCAATAATAGCACTATTATCTGTACTAAAATAAATTCTTGGTTCTGTTATTTTAACCACTTCATCATTTCCAGACACATTTTTTTGAATATATTCTATATTACCTGTTTCTGAGCTTTCTGTTGCTGATGTGATAATTTCTCCATAACCATGTGTATATTCATAAGTTTTATTACTATAGGTTCTATCTGAACTTGTAATCTCTCTTGGAGATAAGTATACAATTTGTTCTTCATCTCCAATTTTATATTTTGCCAAATTAGCACTTCTATATGTATAATATCCTGTACTTGTTTGTGTATTTTCTAAAGTGATTAATACAGCATCTTCACTAATAATTGGTATATTATTTACTACATTTCTATTGGTATTTAATTCTTGCTCTGTTACTGTTCCAGAATATTCTACAGCCTGTTCCTCTACATCCAATCCATACGCATTTTTTGTATTTTCAATATTTTGTGAAATATATGGTCTTTCTCTGTCTAATTCATTGGAATTTACATAGATTAAGTCAAAAGCAACCATAACAACAAATAATGCTACTAGATAAATCGGAATCACTGCTAAGTTTTTTAATACTTTTGCTGTATTTTCTTCTTTAAAAGATTTTAAAGCTCTATATGCGAAAATCACAATGACAAAGGCAAAGATAATATACCCCCATAATCGAATAGTTGCTTCTGTCATACCAGCACCATTAATTTCTATATTATCATCAATTGTCAAAATTTTTCCAAACATCAAATTTTGTGTACCTAATATTGTAATGATGGCAACTCCTAAAATAATAAATAAAACATTTCTTGTTAATTTTTTCATAAATAAACTATCTTTTAACATGTTTCTATCCACGCCATCAAAATATCGATTAAACACAAATATGTAATACACAGCCATATAGATGGTTAGCCCAATTACAATTCCTACTATATAATATACCAACATTTCAATTAATGGTTTTTGGAATACATAATACGCAATATCTAATCCAAATATTGGATCTGTTATTCCAAAAGATGTATTTGCCATCACTAACATAATATTTTGCATCATCCTATTTGAAATAAATACGCTGATAATAATAGAAATTACCAATGAAATAGATTTATTTAATAATTTTGGCATTTCCTTTTTTTCTTTTTCAAAAAATGGTTTTAAACCTTTTTTGATTCCTCTATTGGTCATATAAATAACAAAGAATAATATTACAAAATTGATTGCCATTAGTGCATATCGATAAATGACATTTGTATAAAATACATCTAAATAATTTTCTCCTAATTCTAAATATTCTAAGTAACTTCCTCTTACTTGAATATATGAAGTAATCGCAAAGATTAAGATAAATACAATTACTAATATCATTCTTATTTTACTTTTTTTCTTTGTTTTTTCTGGTTGATTTGTAGTATTTTCATCTTGCATCGCTTCTTTTTTTTCTTCTTCCAAAATGATTCCTCCTTTTCTATGACATCTCCTTTTATTTTCAATAAACTTTAGTGACATTTTCTGTAAATTTCACATTCTGATTTTTACCAATTCAATCTTAAATGAACTTTAAGAAATATCCCTCAAATTCAAAACGATTATTTAAATAATTGCTTTTACAAAATCTTCTGCATTAAAGATTTCCATGTCATCAATTTGTTCTCCTACACCAATAAATTTTACTGGTATTTTATTTTCTTCTACAATACCGACAACCACACCACCTTTTGCTGTACCATCTAATTTGGTTAATACTAAACCAGTAATGTCTGCCTCTTCTTTAAATGCTTTTACTTGTGAAATCGCATTTTGTCCAGTTGTACCATCAATCACTAATAATACTTCTTTATCTGCTTCACTCATTTCTTTATTAATAACTTTTTGAATTTTGTTCAACTCGTCCATTAAATATTTTTTATTATGAAGTCTACCTGCAGTATCGACAATTAATACATCGGCATTTTTTTCTCTTGTTATCTTAATAGCATCATATACAACAGATGCTGGGTCTACTCCTTCTTCTCGTTTTACAATATCTGCTCCAGAACGTTTTGCCCAAATTTCTAATTGTTCTACTGCCGCTGCTCTAAACGTATCTGCTGCCGCAACAACTACTTTTTTTCCATCTTTCGCTAAACGATTGGCAATTTTTCCAATTGAAGTTGTTTTTCCTACTCCATTTACCCCAACGACTAATATGACTGATGGTTTTGTATTTAAATGTAAACTTATATCTGTTACCTCTAATATTTTTTGCATTTCTTCTCTTAATGCTTTTTTTACATCTTCTTCATCTTCTATTTTTTCTTTTTTAATTCTCTCTCTTAAATGATTAATAATTTTTATTGATGTGTCCATTCCTATATCAGACATAATTAAGATTTCTTCTAATTCCTCTAAAAACTCTTCATCCACTTTTCTAAAACTACTGAATACACTATTAATTTTTTCGTCAAATGATTTTTTTGTTTTATTTAATCCATTTTTTAATTTATCAAAAAATCCCATAGTTAATTTCCTTTCTCTCTTTGTTACTTTTGTTTGTCATGTTATTTTCATTTTGACATTATCTATTTTAACATATTTTTTCTAATATTTCCATTCATTTCAAGATTTTGTTTAATTTATCTGCATTTTTAAATTTTAATTTAGTTTTTTGATCTCTTCATTTTTATTCTTATTTTTTAATAATATATAATGTATGTCCTTTTTGGACAAAAAACGTCCAAATTAACACGTCCCTATTCTAACATTTTTTAGTTAAGTAAAATAAATTAATTTTTCTGTACAACATTTCTTTGTTGAATATGAAAATGAAATCTTTTTCTATGCCACAAAAAAAACCAGCATTACGCTGGTTTTTTTCGGCCACGTTAAGTTAAATAGTTACTTATTTATTTTCTATATGCATCGATAAAGTCTCTGACGCAAATGCATTCCAATCCTGCATGACTATTCTTAAAAACCTTAGCATCTCCAAGAATATAGTTTATCTTGGTCGGAAGACCATAATGTTCCTCTAATCTTCCAGAGTTTGTGTCGTCCCAACGATATATTATAACCATCAGAAAAGCCGCTATTGCTCTTTTAGCTTCTGGTAATTCATTGGCGTATTGCGTTTTCATGTTTCCTTTTTCATCTTCGTAACATACCTGTGTTTTTTCTAGTCCTACTATTTTGATGCTTCGATATAGCCGCTCTGCTTCAGCGACCAATTCAAACTCATCAACTTTTTTCTGCCCCTTTGGTGTCAGATTCATTAAATTCTGGATATTAATTCTTCTTTCATACATAATATTGATTTCCTTTCTTTTTTAGTACGTGGCTAGTTGCTTTTACAACATATTTCTATTATATACCATTTTATGTAAATTTGCAAACTTTCATATTTCTAATCATTATATATATCTCTCTATATATAAAAAAAGAGAAATCTCATCTTTTTTGAAAATTCTCTTTTTCTATTTTATTAATTATAATGTCTATCCCTTTTGTTTAATCTATTGCGTATCTATTTTAACAATTTGAGGGATTTTTGAGTCCGTCCCCAAAATCCCGATTTATTCTAATACAAATAATTCTCCTAATGGTTTTGCTTCATTTAATCTTTTGATTGCTTCTGCAAATAATGGTGCAATTGTTAATACTTTTATTTTGCTACTTTGTTTTTGTTTTTCTTCTGATAATGGAATTGTATTTGTAATTACTAGTTCTTTTATTGGAGATGCTTCAATTCTTTGTACAGCATCTGCTGATAATACACCATGTGTGCAACCTGCATAAATTTCTTTTGCATGGAATCTCTCTAAAATTTTTGCTGTTTCAATTAGAGATCCTGCGGTATCTACTTCATCATCAAAAATGATAGCTTCTTTATTTTCAACATCACCAATTACAGTTGTAGCGATTGCTCTATCATCATTGCCTGCTCTTCTTTTATCTATTAAAGCTATTGGACATCCAAAATATTCTGAATATTTATATGCTTTTTTTGAACTTCCTGCATCTGTTGCTACAATTACCATGTCCTTTAAATTTTTTTCTTTAAAATATTTTTGTAAAATGTTTTGTGCTGATAATCTGTCACAATTGATATTAAAATATGCTTGAATTGCTGGATTATGTAAGTCACATGTAATAACTCTTGTTGCTCCTGCTGCTTCTAATAATTGTTGCATTAATTTTGCCGTTACTGGTATTCTTGGTTGATCTTTCTTATCTGATCTTGAATAAATGTAATATGGTAAAACTACATTTATATTTTTGGCTGATGCTCTTTTAAATGCATCTATTACGATTAACAACTCCATAACTCTTTCATTTACTGGTGGTGTTGTTGTTTGAACAATATATACGTCTTGTTCTCTTACTGTTTCTTTAATTTGTACAAATGTATTGTCATTTTTAAATTTTAGTATGTCCATTTCTCCTACTGGTAAATTTAGATAATCACATATCTCTTTTGTAAAATTTTCTGCACTTTTACAGGCAAAGATTTTGATATTTTCCATTTTTCTACTCCTTTTATTTATTTTACCTTAATAGTATATCATCTTTTTTCATTTTTTCCAAGTATTATTCAAAATTCGACATATTTTTTCATTTTTGTTCTTTTTTATCTTATTTTCTCTCATGTAAAGTAATTTCTGTAATACGTTTTCTTGAATAAGATGAGCCATTAGTTTTTATGTAATATTGAGAATCTTTATCTAATTTATTATTTAATATATTCAATTCTTGCGTAGTTTGATAAGTTTGATTCTCATATGTGATTGTAATTTTATTATTGTTTTCAAGATTATTCTTATCTACTAAATCTATCAATTCTGATACATTTGACCATTTAGAAAATGTATTTGACCATTTAGAAAATGTACCATTATATTCTTTAACATTTTGCTCTATATAATAACAACTTAAAGGAATGATACATACTATCAATATGGCAATGACACATAAAATATTAGATATTCTTCGATTTTTTTTTCTTATGCATATAGATATAATAAATAGGATAATAGGAATTAAGAAAATCCAAATAGATGCTCTAAATATCCCTTGTAACAATAAATGACTCATAATAGCTAATACGATTGCACTAACATAAATTCTTCTATTATTTTTATGCATCTTCTCCATATTTTCTTGTTTTTCATTCTCATTTTCAGTTTCTATTGAACTATATATATGTAATATAAAAAAAGATATTATGGAAATTATTAAAACTGCTAATCCAATGATAACTATACCTACCCAAGTTAAAGAAATCAAGGATGCAGCTATGTTTTCAGCTGGTGAAACCACATCAGCATAGCAAAAATTATTCCATAATATAATCAATAAAAAACCGATTAAACTTATTCTTTCTAATCTTTTTTTCATAAAAATTCCCCTTTTACTTATTATATATAATTGATAATAACACCAATTGAAAAAGATATGACATTATTTATCAGCGAAATCGCAAATGGTGATACTTTATCAAATTTTAAATACTTTTTGTATAATACAAACTCAACCATAACAACTAATATTTCTAAAATTGCTACTCCGATATTATATATAAAATCATTAGTAAATAACATTAAACAGTTTGCTATATATACCACAATCGGATTTGTGCATATATTCACTAAAATAACAACTTTCATATCATCTTTATTTCTTATTCCTATAATGAAGGACACTGTTAGCTCAATAATAATTGTTAAAAATAGGGAAATCAATAAACTCAAAATCATTCTTCATTCTCCATAATAATATCATATTTTTTAATTCCTATACATAAAGCTACTAATGATATAATAGTTACTAAAAATAAACCAATTGGTGTAAAAATTGTCTGTGTATATCCAAAAAATACAGGTACTGCACCAATGAATAATGCTAATGTTAGTAAGCCAAATGCCATTCCTTTGTTGTGATACAAAATATTACTTAAAGCTGTTAATGTAATAGGCATTGTCATATTAAAAAATAATATGGCAAGAATTCCTAGCACACTATTATCAAATGCAAATATAAAGAATATTGCTGAAATCATTAATGACAATAAAGATGTTTTAAAAAATCCGATTTTATCTCCTATTACTCCTCCTAACATTTTTCCAAATACTACAGCACATATTGAAATTACTGCTAATATGAAATTACTTTTCCATTCAAAAGATAATATTAAACCAACATATCCCCTAATACATACTGTTATGATTAGACATGCTATGATTGCAATCTTTGCATTGTTTAATTTTGGAACAATCATTTCTTCATTATGTACTTTCTCTTTAATTTGATTATATAACCAAATTAAGGATAAAGCTGATAATAATACGATTATGATGATGATATAGTTTTTATCAAAATCTAAAAAGAAAGATTGACCACCTAAATATATTCCCATTGCTCCTGTAGATACAAATACACCAGATAAAGTTGCTTTTTTATTACTGATATTTAATACATCGATTCCTCCACCAACATGAAACATAGAATTTCCTAAACCTGCTATTAAACAAGCTAAAATCCCCAAATTAGATAAACCTAAGGCTATGGCAACAAGTATACAACCTATAGCTGAACACAAAGCATTTTTATTCACTTTATCTGCAATGATGCCTATTGGTAATTGCATAGCAAATGCAAAGAAATTATATATTATCATTGCCCAAAATATTGAAAGAGCTCCACTTAAATGTGGTGTTACTGTATTTATGACTAGTACTGCACAAGAAAAGTCAATGATAAAATGAATAATACTATATATAGATACGATTTTTACTTTCATTCTTCTTTTTTCTCCTTCTTTAGTTCATTTTCATCATGATTAGATTCCTCTATTGCTTTTTTATTCTCTTCTTGATTTTTCACACCTGCAATTTTTTTCTTCTTTTTGATTATTCTTAAAACTAGATATGCTGAAACTACAATGGCAATAACAACAATTCCTATTATAATGATTGTTTGTATAAAAATTCTATTTTCCTTTTCTTCTATATATTTCAATGTACCTCCCCCACCATGCCATACGCCATTTGCATCTTTCCACATCATATCTGCATAACAAACGTTTTGGCATACTACTATTAGAACAAAAAGAATTTCCATAATCCTTATTACATGTTTCTTCATAATAAAAATCCCCTTTTACTAAACTATTTTCTATAATCATTTTAGCATAATCAACTATTTTTTGACAATATACATAACAAATTAAGTATAAAAAACAACTTACGAACCTTTTAAGATTCGCAAGTTGTTTTCAAATGAAGCGTTTAGGGAGGATATCTGCGAAAAAATTGTATAATTCTCAAAGTGTTCCTCCCACATTTTACTTCAAAAAATAATTTGATTAATCAACTGTATATATACAGTTTAGCATATATATCCTAAATTGTATATATAGTTTCCTAATTTTTATTTTTTGTTATTTTTTGTCTATTAATGACCAAATTAAACATACAATCCATGCAAGTAATGTCCAACCTAAAATTATATTAATTACTATAATGTATAATTTATATGTATGATGCTTAACTAAAGCTATTATCGTAGGGACAAAATATATTAATGCTGTTATAATTATTAAAAATATGAATGATATTACTTTTGATTTCATTGATATAATTGGCTCATTTGTTTCACTAACCGTTTCATCACTATCTATTAATGAATTACTTGATATTTGTGGTTTATAATCATTTAAATTCACAGAAGTATAACCATATGACATTTTAGGAATAAATATTAATGATAATAAAGTAACTATCATTACAATAATAGGATTTTTATTCATTTGTTTTTTCATTTTTTTAATCTCCTTTGTTAGCTAATTGGCTAGTTTATTTTTTATTAAGATTAGTTATTTTATAAATCTGTTTAAAATTAATCTAATAATTAAAAATTTTAATCTTGTTGCTCAGCTTTATATATTTTTTTGTCCTTTATTTCGTATACAATACTATTACTTATTTTTTCTAGCTTCATGTAATGAGTGCATATATAAGCAAAATATTTTCCATCTTTTAAATTTGTTGGCAATTCAGTTTTTTCATCCTTTACATTATTCCAAAAAACTTCATTATTATTTTCATCAAATATACATAAATATATTTTTTCATTATTTATAAATTCATCTATAGTACATCCTACTGTTTGATAAGTAATGGTATTATCTGGTTGTAATGCTATATTTATTTTATATGATTTATTATATGCAAACTCATATATTTCATTATCTTCTGCCGATAAATCAAGTCCATTAATTTCTTTTATAATTTTACTATTTTTGTATACTGTAATAGTGTTAATACTATTCTCGCCATATGAGTTTTGATATAACAATCCTCTCACTTTAGATGCACTTCCAATAGGTATTATGTATTCACCTTCATTAATTTTAAGATAGTAATCATATATGGTATAATGATTCCTATATCTAATATCATGTATTATTTCACAATTGTTAGTTTTTATTTCTATAGTTTCATTACTTATAATATCTCCTAGTGTCCTAAAAGTTAGTTCCATTCCATAAACCTTTTTTCCATTTATTGTGTATTCTCTGTATGGATATATAGCACTGTAGTTTAAATTAAAAGCAAATATGACTAGAATAATTAACACTATTATAGGAATATATTTTGATGTTAATTTAACTTCATTACTTTTTCTTAAAATTATAATGGGCAATACAGATATTGCTATAAATCCCATTAACAGGGTTGGAAGAATACTGCTAGATAATATTGATAACAAAAAAAGTAACATATTGTTAGTCATATTAAAGAATGTTCTTCCTTGAAATATAATTATCAAAATAATGCTAAAAATTATTAATATTATTTTTAAGAATTTTTGCAAATTTGGTTTATTGTTATGTTGGAAATTATTAACAGACACTATATTAATTTCTCCTTTCCTTTATCATACTCTTCATATTTTAAAAAGATTCACAAACTTAAACTGTAGTTATAAGTGGTAACCACATCTGCAGTTATTATTTTTCCTATGTTAATATTAAAACATAACTTCGACTAAATAACAAGTAAATCTATAAAGTACATTTATTTTTAGTAGAAGTGTTTGGAAATTAATCCCATAATCCGAATTTTGACTAGGGAGGAAAAATTCAGTGCTTGTTAAGAAATATAAAGGAGTACAAAAATTGTTTTTAGTTTGAATTTTTCCTCAATTTGTTCATTTTTGATTACTTATTACTGCACCAATTTTATAATTTTCTTTCTTTGATTTTGAGAAAGTCTTGTTATCTTTTATTGCAACTAATCTAATCAATTTTTGTTTTTCTTTCTTTAATTTTATTTCAATTTCTTCATCATTTGTATCCTTTGAAAATAATTCATAAAATTCTATTTCAAATTCTTTATTTAATCTTTGTATATAATCATCTAATTGTTCTTGATTTATATCTACACTTGTCCTGATTTCTTTTTCTTCCTCATTTACTTCAATTGGTAAATAAATATCTACAACTCCTAATTAAAAAAACTTTGTTAATTGTTCAATATAGCTACTTCTAAAATTTATTTTATCAATATAAAATTCTCCGTTTTTATCTTTTAATAGTGTCATTGAGTCAACAAATTTTGAAATAAACTCTTGTTTTTCTTCTTTTGATTTTTTATTCCATTCTTGTTTTTAAATATCATTCAATTGATTTGTTCTTATTAATTTTTCTCTTTCTATATCTCTATCAGCCATTAATTGTTGTGGTGTAAATGATAGATGATTTATATTTAACATTTCACATTTTTTAGTTTCTAAAATATTAATTTTCTCTTCAATTATTTTATAATCTTCTGAAAAATCTTCCATTTGCTGTGCTAGTGTTTACATCATCTTTATCACAAATAAGATAACAATTATACATTTC
>CAWVJG010000081.1:0-3456 GCA_963929465.1 Bacillota bacterium
TTCTGTTACCCATACAGGGTCTCCACTAAATAATTCATTATATTCAGGTGTTCTTAAGAAACGAACTAATCTTAATTTCATAACAAAATGATCCATGATTTCTTGAACTTCTTCTTCTGTGATTGTTCCATTTTCTAAATCTCTTTCAAAATAGATATCTAAGAAAGTAGAAGTTCTACCTAAACTCATTGCAGCACCATCTTGAGATTTTACAGCACCTAAATAACCAAAGTATAACCATTGAACAGCTTCTTTACTGTTGGTTGCAGGTTTAGAAATATCAAAACCATATTTTGAAGCCATAGCTTTTAAATCATTTAAAGCCTTAATTTGTTCACTAATTTCTTCTCTTTCACGAATAATTTCTTCTGTCATACAGTCATCATCTAATATTTCTAAGTTTTTCTTTTTCTCTTCAATTAACATATCCACACCGTATAAAGCAACTCTTCTGTAATCACCAATAATTCTTCCTCTACCATATCCATCTGGTAATCCAGTAAGTAGGTGAGCACTTCTAGCAGCTCTAATATCTGGTGTGTATACACTAAATACACCATCATTATGTGTTTTTCTATATTTGTGGAAAATTTCTTCAACTTCGTCATCCACTTTTTTATCATAAGCTTCACAAGCTTTTTCTACAATACGAATTCCTCCATAAGGCATAATGGCTCTTTTTAATGGAGCATTTGTTTGAAGTCCTACGATTTCTTCTAAGTCTTTATCAATATATCCAGGCTCATAGGCATTTACACTAGAAATTGTTTTTGTGTCTATATCTAGTACACCACCTTTAGAAGCTTTTTCTTTTTTGTAAAGTTCTAGTACTTCGTCCCACAATTTTTTTGTTTTTTCTGTAGGTCCAGCCAAAAATGTTGAATCTCCTTCATAAGGTGTGTAGTTTCTTTGAATGAAATCTCTTACATTGATTTCGTTTTGCCAATCACCTTTTTCAAATCCTTCCCATTGTTCAAATTTCATAATATTAAAAACCCTCCTTAATTAAGAATAAAATGAAATATAATTAATAATCATTATAAATAAATTCATTTCATTTTCCTTATTCATTATTATTATCATTTTGACCACATAATATAATACCATATCTGTGAAATATAATCAATCTAAAATGAAAATAATTTGATAATCTTGTAAAATTATGTCGAAATAAGGAAAAATGTTGTGGTATAATTTGTATCAAATTTAAACAGCATATCTTTTGTATGAAAGATAATAGATAATTTCTATTATTAATTACATTTGCAGATTAATCATATGAATAAAATTAAAAAAAATCTGTTGCAAAAGCAACAAAAAACCAATATTTTTTCAATATTGGTTTTTAATATAAATTTATTCAGATTCTACAATGATTTTTGCAATTTTATAAATTAATCTTTGTTTATGTGCTGGGCAACTTTTTAATAAGTCAGAGAATTCTTTAGATAAGTAGTTTTCTGAATCGCTAGAAGTACCACTTAAAATATATCCTTCTGAAACATCTAATAAATTACAAATTTGTGTTAATCTTTTTAAATTGATATGAGAATTTCCTCTTTCAACTCTACTTAAGAACGCAACAGAAACATCTATTTTTTCAGATAATTCTTCTTGTGTATAGTTTTTTGCAAGTCTTGCTTGTTTTATTCTTTGACCAATAATATTATAATCTAATGCCATATATATCACCTTCCTAATCTTTTATTACAAAATAAATACAAAGTATAAGTTTACTCTGTAGTCTACGAGAATACTATATAATATAAAAAGAAAAAAGTCAAGGATTTTATGGTAAAAGCTAAAATATACCTGTTAGAAATGTTACAAATTCTAAAATATCTCCAATCGCATTCGTAATTAAATCATTTATGAATGCTTTCCACTTGTGTACATAGGTCTGAACTGTAACCTAGAAATCGGTTTTGAATTGTAACGATTGATAAGACACCTATGGAAAAGTAAGGAAAAATAAGAAAAAAAGAGATTTTGAAAGAAAAAATACTAATAAAAAGAAAAGAAAATTGAAAATTCAGAATAATTTTGTTTTTTTATCTAAGATTATGTATACAAGATTTGAAAAAAGGCAGAATATATAGTATAATATAGCCTAGTCGCGTAAAAAACATAAAGGAGAGTGGATTTTATTTTAAAAAAGAAACTAAAATTTTATACAAAAGAGTTTCTAAAATTTTTTAACATTACAATTATAGCTTTGGGGATTATTATCGCGATTATTTTAATAAAATATAAACCAATGTATAAAGTAAGTATTTCTGGTGAAGAACTTGGATATGTAGAGGATAAACAAGCACTAGAGGAAACATTGAAAGAAGAAATTACAGAAAGTTCAAGTAAAACAATTGAAGATATTAGCTTAAATGAAGAACCAGAATATGAGTTAAAATTAGTAAGTAGAACAGAAAATACAGAGGAGAAAGAGGTTATAGAAGAATTAAAAGAAGAAACAACAGTTACTTATAAATACTATGAAATAGCAGTACAGGAAAGTGTTGTAGATAAAGTAAATACAAGTGAAGAAGCAGAAGAATTGGTAAATGAAATAAAGCAAGAAAATAATAGTGAAGAAGTTGGATTAAGTATTGTAGAAAAATATACACAAAATGAAGAAGAAGCCAATACATCAGATTTGGAAGTTGCAAAAGCAAATGTTCAAGAAACAGTACAAACTGCTATAGAAAAAATAAAACAACAAAAAGAAGAGGAAGAAAGATGGAATGCATTACCAAGTATTAATGGTATTAAGTTAGCCGTAACACCAATTGAAGGTAGAATTACTTCTAGATATGGAGTAAGCAGTCGTATTAGAAAATCAACACATACAGGATTAGACATTTCAGCAGTAAAAGGGACAGATATAAAAGTAGTAGCAGATGGTACAGTGATTAGTGCAGAATATAGTGGATCTTATGGTTATTTAGTAAAAGTAGATCATGGAAATGGTGTAGAAACTTGGTATGCACATACAAGTAAAATGTATGTGAAAAAAGGAGACACTGTAAAAGCAGGAGATGTCATAGCAGCAGTTGGTTCAACAGGAAATTCGACAGGACCTCATTTAC
The DNA here is from genome assembly GCA_963929465.1 of Bacillota bacterium. Taxonomy (GTDB): domain Bacteria; phylum Bacillota; class Clostridia; order TANB77; family CAG-508; genus CAG-269. The sequence continues at coordinate 3,084 of CAWVJG010000081.1, forward strand.
ATTTAGAAATTAGAGTTAATGGAGAACATGTTGATCCACAAGATTATTTATATAAGGAATAATAAAAATATTCTTAGAGTATTGAACTCTAGGAATATTTTTTTGTGGTAAAGAAAAAAGTAAAAATCCGTTACTACAAAAAAATAATAGTATTGGTATAAAAATAAGGCGAGTGTAAATACTATAAAAAAATAAAAGAAATGAATGTGAAACCCAAAGAAAAGAGAGGAGAATTTGAAGGATGAAACAAAAGGACCAAGCTATTACCTTAATTGCATTAGTAATAACAATTTTATTCTCTTATGACGAAAAGTTAAAATTCAGTAATAGCAAAGGTTTCCTCCTACAAACAATTTAGTAAATTATAAAATTT
>CAWVJG010000082.1:0-15357 GCA_963929465.1 Bacillota bacterium
TATATGAACTACTAAAGAAATATGATATGTTCTACACTAAAGATTCGCTACAATATATAACTGGAGATAATCTTGAAAGAATAAAAAATATAGATTATGCAATAGCTTTAATTGTTAGAGATAAATTACAATATCTAACGCATAAAGTTAGTAGAGATAAACTATTGAAAATATATAATGATTGTAAACTCAAAGAAAACGAATATAAGGACAAGAATAATCCAATTGAGAGTTTTATAAATTATTATTATAAAAGTGTTGCGAATGAATTAACGAAGGACAAGCAAAGCCCTTCTTTTTTTGTACCTAATAAAGATGAAATTGAAGATATAGGAGGATACGATATATGATAAATATATTTGAGAAATACAATAGATTAACTGATGAAGAAAAAGAAGATATTGAAGATCTATACATAGTTCATCAGTTATATAAACAACTTGAAGAACAAAAAGAGTTACATCCAACAAAACTAGAATTAAGAATCTTATTTGAAAAGATTAAGGAATGCTTGGATTTAAGTAATATTAAAGTAGAGGAAATCATAAAAAGAATTGTCGAAATATTAAAATGTGTAGATAAAACTATTTATGATATAGAAGATTTAGAATTAGAAGAATTAATTGATTTGTTATCAAATAAAGATTCAGATTTTAAAAATATAGAGCCAACAAAAGATATATTGTTTGCAAAGAAAACGGCTAAATTTTATTGTTTATTAATTAGATATAATGAACAATATTTATTAGTTTGTGAAAAAGACGATGGTACAGAATATAAAAGGATTTTTAGAAGTTTAGATGATTTAGCATATTATTTTGTGAGAAAATTCTTATTTGAATTTGGAGAAATATATGTATGATATAACTCTAAAAAAGATTGAGCATTATTTATACTATTATAACCTAATGGATTATAAAATTTCATTATTAAAAGAAGAACACGAAGATTGTAATTATAAGCAAACATATAAGATATGGATAAAAAATCAAAGCAATAGTTTAGAAAATGAGGCAATACGAAATATTAGTGTAGAACAAAGGATTTATAAGTTAAAAAAATGGCAAATGTTGATAAGTCAAATTTTAAGTAAATATAAACTAAAGAATAAAGAAAAATATAAATTTATATGTTATAAATATTTTAAAAAATTGAATCATTATCAAATTCAAGCGAGAATGAATTTGAATAAACATGAACAAGAAGAATTAAAGCTTGAAATTCTAAATTATATTTTACTTGTTGCAATAAAGAAAAATATGCTAAAGGAGGTGGAAGTTTAATCTTTGGTATGAGTGGATTAAAGAAAATATTAATTATAATAATTATATTAACTTGTATTGTGAGTTTAATAATAGTAGGTTATATATTTATTAAAGATTATTTAGAATGTAATTCAAATAATAAAGATATAGACAATTTAATTGATGAAGTTTTTATAGAAGATTCTAGTGAAGAAGAAAATAAAATTGATTGGAATTATTTAAAATCTATAAATGAAGATATTATTGGTTGGATAGCAATAGAAGGGACAGAAATAAACTATCCAATATTAAAGGATAATGATAATCTATATTATTTAAAGCATAATTATTTGAAAAAGTATAATAGCAATGGATCTATATTCACATTAGATATAAACCCATTTAATAACAACGAAACTTTATTATATGGACATAACATGAGTAATGGAACTATGTTCTCAATACTTGGAAAGTATCTAAATAAAGATTATTTGTTATCACATCAAAAAATTAAAATATATACGCCAAATAAAAACTATGAAGGTATGATATTTAGTGCTTATTCAATAGGAATAGTAACAGAAAAAAATAACATATCTAATTTAAGTTTTAATGAAAGAATTGAATATTATAAGAAAGTAAGTGCAATAAAGGTAAATAATGTTGAATTCGTAGATAAAATAATAAAATTATCAACTTGTTCTTATATAAATAGTAATACAAGACCGACAGACCAAAGATATTATATAGTTGCAACACTAAAAGAGATAAATTAACTAAAGAAAGTTGGTGATGTGTAATATCAATATGCTAAAGAAAATATTAAATAAAATACAAAAGTTTGAAAGTCAGAAACAATTAAAACAAGAAAAAATATCAGAAATTAAAAATGAAATTAATGATATAGATTCAAAATTAAAAAGACTATACACATTTAAAAAGGAATATGAAAAGATAGAAAGCGATTCTACAGAATTTTTAAATAGTTTGAAGTGAGGTGGTTTATGACCGAAAAAGAACAAGAAATTTTAGATTTATATTTAAAAGATTTACAAAAGAAAAGAATTATAATAGTTTTTATAATAGTTTGTGTAGTTATAATTAGTGGTGTATCTGCTAGAAAATATCTAACTCCAAATAATGAAAATGCTATCCAAGAAAATATAGCAAATAATATAATTAATAATACCAAAGTTGAAAATGTAATAGAAAAAACAGAAGAAACGAAAACTGAAAATGAAACTAAAGAAGAAACAACAAAAAAAGAAGAAAATACAGGCGTTCAAAAAACGGAAGTTGAGGAAGAAAGTAAAAAGAAAGAAAATAATTCTTCTAATGAACAACCAGAAACTAAAACTGAACAACAAGTATCTTCTAAACCAGCCAATAAAGATTTCTTATTTACTGATGGTTATACAATGGAAAATGTAACACAAGCAGCACAAGATTATCTTACTTCCAGTGGATATGCAGGGGAGTGTACACCTATAAAAGATAGTGAAGGCATTTATTTAGGTATGAGAGTAACTTTTTATTAAAATTTACTAAAAAGTGCTGACAAAATCAAAAGAACACGTTATTATTAAATAAAGAGGTGGTCTTTATGAAAAAGAAAATTTTAATAATATCTATAATATGTATATTATGTATTGCCATTATTATAAGTTATTTGGCAATTAAAAAGATAGTAGTAAAAACAAATGTAAGCGAAGCCCCTGTACAAGAAAATGATTTATTAAATGATGAATCTATTAGTAATGTAGAAAATATAAATGAATACTTAAATAATATAGTAGAAAGTGAGCAAAATATAGAAAAAACAGATTCAGAAGAAAATGCACAAACAAAAGATGAAGAAACCACAACACAGTCAAATCCAACACAAAATAAAACATCTTCTAAAACAACAAGTAATAAAGAAACAAAAAAGTATGAAACTAAAAATGAAACAGTAAAAGAAAAAGAAACGAGTATTCAAGAAAGTCCATCAACTCAATCAAATATACCTTCAACTGTAGATGAACAAAAACAAGAAATCATAGTTAATGAAACACCAACAAGATGTACTAATAACAATAATCATAGTATGGGGGTTGGTAATTCAGGACAATGGTTTTCTAATAAAAACGATGCAATTGCATATTATAATAGTAAAATAAGCTATTGGGGAAATTTATGGGAAACTGAACAAATAGACGATTCAACATACTATAAAAATTGTCCATCAGGATATGAAATATGGGATTGTGCATATTGCTCAATGTGGACTATAAATTTTTATTATAGATAAATAATATATAAATTCTTTTAGTCAAGATTAAAAAAAGTCTTGGCTTTTTTATTTTGTAAAAAAAGGAGAATGATTAAAATGAATAAAACAATAAACAAAAAAATAGTAGCAACATTACTAATTTTATTTACATTATTAAGTAATGTAAGCCCTATTTTGGCAGTATCTGGTAGCGGGGATTTTGTTGGAGGTCAGTATGCATCAGGAATGATAACTACAGATCATACAATAGGATCTACAGGAGTTTTAATTAGAAGATTGATAAATACTACTACAGGAGAAAGATATACAGTATTTTGTGCTGAACACAAAGTAGATTTCGCAACAGGAAGTATTTATAACGGAAATTATTATACTCCAACAGATGCTACTATAAAAAAAGCATGTAAAGTTGCATATTTTGGGTGGTATTCAAAACATGGAACTTATGTCATTGATGGTGGAATATTAGCTAATGAAATGATAAATGTAAAAAAAGACTATGTATATACACAACAATATATTTGGGAAGTGTTAGGACAGAGTAATGCAACATTTACAAATTCTACATATCAAAATGAATATGTTAGCTTTAAACAAGATATTGAAAATAAGATTTCAAAAATGGAACAAAGACCAAGTTTTGATGCAACTACTATTACAGTGGAGGCAGGAGAAACTAAAGTATTAACTGATACTAATGGAGTATTAGCAGATTATTCTAGCATTGATAATACAAAAGAAAATATAAGATTTCAACATAAAAAAGGAGAAAACACATTAACAATAACAGTATCAGAGAATTGCACAGTTGAAAAATTAAATATTTCAGATAGTACATTTCAATCATGGGGATTAGTGAAAGAAGAATCAAAAGATCAAGATACAACTGTATATTTTTCATTTAAAACAGGGATTCAAGACCAATTAATGGCATTACATTATAATGATCCTGTGCCACTTGCTTTTTCATTAAAAATTAATTTACTTGGAAATTTAGAATTAAGCAAATTAAATAAAAATAAAGATTTAGTTGATGGTTCTGTATTTACAGTCAATGGACCTGGATATAACGGAGATGTTACAGTTCAAAATGGAAAAATACTTTTAGAAAAAATAAAAAAAGGTACATATACCATAAAAGAAAAATCAGTTGGAACAGGCTATTTATTAAATAATGAAAGTTATAAAGCAGAAGTAAAACCTAACCAAACAACAACACAGGCAATTATAAACAGTGAACCAACTGGAGAAATAAGTTTAATAAAAACTGAAAAAGATACAGGAAATTCAAATAGAGTAGATGGTACTTCTCATCATGGAGATGTAAATCTAAAGGGAACAGAATATACTTTATATGCTAAAGAAGATATTTACAATGTGGCGAGAACTGTAAAATACTTCTCAAAGAATGAAGAAATTGCAAAATTTACTTTTGATGAATATGGAAAAGCAACAGTAATTGTAACTAATAAAACAACACCAGCAAAATTAAGCGTTGAAGGTAATACTATAAAAGGTTTGCCAATGGGCAGTTTTTATGCAAAGGAAACCTATGTGGTGGAAGGCTATGTGCAAGATACAGAAGAACATATTTATACATTAAATTATAAAGATATGAATACTCCTGTTATAAAAATAAGTGATACATTAAAAAATACAGTAGAAAAAGCTAAATTTGAAGTAATAAAAATTTCTTCAAATACAAACACAACAGCCGAAGTGATTGAAAATGCAGAATTTACAGCAATACTAACAAAATATGTTGATTTCTATGGAAGTTTTGATGAGGCATTAAAACATTTAGATGAATATGCAGAAGATGAATATTCAATTTTTAAAACTGGAGCAGATGGACATGGAGTATCAGGATTGCTTGCTTATGGAGAATATACTTGCTATGAAACAAGTACGCCATCAGATGAAATAAATACAGTACAACCATTTTATATTAAAATTGATAGAAATAGTGATGGTGTAATAAAGGAATTTATTGAAAATGATACACCTTTCGAAAGCTATTTGAAGTTAGTTAAAATAGATAAAAATACAGGTAAAAAAGTAATATTAAGTAATGCAACATTTAAGCTAGAAAGATTAAATGAAGAAACTAATGAATGGGAGAAAGTTAGTTGTAAACTAGGAAAAGAAACTTTTGATTCTTGGTCTACTGATGAAAATGGGGTGGCTTATACAGAAACAAAAGTAAAAGCAGGAAAATATAGACTTTTTGAAATATCTGTTCCAAATAATTTCTTGGAATTAGAAGAAGATATAATATTTGAAGTGAATAAAAGTAATAAAACACTTGAATTTGATAAAGATTATGATGCGTATATTACAGTAACAATTGCTAATGAACAACCTACTGGAACTTTAAAACTAGATAAATCAGTAGCGATAAGACAAAATGTTGATACAACTCTTGTTGATATATCAAATTTAAGTAAAATAAAATTCAAATTAACTGCAAAAGAAAAAATCATTGACTATGCCGATGGAAGTACAATTTATGAGAAAGGTCAAGAAGTAGGGCAATATAATCTAACAAAAGAAGGAAAATTAGAAGTAAAAAATATTCCAATGGGAAAATATGAATTAGAAGAAATTGAAACTTTGGAAGGTCTAGTGTTAGATACAACAAAACACGAAATTGAATTTAAACAAGAAGATACAAAAACTAAAGTTTATACAAAAGAAGAAAAATTAGTAAATGATACAACAGTTGTAGAATTTTCTAAAACAGATATAACTGGAGATGAAGAATTAGTTGGCGCTACATTAACAGTAACAGATAGCGAAGGTAATGTTATTGATAAATGGGTATCAGGAGAAGAAACACATAAAATAGAAGGTTTAAAAGTTGGAGAAAAATATACACTAAAAGAAGAAATACAAGTGGATTCTTATGTTAAAGCAACAGATATAGAATTTACAGTAGAAAATACAAATAAAGTACAGAAAGTAACGATGATTGACAAAGTTGTTGAAATGAGCAAAGTTGATATTGGTGGGAATGAAATAGAAGGTGCAAAAATGCAAGTTTTAGATGATGAAGGCAATATAATTGATGAATGGGTATCAGAAAAAGAACCTCATAAAATTAAAAACTTGGAAGAAGGAAAATCTTATATTTTACATGAAGAAGTTTCAGTAGGATACTATGTTAAAGCTACAGATGTAGAGTTTGAAGTAACTTATGATAAAGAAACACAACACTTGGAGTTAATTGATAAAATTGTAGATGTTAAAAAAACTGATATAGTAAATGGCGAAGAAGTAGAAGGAGCTGAATTAATTGTAACAGATGAAAATGGTAATGAAGTAGATAGATGGATATCAACTAAAGAACCACACCATGTTGTTGGTTTAGAAGAAGGTAAAAAATATATATTAACAGAATTAACAGCACCATATCGGATTTGAGGTTGCTGAAAGTATTGAATTTACAGTAACTACTGACAAAAATACACAATTAATTGAGATGAAAGATATGCCAATATTAAAATCAGTTCAAGTTGAAAAAGTTGATAAAGAAACTGGAGAACACATTAAATCAAACAAGTTTACATTTGGAATTTTTGAAGATGAAGAATGTACCAAATTAATTAAAGAAGTTGGTGCAAATGAATTTGAAGGAACAGCTTTATTTGAAAATTTGAGATATAATACATATTATATCAAAGAATTACGGAGCTCCTTTAGGATATAAACTTTCAGATCAAGTAGTTAAAATAGAAATTAACCATGAAGGTGTATTTGCAGATGGTGTTTCACTAGAAGAAAGTGACGGAGTATATAGTTTTGTATATTACAACTCATTGTTACCAGTTGTTCAAACAGGAAATGAAACAAATTATGCCTTATTATTAGGAATTGCAGTAATTGCAACAGTAGGTATTATAGGAGGAACTATATTATTAAAAAGAAAGAAAAATAGATAGAATTGGAGTGGCTTAAAAACCACTCTTAATTATATTCAAAGGAGGAATTTTTGGTACACGCAGATATTATATATAGTAATAGAGAAATACAAGAGATATTAAGAAATAAAACAAAAGAAGGTACATTATATTTAATGTATGATGATATATTCTTTGAAGAAATTAAGAGAAATGAAAACATAAGTAGAGAATTTTATTTAATTTCAAGAAGAATAACAAATCCTATAAATGTTATTAAACACATATCATTTAATTTAAGAGATGATTATACAAGTAAAGAAATATATGAGTTAGTAGAATTGTTAAGAAGAAAAACAACAATATTACTAACTTTATTTAATACAAAAGAAAAAGAATGCGATTTATTATTTATTAGTAGTGAATACGATTTAGAGTTAGAACATTATATAAATAATATTCTTGAAATTGAGGAGATATAAATGAGTAGTCAAATATTAAAATGTAAAGATGCTTATTTTTATTCATATATCAGAAGTCTAATAAAAGAATATGCCACAAAACATCAAGATAGAATTTTGATGAAATATGTAGATTCTGATAACTTAAAAATGAATGAAATTTTGAATAATTTAGATAATGAAAAATTTTTAAGTAATGATAAATTGGAAGTTGATATTGTAAAATTTATTGAAGAATATTTAGTTAAGACTAAAAGTTATATAGAATTTAAAAATAATAAAGTATTTATTTTAGATAATTTACTTAAAAATGCTAAGGGTTACAATGAAAAAGGCGAAATAATAGATATAAAACTAAATTTAAAACAAAAAGAAATGGTTATAAAGCAATATAAAGAAAGTTTTGATGATGAAATAAAACAATATATTGAGAATAATAGTGATGAGTTTGAAGAAATATTTATTGCAAATAACAATATGCAATTTGAAAAATTATTTCCAAAAACTTATGTAGAAACACTAAAAGAACAAGCTATTTCTCGTTTTAGAAATGATGGTGTAATGGAAGCTATAAGATATGGCTTAGCATATCCAGAAGAATTAAAATCGGCTATGAGTAGGCAATATGTGAATAATAATAAGTTTAAAACATTGCTAGTATTTAATAATAATAAAAACATTTTGGGATTAACAAAGGAAAACTTTATAGAAGAAACAAAAGAACATATATTAGAGAAAACAGAAGAAAAAGAAACAATAGAAAAACAAAAAACAAAAGAAAAAAGTACAACATCTATCTTTATTACTTTATCAGGCAACGAAAAAGAAACCTATAAAGGAATTTATTTACCAATATCAGATGAAAATGTTATATATATTCCAAAGCAATTATATAAAAAGAACAATAATAGAATTGAAATACTAGATAATAAAAGAAATGGAGCAACTATAAGTGAATACAAAATTAATAATGAAGAACATACGAAAACTTGGATTGCTAAAATCGGAATTGATGAATTTTATCATAAATATTATCAACTATATGAAATTCAAAAAGAAAAAGAGGTGATGGCTTATGCAGGCAACTAATAAAAGTGATGCAACACAAGTGTATGAAGGTGCTGTGAAATCATCAAGAACAGGTGCTAAAGGCACATTGAAGTATATTCTAAAACCACTTACTATATTTGGCTATCATTATTTTATAGAAGGTATAAGAGCAGTTCAAAAAGATGGACAAACCAAAGAATTAGAGAAAATTACTAATTTATCTTATGAAGAAACAATAAAAGTAATGGAAAAGTGTCAACAAGATGGTATTAGAGTGGTTGCAACAGAAAGGACATTATCAAAAGAAAATAGTGAGTTTGGAAAGAAAAAATCACTTTATCAACAAAAGAGAATAACAAAATATGCAAGAAGAATAAAACATTTAAGTAATTTTAAAGCAGACCATACTAAAGTTGCTAAATTTCTTCAAATGGATAATTTAATTAAAAAGAATGAATCTAAACAAAAAGAAGAACAAATAAAACATAAAAATAAACACTATAATGTTTATTTTAATAAATCTAAAAGGGATTATATGGCTGCTAGAATTGCTGATGTAATTGAGCTTAGAACTGGTATTTCACAAAAATTATTTGATGAAACAACTGGTAAAGCAATAGAAAATTTACAAAAAGAAGGAAAAGTAAAGTTAAATTCTCAACAGTTAGAAGAATTTTCAAAGGAATTTAAACTACATGAATTAGGAAGTGTAGGAATAGAAAAATTTAAAACAGATTATTGTATTCATGAATTACCATTTTCGGCTTATATGAGTATTAAAGACGAGTTAGAAGCCACTGATATTCAATATGCTGCAAAAGTAACTAATAGCAATGATGACAAAGAAATTGTTAATATCTATATGGATAATAGCGATTTAGAAAGATATTGTGAATTAGGTTTTAATAATTATGGAAAAATAAGAGTTTATGGTAGTGAAAATAAAAACTTACAATGGAGTATTAATTCTCAAGATGAATTAGTAACATTTACAACTAAAATAGGTAAAGATGAAAGAGAAACATATTCTAAATTAAGTGGTAAAAACTATGTTATGAAAAGGCGAGAAAATGAATGTCTATGGACGGTTTTGAAAGCTGATTTAGAAGAACTTGTAGAAACAGAAAAAAAGAGATGTAGTAGGTGAGGAATTAGAAAAATATCACATAATAGAAAATAACATTGAACTTACTGATAATAGTAAAGAGATAGAAGTTAATTTAGAAGTGGAAAAAGAGGTAGGTGATGAATAGAATTGCTGATAAAAAAGCAGAAAAAGAATTCGTTTATCATTCTATTTATTGTATTTATTATAATATTCTACTATATGCTGAGAGTAACAACAGCAGTAGAATTAAATAATGGTAATTGGAGTTTTGAGATATTTTCCACTTGTTTAAATGAGTTATATAAAATAACCACACCAATATCATTTACAATTAATAACATTGTAACGTCAATTGGTGTGGCTATTTTTGTTTTAATGCTATATGAAACTTACAAAATGCAAAACAAGAAAAATATTCAAGAAAATACATATCGGTTCTGCAGAATGGAAAAGTCCGAAAGATATTAAAAACAAGCGAGATAAGGATTTTGAAAATAATATGATTCTTACACAAACAGAGCTTGTTTCTAAAAATATGAAAAAAAGTGAAATGAACAGACATGTCATTTTACTTGGACGTCCTGGAACTCGGTAAATCAAGATATTATTTTAAGCCAAATATTTTAAGTGCAAATGGTTCTATAATTGTTACAGATCCAAAGCGGAGAGCTCCTTCGAGATTGTGGTAGTTCACTAAAGAAAAAGGGTTATACAATTAAGGTACTAAATTTAGATGAGAAAAGTCATTCAAATCATTATAACCCTATTGTGTATGTTAAAAAGCAAGAAACATTTTATGATGTTTTAGAATATGAAGATAACCACCAAATACAAGAAGATGATGTAATGACTTTAATTAATACTTTAATTGCAAATACAAAAGTTGAAGGTATAGATAATACAACAGGAGATCCATTTTGGATTAAAGCGGAAATGATTTATCTTCAAGCATTGTTTTATTATGCAATAAGACATTATGAAAAAAGACACCAAAATTTTACTACTATTTTAAAACTTATAAGGTTGAGTAGTCCAAATAATAATGGTGTATCAGAGCTTGATAGTTTGTTTCTTGAATGGGAGAAGGTAGAACCAGATGCCATTGGTGTAAAACAATATAAACATTTTAAAGTAGCAGCAGGCACACCTAAAATGATGAGCACAATTATAATGACAGCAACAGCTAGGCTTGCAGTATTTAATATTAAAGAAATACATGAATTAACAGATGATGATGATATGGAACTAGAAAGAATAGGTATGCCAATAGATGATAATGATCCAATTTTAAAAGAAATAAATGATAATTCTGATAAGAAAATTGGTAATGGTAAAATTGCAATATTTGTCATTACAAAACCTAGTGATCGGTACATTCTCATTTTTAGCAAGTATATTCTATTCACAAGTATTTGCAATGATTGATGAGAATGCAAAAAAATATGGTGGAAGTCTGCCAACTCCATTAGAGATTTATATGGATGAGTGGGCACAATTACGGAGAAATACCAAGATTTGTTGAAGAACTTGCATATTTAAGAGGACTAAATGTTGGTATAACAATAGGACTTCAATCATTAAGTCAGTTAAAGAAAAAATATAAAGATAGCTGGGAGTCTGTTTTAGACTGTGTAGATTCTATATTGTTTTTAGGAAGTTCGGCTAAAGAAAGTTTAGAATATATGGTTTCTCTACTTCGGCAAAAAAACATGGTATAAAAAATCTACAGGAAGAACTTTTTCAAAACAGGGGTCATCTAGTACAAATTGGGATGTAGTTGGTAGAGAACTGGCTACGCTGGATGAATTATCGGTAATGCCTAGTGGATATTGTGTATTATTTATAGCAAGAGTAGGTGCTTTTTATTCAAAATTATTTGATTTAAAAAGTCATCCAAATTATTCGGAGTTATATGAACCATGGGCTAAAAATATTGAGAAATTATATGATCATAAAAGGGAATTGGAATATCAAATAAATTCTAATTATAAATTATTGTGTGATTTAGGTCTTGAATTTGCAAGACCTATCCAAAAACTAAAGATAGAAAATGTTAATGATAACGAATTAAAGAAGTTGTATAAAACAGAAGTTATACAGTATGAAGATTTAAAAATTAATAATTAAATAGGGGGATAGCCTCGAACTTACATTATAAAGTTTGAGGTTGTTCCTCGAACTGTTTAGGTCGAAATTCGAGGAGATTCCCCAGAATGGGAGGATTTATGAATTTAATAAAAAGAGTGAGAGAGAATAAGAAGATTAGTAAATTAAAAGAAAAAATAACAGTTTTAACTGGAACAATAGGAAGTAGCATGATACTTCTTACATCAAGAGTATATGCAGATTCAAATACTGGATCTATAGATTCATTTATCAATTTTGCTTGTGATTGGCTAACTAAAATTGGTGGTGTTATTGCTTTAGTAGGTGGAGTTATGTTTGCTTTAGGTTGGCAAAGAGAGGATGCAGAAGGAAAGTCAAGAGGATTAATGACATTAATGGCAGGATTTATGCTAGTTGCTATTGCACAGTCTAAAAACTTATTTGGACTATAAAAAGGGGGAATCTAATAATTGGATGGAATAATTAGACTTCTATATAGTTTCAAATTTTCAGTATTTGGAGTTGAAATGGATAGTGGAAATCTAATAGGCTCAATACAAAAATTAACTAACTTTTCAAGTGTTCAAGGTATAAACATTTGGAGTATTGGAAAAACAGTTAATGATGTCATAGTTCCAATTGCATTAAGTTTACTGATACTTTTCTTTATGATTAATTTAATAAAAAAAGCAATGGAAGTAGATAGAATATCTTGGGAAAGAATTGCAATGTCTTTTGTATCATTCTTATTGCTAAAATATTTTATACAAAATGGATATACATTTTTGTCTACAATAATGAATATTGTAAATGATATTTTTGTAAGTGTTACAAATGCTATAAGTAATAGTAATACAAGCATTAATATTGCAGATACACTAATAAATGCTGTTCCAGATCGGCTTTGTAGATAGTATAATGACATATCGGTTTATATTTAATATTATTCATTCCATTTATGACAACGATTGTTCAAATTTTAACACAAATATTTTTAAGAGTTGTAAAACTAATATTGTGCTTTGCTTTTGCACCAATACCAATTGCTTTAGCTGCTGATGACGAAGGAAGAAGTAAGGCAGTTCAATATTTCTTGTTTGCAACAAGTGTTGGATTAGAGGCAGTTATAATTTATATTGCAACGAATGTATATGCAATAGGTCTTTCGGGATTAAGTAGTACAGTAGGTTCTACAAGTGCAATATCAACAATAGTTGCAATGTTATTCCTGAATGGAATGTATCTAGCAGTAATACAATATGGTAGCCAATTTGCAGAAAGGTTAACAGGAGGTCATTAAAATATGGATAATATAGAGATAACAGTATTTGATGAAATTAAGGATTATAAAGAAAAAATTTATTTCTTCAATTTTAGACAATGGGCATTTGCTATTTTAATAGCTGTATTAGTTATTCCTACATATATTCTTTTAAAAGATAAAATTGGAGATGAAGTTACGAGTTATATTGTAATTGCGATTGCAGGTAGTCTTGGTTTCATAGGATTTGTAAAAATCCATGAATTACCAGCAGAAAAAATACTTCCATATTGGTTTAGGCATTACTTTTTATTTGCTAAACCAATTCATTATATAAGTGATGAAGAATATAGGCTTTTACATACTAAAAAGAAAAAAGGAAAAGTAAGCAAAAATGCTAAAATGCAAACAATCAATAAAAATGAGATAAAAGAATCAAGAAAAAAACAAAAGCAAGAAAGATTACTTATGAAAGCAAAGAAAAAACATGAAATGACTGAAAATACTGGAATTATTAGAAGTAACGAAACAGAAGAAAAGAAAGATGCAAGTAACGAACTTGCTCAAAAACTTTCAAAATTAACAAAAGAAGAACAAGAAATATTATTGAAATTACTTGGGAGATGATAATTATTCAAAATTTAACTGAATGGGAATATAAATTCCTAAAATATTATTTAGATAAGTTCAATAGTAAGTGGGTGCGTGTTTTTAATAACAAGCATCCACTTTTAGCTACAAGAGTTGATTTATATACAGTTTACAAGAGAAAACTAAAACATCAGCCTTTAACAGGAAGTTTAACATATTCAAATATGTTTGAAAAACTAGATGAAGGTAAGTGGTATTTCATTCCAGACCTTCTAAATACTAATAAGGAGGATTGATAAATTGCCTAAAAAAACAAAGGTAAAAGCTAATAAAAATAAAGTAAAAAAAGAAACTTTATTAGATAAGATACGAAAATTTTTCGCAAAATTCAAAGTCGATAAACCAAAAACTACATCGCAAATAATGAGAATGTTTTTTAAAGATTATAATGAACAAAATTCTATTATACAATTAGATGAAAATCACTATTCAATTTGTTTTGAATATCAAGATATTTCATTTGCTAAAGCTAATTATGAAGAGCAGGAAAACATATTTCTAAAATGGGTTGAATATTTACATTCATTTAATTATAACGATCATATTCAAGTTGTTTGTGCTGGTAGGCCAGTAAAAACAGATGATTATAAAAAAGACTATATTTACGATGAAGAAAAGTTTGAAGGTAACGAAAAGAAAATTGCAAACGAATTTAATACATTAATAGAAACAACATTAGGAAACAAAGAAGAAATATTAAAAGAAACTAGATTAATTGTTATTACAACTAAAGCAGAAAGTATAAAAGATGCACAAGATATTTTTATGCAGTATCAATTAAGAACAGAAGAAAAATTTAAAGAATTAAAATCTAAAATAAGAAGAGTTAGTATAGATGAAAGGTTAAAAACATTATATAACTTATTTCATACTGAATTATTTAAAGATGATTCTACAAAAGAAATAGTTAAACTTGCTAAAAGTAACAATTTAAGTGTTTATGATGTATTAGCACCAAAAGATGATGTTATATTAAAAGAAAAAAATTATATAAACATAGGAAATAAAAAGTTTATAAGAGTTTTATATGTTGCTAGACTTCCAAAATCTATAACACCTAGATTCTATAATAGAATAACTACAATTGAAAATTGCAATATTATAACCACTTTAAATATAACACCAACAGATCCAGCGAAAGTAATTAAAATGGTAAATAAAAAAATAAGTGGTATGAAAACAGAAAGGCTTGAAAAGATAAAAAAAGCTAATAAAAATAATTATAGTTATGAAGCAGTAAAAGATGAAAAATTAGAAGATTCAATAAGAGATGCACAAAATTTAAGAGATGCTTTACAAAAGAAA
>CAWVJG010000083.1:0-32879 GCA_963929465.1 Bacillota bacterium
GTAGCAAGAGCAAATACAAGAGAATATGGAACAACTAAAGTAAATATTGATAACACCTCTTCCCTATTTCAAGGATTTGAAACAACAAATGATTTCTTAATGAGCCATACAGACTTTGTATCTGAAGTACCAAGTGGTTTTAAAAATATTGGTTCAACAGACCATTGTCCAAATGCTGCAATGGAAAATGCAGAGAAAAAACTATATGGTATTCAATTCCATCCAGAAGTAAACTTATCTGTAAATGGAACACAAGTGATTAAAAACTTCTTATTTAACATTTGCGGTTGTTCTGGAGATTGGCAAATTTCTTCTTTTGTAGAAGATAGTATTAAAACTTTAAAAGAAAAAATTGGAGATAAAAAAGCTTTATGTGCCCTATCTGGTGGTGTTGATTCATCTGTTGCAGCTGTATTATTACATAAAGCAATTGGTAAAAACTTAACATGTATCTTTGTTGACCATGGCTTACTTCGTAAAAATGAAGGTGACGAAGTTGAAGAAGTTTTCAGAAATCAATTTGATATTAATTTAATTAGAGTAAATGCGAAAGATCGATTTTTAGCAAAACTTGCTGGAGTTACAGATCCAGAAAGAAAGAGAAAGATTATTGGAGAAGAATTTATTAGAGTATTTGAAGAAGAAGCAAAGAAAATTGGAACAGTAGACTTTTTAGTACAAGGCACTATTTACCCTGATGTTATCGAAAGTGGTTTAGGAAAAAGCTCTGTTATTAAAAGTCATCATAATGTTGGTGGTCTTCCAGACTATGTAGATTTTAAAGAAATTGTAGAACCTTTAAGAAATCTATTTAAAGACGAAGTTAGAAAAACAGGACTAGAATTAGGCATACCAGAAAACTTAGTATTTAGACAACCATTCCCTGGACCTGGACTAGCTATCAGAGTCATTGGTGATATTACAGATGATAAATTGGATATTTTAAAAGAAGCAGATAGCATTTTTAGAGAAGAAATTGCAAATGCTGGACTTCATAAATCTATCAATCAATATTTTGCAGTATTAACAAATTTAAAATCTGTTGGTGTTATGGGTGATGAAAGAACTTATGATTATACCATTGCCCTACGTGCAGTAGAAACGACAGATTTTATGACAGGTGTTTGGAGTAAAATACCTTATGAAATATTAGAAAAGGTTTCTTCAAGAATTGTGAATGAAGTAAAACATGTTAATAGAGTGGTTTATGATATTACTTCAAAACCACCTGCAACCATTGAATGGGAATAAATTGAAAATACTAGCCTCTAACTTAAGTTAGAGGTTTTTCCGTATACAACAAGGTTAGTTTTTTATATTCGTGAAGTATATTGAATAAAAAGTTCTTATGAAGTAATTTATTATAATATTTCTGACACGTTTTGACAAAAAACAGAAAATGTGGTAAAATAATAGGTAGAGCATGAGAAAACAATTATGAATATATTGTTTTGAATCTCATGATATAGTTCTAAAAAATAAAAAAAGGAGGATTGTATTATGAAAAGGAGTTTATTTATAAGTATAAAGAAATTATTGGCAATTATGATTTTAGTAGTTATGGTAGCAGTACCAGTAACAAGTCAAGCAGCATTTAGTTTTTGGCCTTTTGGAAACAGAGACAATGCAAACACAGCAGTAGATAATAAGTATAGCGATATTAATGATTATAAATCATTCTTAAATGATTCAAAAAGCTACTTACAAGGCATTGACGAAAACATGAGTATTGAAGACATGAAAATCAATATTATTGATAAGATTACGGAACTTCAAGAAGATTATAGTGATTCAAGTGCTATTCCGTATATATCAAACAAAATTTTAAATGAAACAATTTCATCTGATGAAACAGATCCTAGTAGCTTCTTAGATTCTATTAAATCTGTAATTCAATCTGCACTAGGAGATACAAGTATAGCTTTAAACAGCTTAGAGCCAAATGTTGTTGTTGATGATATGGTTGCAACAACTGCTGGTAAATTATCAGGAGAAGCATATGCAGTTAATCTAAGTGGTAATATCTACTATGCTAATCCAGATGCAAATGGTAATCCAACTTCAAACAAATGGGTTGTTTTAGTACATGGATTTATGATGAATGGACAAGCAATGGCAGATGCAGTTGGTAGTATGTATATCGATCAAGGATTTAACATATTAGCACCTGACTTAAGAGGATTCGGAAATAGTGGTGGTAACAAAGGTAAAGGTGGTATGGGATATTTAGATAGCCTTGATGTTTGGGATTGGTTAACATATCTAAATGAACACTATACATGTGATGAAGTTATTGTTCATGGTGTATCATTAGGTGGTGCTACAACATTATTCTTATCAGGAATAGAAGTAGATGGTAAAACACTTAAAGATCAAAATGTTATCGGATTAGTAGATGATTGTGGATATACCTCTATGACAGGAATTGTAACAGACTTATTAAATACTTTAGGAAGTAATGAATTAGTAGCAAAAATCCTTGGTATATTTGATGTAACAGATTTATCACAAGTTATTAGTAGAGATACAATCAAAGACATGTTAATCAATCAAGTAGATGTTGGTTTAACAGAAGAAAACTTTGATGAACATGAAAATGCATTAGCAAGCTTAGAAAAATGTCAATTACCAATACTAATTATACATGGTACAAGTGATACCACAGTACCTTTTGAAAATAGTACAAGAGTATATGAAACAGCAATGAATAATCCTAACATTCCTTATGTTCAAAGATTTGAAGCTGAAGGAGAACAACATGCATTTATCATCTTAGGTGCCAAAGAAAATGTATATGAAGGACATGTAGATAACTTTATTGCACAAGCTGAAAAGATTGCTAATGGTGAACATGTAGATAAAGTATCAGATTATCAAGAAGAAGAAGCTGGAAGAACTTCATTAATCGGTGGATTAATTAAAGCTTTAAAATTAATTAAAAATATGTTTAGCTTCTAATGAATAGAATAAATATAAGAAAAGATACTTCTTCAAGAAGTATCTTTTCTAGTGTTGACATTTATCCTCTTTTTATAGTATACTTAATAGTAGTGACATTAAAATTTATATTTATAAACATATAATGTAGTTTGTCAACATTACAATAACAAAAGATTAATCTTGTTTATATGCAATATTTCTTCATATAAGCAAATAGTAAAAAGAAAGGATTCGTTCAATATGTATAAATTTTATAGAAAACTATTTATCATTATTTTTATATTTATGTTTTTGATATTTAACTTACTCTCTCCTGTTCTTGCTGTAACAGCCAGTGAGAAACAAGAATTGTTAGATTTATTAAATGAATATGAAGGAGACTTAGGAAATTTAATTGAATTTAAGTTAATAGTAGATAAAACTTACACAGATTTACATTCTGTATCTAGTGTAGATGATTCCCTAAAGGAAACTTTACGAGCAGACATTGATATGTTAGATACAGTTTCAGATTTAAATCCTTTAATTCTAACTGCTTTAAAAGTTGAATTAAATTCGCAAGTTGATAAACTAGACAATAGTCTTTTAGGAGAAATGCAAGAAGAAATCGCTATTATAAAAGAATGGTCAGATCAAAAAGCAGCAGAACTTGGATATACAGATACACCAAATAATAATCAAGATATAAATCAAAATCAACCTAATGAAGATATAAATCAAAACACACAAACGACTACTTCTCTACCTCAAGAAATTCAACAAGTGGCTACATCTCTTCCTTATGCAGGTACAGGTAGTATTATAATTGGATTTATTGTTTTATTACTAATAAGTGCAATTATTTCCATTATCAAATATAAACAATTAAAAGACGCAAAATAGAATGATAAAAAAATAGTTGATATAGAAATTAATCTATCTCAACTATTTTTTATATAAAATTTAATAAAAATCAAATTATATTTTTTTGTCAAAATGTAACATATGTTTTATTTTATGAAATATCCTTTTCCATAATGATTCTTTATGTTCTACTATTGATGTTGTTTCTTGAACGCTTTCCTCCCCATTTATTACTTTTCTATTTTCATTTGACTCATGCTTGAATAAATTATCATAACTATATTTTTCATCTTCCTTTTTTGTGTTCTCTATGTATGCCTGTTTTAATTTTATTTTTTCATTTTCATCTTTACACCAATATTGTAGGTTTAGAGCTGCTATTAAAGATAATGCTTCTTGTGAAATCATTCCCTTTGTAACTGTTTGACTAGCCTCAAATTTAGGATTATAATTTATATCCCTATTTTCTTTAATTGTATTATAAATTGAAGTAGGAATTTGGGCGATATAACTATCTCCTAAAGCATTTATAAAACTATAAACTTCTGAATATGCTTTTGGTAACTGTTTTGAATTTATCATTTTCTTTACCTTCCTTTGTCATATTTCTTTACCTCAGAAATATGTTGCTTAATTTCTGAATTTTTTTGGTTATCCATAACCGCTTTTACCATGTATTGAAGATCTCTTGAATTTACTTCTGTTCTTGAAACATCTATTGCTGATACTAATAATTCCGCCTCTGGATGTAATTGATATTCGTCATTTCTTGTCTCATTTACACTATCTCTAACAGCAATTACATGTTGAATCGTTGGTATAATTCTTTCAGGATTTTGATTCTTTCCACTAACAATTGTATTTCCTACATTTTCTTCATACAAGAACTCTAGTATATCATTTGCAGATACTTTATGAATTTCATCATGGTTTTGTGGATTTTTCCATTCTTTATCTTTAGAAACAATAGCTTGTATATTTAAGTCTGGTCTCTTTTGCTGTAATTGAGCAATTGCTTCATCTCTGGATATTACAAGTTTTCTTTCTAAAAGACCGCTATATAATTCATTTAATCCTTTATTTGTAAAAGAGGCTATAAATGCTGATACCAATTGTTGGTCTGTATATCTCCCTTTTTCTTCTCCTTGATATTTGCTTCTAAATTCTTCTGGAACTTGCTCTATATTTGAATAAAAAAATTGAAAAGCAGTTTTTATTTTCCAACTATTATCATTCTTTTTATTGATATCTGATAATGTTTCTGTTTGAATATTTCCTTCTTTATCTTGTGAAATTCTTGATAATTCTCCTTCAATAAAAGCATCTTGATATTTTGCTTTTGTTACCCACAAAGTAGCAATCATTGGATTCATTCCATAACTTTCTTGCAAAAATTGGCTATATGCTTGAGAGGTTTCATTTACTTGAGCTTGCCTATCTCGAGTTGTCATAGGTAATTTTTGAGCTTTTCTCATTTGATTAAATAAAGAAATCCCTTCTACTTCTTGAGGTGTCATTTCATGATTTTTTGGTATTATCCCCTTATTAACAGCTTTATCAAAAAAATCAACTACAGATTTTCTACCATCTAGTTTTATTTCACCGTTATCCATTACAAAGCATTTTTTTGCTATTTCAGCTTGCATTTCTGCTACCTTTACATCCAATTGTTTAAACAAATTCATTTTTATCCTGTCTGGCATATCGTTTATGTTTCTTAATCTATCTTTCAAATTTTGTTTGTTTTTTGCTCTTTGATCCAAATATTGTTTTTTATCTTCTTCAGAAGATAATCCATCATACATTTCTTTTTCCTTATCTGTTAATTGCATTTCATTTAGTCCTAATAAACCTTGTTCCTCAGGAGATAAATCATCTATAGATATGACACTTTGCTTTAATAAGTCTAATAAATCTTGTGGAATGTAAGCAACTTTGTCAGCTATTCTTACCGCTTTTTGTTCGACTCCTTTTGGCTCTTCCCCTACCCTACTTGTACTATGCGCTAAAATACCTGTTTTGATATATTGGATTGCTTGTTCATGTATAACATATCCATTATCTTTCCCAAAATTTTCTAATAATTTGGAACCAATTATGGCACTAGTTTCATTATGCTCATAACACATTGTCTCTACATCAGCATCACCTGCTTGTTTAGTATATTCTTCTCCAAATAATGCTTTTCTATTAGCTTTATACTCTGGTGTTGCCTCAAACCTTTCCATTTCATTACCAAGTGCTCCTTCACCATCGTGCCCAAAAGGTGTATGACCTAAATCATGCATATACCCTAATATTTTAGCCAATAATCCAGAAACTTTAGTATCTATTTCACTTTTTCCGTCTAGTTTTGCTTTTTGCAAAGCTAAATTCTCTGCCACAATAGCAACACCTTCAGAATGTCCTCCTCTTGTGGTTACATCATTTACAATTTCATTATATACTTGTGTGTTAAAAAATATTTTTGCTAATTCAGGAGAAGTTCTTAACATTTGAGAAAAATCTTCGCAAAATTGAAGTCTTTCCTCTGGTGATAACTTCTTACCATCTGTTGTTTCTACTCCATCCCAAAATTGTATCTCTTCATTCATTTGTATTTTCCTCCATATTATCTTTCAAGTTCATCTGTACCTATATATTCATAAACGCCTTCTAATTTATCTTCTCCTGCAAATTTAATAAATGTATCCAAGTCTGCATATATTTGATGTTCTTCTGCCTCTCCCATTCTTTTATTGCTTTCTGGAATGGATTTTACCATTTCTTTAATTTTTTGACTTTGCATTGGAACACCTGCTTCTATACTAGATTGTTCTACATCCTTAGAAACTCTGTATAATAAGTCAACTTGATTAATTTGGGAAGCTTCTTCTATTAATTTAACATCTTCTATGGTATCTCCACAAATTTGTGCAATTTGGACTTCTGGTGTTGTTGGTTTTTCATGAGTATCAAATAGTTCTTGTAAAAGTTTATCAAATTCAGGGGTAATGACATTTCCTGATTGTACTAAATCATATTCTACATAATTTCTTGCTAAATCAGATTCTGCAATATTTAAACCATGTTCTTTTAAGTATTGCATAATCACTCTTTTTCCTTCTTTTCCATGTGCGGGAAAATATGCTCCCTGACACATCGTTAATATTTCAGCTATATCAACATTTAATCCAAGTGCTCGTGCTATATTTCCAGCCATTGTTTTCGCAACTTGTTGATATCCTTTCTCACTTCTGTTACTACTATATTCTGCCTTGCTTTGCAATGTATTCCACATTTTTGACATACTGACACCAATATTTAATTTTGCATAATATTCATCTAAATTTTTCACTTGAATCAAATTTCCCATTGTTAAATACCCCTTTGTATCATAATTCTATACAACATAAATATATCATATAAAAAAAAGAAACACAATGATATAATTATTTATTCCTGTTACAACTTGTTAACATTTTAATTACAAATAGATTGCAAGCATAAATGTACTTCTATTTTCTGATTCATCTATATTGGTAATAATAAGAACCTTGTTGTATACTGAAAAATCCATATAGGGTCAAGATAAAAGCCGATTTTTCCTATACAATAAAAAAAAGAAGAAATTCTACTTGATAAAATTTCTTCTTTTTGACTAATATATTAAAAAATAAAATTACATATTTTTATTTACGTTTTTCCTTAAAGCTATATAACTAGCAAGCATCAAAACCAGTGTCATTAATATCATAATCAAAATTACATGTATCATATGTTCTGATGTGAATGTAAAATAATCTTCTGGTTCCACTTCTGCCATTGGATTAATTGTTTGCACAATATGAGTTAAATCATTTAAGTTAACACTTGTTCCTAATCCTTCTACTGACCACCTACATAGTATAAAATTAGAAACAAATTCCCCAACTCCTTCTAATTTAAACAACATTCCAGAAAATAACAATTGCGGAACGAGTATTAGAGGAATGATAGACATTGCTATATTTGAGTTTTTTACAATTGCAGAAATACATAATCCTAATGCAGCCGCAGACAATATTGATAAGAAACATATAATTTGAATATCCCAATAAGAATCTATCAATATACTGTTAGAAGAACTACCTACAATCTCTTGGAAAATATATACCATCAAAGTCGACTGTATAAATGCCAGTATTCCTTGCACAATAAATTTTGATAATAAGTAAGTTGATAATTTTAAATCTGACATATGTTCCTTTTGTAAAATAACTTTTTCCTTACAAATTTCTTGAACTGAATTCATTAATCCCAGCCAGATGGATGCACATCCTAAAGAAAATAGAATTGCTTTTGTATCATCATAACTCGAATACAAATCTTCAGTAGAAACAATTGTCAATAATACAGCAACAATCGGCGCTTGTGCAAATAATAAAATTAGTTGTTGCACATCATTTGCTATTAATTTTATATATCTCCTAATTAATGTTATTAACTGTTTAAAAAACGATTTTTTCTTATGAGGGACTTTATTTCTTTTCTTAATTTCGGTATGGCCAACGGTTTCTTTTCCATATATGGCTGTAAATTTTTCATACCATTCTTCCATATTTTCGTTTAATAATGTATAAATGTCTACAAAATCATCTACTCCAAAGAAATCTAATGCTTCTTGTGGTTTTCCATAAAAGCATAAGTGCCCACCTTTTCCAAAAAATGCAACTTTATCACATAGGTGTAAATTTAATGTATTATGTGTAACAAGAATAATTGTCTTTCCCATTTTAGACATTTTTTGTAAAGTTTTCATAACACTTCTTTCTGTATCTGGATCTAATCCACTTGTTGGTTCATCTAAAAAGAATAAACTTGGATCAGCTATTAATTCTGTAGCTATACTTGCTCTTTTTCTTTGTCCGCCACTTAATTGTCGAATATATGAATTTTCAAATTCTGTTAATTGAACAATCTCTAAAACTTCTTTAATTCTTTGTGCTCTTTCTTTTTTTGTCGAAGTTTCTGGCATTCTTAATTTTGCTGTATATTTTAACATGTCATGAAGTGTTAAATTAGAATATACAATATCTTCTTGTGGCACATATCCTATATTATATTTTAAACTCTCATAATTCTCATATAGATTTTCTCCATTTAAAAGAACTAGCCCAGATGTAGGTGTATCTACACCACTAATACATTTCATAAAAGTAGATTTTCCAGCACCTGAACCTCCAACAAAAGCTACAAATTCAGAAGGTTTTATATGCATACTCACATGAGAAGAAATCTCTCTTGTTTTAAATCGAATACGAACACGCTTTACTATATCAATTGCATCTAATTGCACTCCTCTTTTATATATTTGATAAAATAGTTTATTATTATAAAAAATACATTTTGAATTTCCTATAACAATTACATCTAAATCACTTAAACTCATATCTTGAGATGAAGGAATTTTAATTCCATTAACAAAAGTTCCATTTAAACTACCCTCGTCTTTTATGGATACTTTATTTCCTATTTTACTAATAGTAGTATGTCTTTTTGCCACTCCATTAGGAGGTAGAATTATATCACAACCTCCCCCACTTCCTAATGTATTACTTCCCAATTGCAAAGGATAACTTTTCCATTCATCTAAAGTTTGACCAATAGACATAATAAATAAAATGTTATGGGACATATCAGAAAAAGAAGGATTCACAATTTTTATAAATCCACCTTCTGATAAATATATATCATTAAATGGTTTATTATTATTACTAATCATAGAATATTCTTTGCTAGTGTTCACAGCTAAAATTCCATATTCTGTTACTTCAAAATAGCCTTGTTCAAAGTCAATGTTCTCTGAATTAATAACAATATCATTATCTTCATCTCTTCCAAAAGTAAAAAAAGTTTTTCTATATTCTGAAAGATTTATTGTTGTCATATTATCTTCATAAAATATAGTTAAAAAATAATTATCTTCTGTCTGTGCTTTTCTTTTAAAACTTTCGAAATCACTGTATTCCTCATTTCTATTTTTCATATGTGTAATTAGGCTCCCTGTAATTTTTTTATATTTTATATTTTACCATGTCTGTTAAACGATTTCAATATCAAAATATGAACTTTTATTTTTTATCAAAAATTGTTTTAAATACCCCTTGATCAATTAAGTTGGCAAATATATTTTTAATAATAATTAAAGCAATTGGTCCTAATAATAATCCAATAACTCCAGTGATTTTAAATCCTGTATACATAGCAATCAATGTAAATATTGGATGAACACCAATATTTTTACTAACCAATTTAGGCTCTAAAAATTGTCTTACAATAGACATGATAATAAATAAAGTAACAATGGCAATTCCTAAAGATAAATCACCATTTAGCCCAGAAATAATAGCCCATGGAATCATAACAGTTCCAGAACCTAAAATTGGAAGAGCATCAACAAAACCAATAAATAGTGCCATTAATAAAGGATATTGGACATTAAATTTTAGAAAAGATAATATATATAGTCCTATTAAAGAAATAATAAATGAAACTAAAATCAATGTTGCTTCTGCTTTTAAGTATCCTCCTAGTGTTTGAATTAAATCTTTTAAATGTGTACTTAATTTTTTTACCCATGTTTTGGGTAAGTGGTATTCTACTTGGTCTAAAATATATATTTTATCCACACATATAAAATATAAAGCTAAAATTGTAATTCCGACACATATTGCTATTTCAGGTATTTTGGTAACAATATTAATTAAACCATTTAAAGCATTTCTTAACCAATTAGATATGGTTTGTAAAAAATCGCCACTTGATTCTTGAACAATTGTTAATATTTCATCTGACAGTTTTATTTTATCAAAATGAAATTGTTCAAGAAATCCTTGTAATTGACTAGATGCTTTGTCTACATAGTCATTTAATCCTTGTAATAAGCTAGAAGATTCTGAAAATAGAGTAACAATAATCCAAGACAAAATTCCTAAAATAATAGCTGATACAAGAATAAAAATAATAATAGAGCTAGTCCTTCTAGTTAATTTTGTCTTTCTCATAATAAATTTTATGAGAGGTTCTATGATTAATGAGATAATAAATGCCACTAAAAAAGGCATATAAAAAATAGATAATTTTAATGCCAAATACAAACCAATTATCAATAATATAACATATATGATATTTTTTAATACTCTTGTCCAGTATGGTATGTTTATAATCATCTCTCCCCTCCCTTTGTATTTCTGTAAAAGATGAAATTTTTCTACTGCAAAGGTTTAGCCAATTTTACTGTAATAGTTTTCTTATTGATACTTTATTATTATATGTATCTTCTAAAATTAATATACTTAAGTAAAAGCCAGGTATTATATTATATTTTTTTATGTATTATATGGCTAGCATTGCAGAATAAACAAATTCTAACAGTAGCAAGCAGGCACCTCTCAAAGCAAGTTCGAGATTCTCCTACTTGCTACTGCAAGAATTTATAATATTCTTCCATTTGCACATATAATACATAAAAAAATATAATATAATACCTGGCTAAAAAAATGTTAATTGTATTTATATTTATTTTATTCTGCATTTTTATTTGTATCACAATCACAAATATCTTCAAATGTAATACAAATTTCTCTATCATCTAATTTGGCTCTATTTTGTGCAATATCTCCTAATGTTAATATACCAATTACTTTTTTATTATTATCACAAACAGGTAATCTTCTTACTTTGTTTGTTCCCATTTTGTTTTCTGCATTTGCCATATCTTCATCTTCTTCACAAGTACATACATTTGTTGTCATGATATCACTTACAGGTGTTGATTTTACATCTTTATCACAAGCAACTGTTCTTAAAATAATGTCTCTATCTGTGACAATACCACACAAACAGTTATTGTTATCACAAACAGGTATTGAGCCAATATGGTTTTGACACATTAATTTTGCCACTTCATTTATTTTAGTTTCTGGCTTTACACAACAAACTTCTGTGCACATACAATCTTTAACCTTCATTTTCTTTACCACCTTTCAAAATTTCTCATTTTTATTTTTTGCATTTTTAAAATTTTTATTCAGATGTCTGCAAAGTCTCAAAAATAATCTTCATATTGATTACAGAAATTTTTGACTTTCATTTTTTTATTTTGAAAAGTTGGTAAATTTTTCATTTTTTATATAGGAAAACCAGTTTTATTTTGATACATTTACATT
Organism: Bacillota bacterium; assembly: GCA_963929465.1. Classification (GTDB taxonomy): domain Bacteria; phylum Bacillota; class Clostridia; order TANB77; family CAG-508; genus CAG-269. The sequence continues at coordinate 11,973 of CAWVJG010000083.1, forward strand.
TTTCTTATACTACAAGATTAATATTCTAATATTCATATATATCATATAAAGGTTGATAATTTCTAGGCATGATTGGTGGTCTCATTGGTGGACGTGGATTATGTGGTGGTCTTGCTGGAAAATGGTTATGACGTCTTCTTAGTAGTTCTCTGATTAATAATATTTTAATCAAATCTCTTAAATTATTATTTCTAGGACTTATTCTACTTTCTGTTTCTATATTTCTATTTTCTACTTCTTGCTTTTCAGAATTTTTCTTTTGAATTTCCTCTTTTGATATTTCATTTCTGTTTTGCGTTCTATTCATATTTGTTGTAGAAATTGTATTTCCTAAATTAATATTAACATTAATCTGATTATTATCTTCTATTGCTAAATAAATTTCATCTGTCATTTGTTCAATCTCTTCCCTACTATTTGCCATCATATTCCCATCACAGGCTTTTTGTACCATTGGATATATAATTTTATATATCTCAGGATAAAAGTCTTCTAATTCGTTTCTCATGTTTATTTGAGATGGATTTGGATATTCATTTTGATACATTTGATTTTGATTCATATTTGTTGTACTTGGATATCCTAAAACACTTCTTATGTACTCTTCATATTGGTTATCATACATTTCTAATTCCTCCTTCTTAATAGTAATATAATAGAAAATTTACATTTCTTTATATATTTTTTCTTCTACAAGATATGTTCATTCTGTTCAAAAGGTTCATATAATTTCACTTTTTTGTAATTTTATGGTATAATGATATTGAAACTCGTAGGCTATTTTTCATAAAGGAGGTGTTGAGAATGACAATAAATGCCATTTTCAACGAATGGGCCGAGGACCTTCCTCACAAGAGGAAAGTTCAGGTTGCGCAGGAACTTCTGTTCCTTTCAAGAAGTAATAAATTAACTTATGAAGAACAGAAGATTGCAGAAGATGCTGAAAAGTATCTTCTACAGTGTGATTGATAGCTGGCAGAAGAAGGCGACCTAGTTCTTAGGCCGCCTGATTCATTTTTATGCATATATCTTTCTATAGTATTCTAATATTCAAAATCTTTTTGCTTTTCTAGTTGTTTCTGAATATAATGATCAATATCAGAATGAACTTGAAAGTTTGCGTCAAAACATTCATCAATCATTCCATTAACATTTAATTTTTGATAAGTTATTTCGGATTGTTTATTTGTTTTAATAAATACATTTTTTCCGCCGATACTATGTACGTATTCAAATGCGAAATTATCTGTTAATCCATCTCCAAAATATATAATTTCATTTGTTCCCTCATTTTCATTTTGAACTTTCTTTATAATGTTTACTTTTTCCTTATCTGTCAATAGAAAATCGATATCTCCCCATCTTCCATTTTCTTGTTTAAAGGTTACACCATAAGCTCCATTTATGAAATTACTAATTGGAGTTTCTTCTACATAATCTTTTATTCCTGCAGTAACAATATAATGTTTTATTCCTGTCGTTTGACTTTGGAATCTTTTAAAATAATCTACTACTCCTGGATTAAATGTAACCTGATTTGCTCCAAGACAAGCAGTATCTCTTGATATTGCAATTCCATTTTCAGACAAAATATCGATATAACATTTATAATATGCGTCATATATTTCTGTTGCATTTCCTTTTTGTATCTCTTCTTTAATTTTTTGTATTAATCTATCATCATCATATCCGCATTTTTTTAATATTTCATATTGTGGGAATGAATATGGTGTTAGTGTTCCGTCAAAATCATATATAATTATCATGTTTAACCTCTCTCTTTTAAATTTCTTACTAAATTTTTAAATTGATTTCCTCTATCTGCAAAATTTTTAAACATGTCAAAACTTGCACTGGCAGGAGAAAATAAAACAACATCTCCACTTTTAGCATTCTTTTTTGCAATTGGAATCGTTTCTTCTAATGTCTCACACATATAAATGTCTAGGTTTTTATTTTCTTTTTCCAATTCTTCTTTTACAGCATCATAAATCTTTCCAGCTGTTTGCCCAATCAAAATCAATGTTTTTACTTTATCAATAATTGTTTTTGCAAGAGGCGTATAATCTAAATTTTTGTCATACCCGCCTGCAATCAAAACAATGTTTTCTTTAAAAGCATTCAGTCCAGATAAAGTTCTAGAAGGTGAAGAACTTGCGGAATCATTATACCATTTTACTCCATCAATTTCTTCTACAAATTCAATTCTATGTTCTACAGGTTTAAATTCTTTGATTGCTTTTACAGCAGTTTCTATATCTACTAAACTTGCTGTTGCAGCAATCGCTGTCGCAATATTTTGATAATTATGATTTCCTCTTAAAATGACATCTTCTGTATTTAAAATATGTTTTCTAACTTTATCATCACATTCTTTTATCACATCTTCATCAACAATATATCCATTATCCAATTTAGTTTGACTACTAAAGAAGATGACTTTTCCATTTGCCTCTTTGGCACATTCTTTCGTAATTTCATTATCATAATTTAAGACCAAAATTCCATTTTCATCTTGATATTTGAAAATGTTTTTCTTAGCATCTATATATTCTTGATAATCTTTATGAATATTTAAATGATTTGGTGTTATATTAGTAATAACAGCGATTTGTGGACTTACTTCCATTCCCATCAATTGAAAACTACTTAATTCTAGTACAACCATATCTTCAGGTGTCATTTCTGATAGTTTTGTAAATAATGGCGTTCCAATATTTCCACCTAAAAATGTTCTATATCCTGCTTTTTGCAAAATACTATTTATTAAGCTTGTTGTTGTTGTTTTACCATCGCTTCCAGTTATACCAATTATTTTTGCTGGGCACATTTGCATTAATAATTCTACTTCTGTTGTTACCAATGCACCTCTATTGGCTTCTTCCACTAATTCTGGTTTCGTTGGTAAACAGCTAGGGGAACGAAAGATTATATTGAAATTTTTTAAATGTTGCATACAATCTTTTCCAAAATGTATCATAAATCCATAATTGGTAATTTTTTCTATAATATCTCTAGGAATTTGATTATATTCTCTTTCATCAAATATCGTTACATTTGCTTTTTTATCATATAAATAATCTAAAAGTGGTAAATTACTAACACCTAATCCTATTATGGCTACTTTTCTATATCTTATGTAATCATTAAATTCATTTAATTTTTCATTGTTATAACTCATTTGTCAATCCTCCCAAATTTTAATATTGTCTATCGTAATATTATTTCTTTTGATTGTATAGAAAAATCCCTTTTCTTATCTATGTGATTTTTTCTTATACAACAAGATAAATCTTTTATATATTTGCTATTATATATCAATTATATAAAAAAAACAAATTATGGGTGAATATTTTTTTGGAGATTCGTACAAAATAGTAATATACTTTGAGGAGGTGCTTATATATGAGTAAGAAAAAGAAAGACAATAAAAATAATAACAATTCAAATAACCAAAATAATAATAATGAAAGACAAAATAATAATAACAAATAAGATGTTAAAGAGACAATTAGAAAATAATTCTGATTGTCTCTTTAAATTTTATTATGCAATCGTTAGAGCGAAGCGACGTTCTTGTATAGGAAAATCAACTTGTGCATTAATATCTTCAATTTCGTTAACGCACGCCTATCTTATTTTGTTCCAAATATTCTATCTCCTGCATCACCTAATCCTGGCACAATATATCCTTTATCATTTAATTTTTCATCAATACATGCTGTATAAATTTTTACATCTGGATGTTCTTTCTTTAATTTTTCAATTCCTTCTGGTGCAGATATAATACATAAGAATTTAATTTTCTTAACACCATCTTTTTTAAGCATTTGAATCGTATCTGCTGCTGAACCTCCTGTTGCAAGCATTGGGTCTAAGATAATAGCTTCTCTTTTTGCAATATCTTTTGGCGTTTTATAATAATATTGCACTGGCTCTAAAGTTTCTTCGTTTCTATATAATCCAATATGTCCAATTTTTGCATTTGGTACAATTTTTAGTAATCCATCTAACATACCTGTTCCTGCTCTTAAAATTGGTACAAAAGCATAATTGTCTTCATCTAACACCTTTGCTTTTGTCTTACAAATTGGTGTCTCTATTTCAATTTCTTTTAATTTTGCATCTTCTAATGCATGATAACATAATAGTGTTGCTATCTCCCCTATAATTTCTCTAAATTCTTTTGTCCCTGTATTTTTATTTCTTATAATAGACAATTTATGTTCTACCAAAGGGTTATTTAATACGGTTACTTGATTTGTTTCATCCTTTTTTATCTCTTCCACTACATTTGCCTCACTTTCATATTTGATTTCTTTTTCATTTTCGTTTTTTTCTTCTACATCTTTCGTTTGCTCATTTTCTGACTTATCGTCATCATCTTTTTCATCTGGTAATAATAAATTTAATAAAATACCGATAATGGCTGCTAGGCTCATTCCTGAAATGGTTACAGATAAATCCCCATGAACAATAGAGATAGCTGCTCCTCCTAATCCTAGTACTAACATAGTAGATGCAACAACAATATTTTTAGATTTTCCAAAATCAATTTTATTTTCAATTAATACTTTCAAACCATTTACAGAAATGAATCCATATAATAGTAAAGATACACCACCTAAAACCGCATCAGGAATGGTTGATACCAATGCAGTAAACTTTCCTAAAAATCCTAAACAGATAGCAATAATGGCCGCTAATCCAATTACCCATACAGATGCTACTTTTGTCATTCCCACAACAGATGTATTTTCACCATAAGTCGTATTAGCTGGTCCTCCTAAAAATCCTGCAACAAATGTTGCTAAACCATCACCTAATAGAGTTCTATCTAATCCTGGATCTTTTAATAAATTCTTTCCAATAATGGTACTTAAAGCTGTATGGTCACCAATATGTTCTGCAATTGTTACTAAAGAGATTGGTACAATAGTTAATAATGCTGAAAAATTAGGTGTATAATTTAAAAATGGCACTACAAAGTTTGGCATACTAAAAAAGCTTGCTTCTAATACTGGGCTAAAATCAACCAATCCAAAACAGATTGCTGAAACATAGCCTACAACAATTCCAACTAAAAATGGAATAATTTTTAAGAACCCTTTTCCTCTAACCATAACAATTGCTGTTGTTAAAAAGGTAATTAATGCAACTGCTATACATCTCCAATCAATTTGTGTTCCTGTTCCCAATCCAACTTGAGAAATCGCACTTGGTGCTAAACTTAATCCAATTATCATAATCATTGGTCCAATAACGACTGGTGGTAATAGTTTGTCTATCCATTTTTTACCTATAAAATGAATGATTGTTGCAAAAATAACATAGACAAGTCCTACTGCCATGACTCCAACCATGGCACCTGAAATTCCACCTTTTACATAAGCTGCTGCCAGTGGCGCAATAAATGCAAAAGAACTTCCTAAATATACAGGTGATCTTCCTTTTGTGCATAAGATGTAAATTAATGTTCCAATTCCTGATGTTACCAATGCTACTGGAATGGTAAGAACCTCTTCACCTGCTGCTGTATTTACCATAATAGGAACTAAAATCGTTGCTCCAAACATAGCAAAAACGTGTTGTAATGCAAGGATTATCCATTTTGCAACACTTGGCTTTTCATTTACATCTAATAGTAATTTTTTTGTTTGTTCCATTAGAACGCCTCCTTTTATTTTCTTAGTAAGTGTTTAATTTGCTAACACAAAAAATTGCTCGCAATTTTCTATGAAATATTATTTTTTATTATATAGTACATAAAATGGTTTATACAATAAAAAATATCAATTCCAAAAGAATTGATATAAACACTTACTTTATTAATTTAAAAATTGGGAATGCTAAATAAACAATATTTCTATTGATGTTACTTACTTTTGATTTTGTAATGCTTTCTACAAATTTTGTCATTTTTCTACACCCTTTCTTACTATATACCATTCATCAAAAAGTTGCAATAGAAAATGATTAATTTGTATAAATTTCAATTCAATTTTTATTATTTGTGCAAAAAAATAATAGGTATCGAAACTTACCTAAAACACCCCAGAGAAATCTTCTTTTCTCTGGGGGTCTTAGTGGGCTATTTTTTCTCAATTTCTTCAGCTGCCTGTCTAACAAGCTCTTTATAAAGCTCTTGACAGGTAAACTGTCTCTTCATAATTTCACCTATTTCGAGTTTTTTTAACTCGATTTTAAGCCCTTCTACAATCGGCCAAAATTGAACCAATTCCTTATCTTGACGTGCTACATCCAGACAATCTTTAATTAACCGAATGGAATCATTATATGCCGGAATTGTCGCACTTTTAGTCAATTGCTCCTCGCACTCCATTATTCTAGCTGCAAGGATTGTTAATTTTTCAGCTCTTTTTGTCATTTTTTACCTCCTTAAAATATTCTGGAGGTTTTACACAGCCCCTCCAGAAAAAATTTAATAAATTTCTCCTGTACTTGCTGTGTAAGTACATTAGATAATGTTTATTATAACACTATTTATTCAAAAAGCAAGTGTTTACATAAACTTTTAAAAGATTTCTCTGTTAACGAGAAATCTTTTATGGTATATTATTGGGCACATATGTATATCGAAATCTATAATGTTGCTAACACATACTTTTTATATATTATATTTTTCTCTTTTTGTATAGGTTGTATGTAATAACTTTTCAGCAATTTCACTTCCTGGTTTTTCTAAGAAATCCTTGTATAATTTTTTCATAACAGGATTTTCATGTGATTTTCTAACAATGCTTCTCTCATCTATAGAATATAAAGCATCTGCTCTTAATTTTCTAATATCTACTTCTGCTCTTACTTTAGAGCTCTTAATTGGTTGGCCACCACCCATGATACAACCTCCTGGGCAAGCCATAATTTCTACAAATTGATAATTAGCTTTACCAGATTTGATTTCTTCTAATATGGTTTTTGCATTTGCTAATCCACTTGCTGCAACAACATTGATATCTTTTCCTGCAATATTAATGGTTGCTCTTTTGATGCCTTCTCCACCTCTTACTTGTTCAAAATCAATTTTAGGTAAATCTTTTCCTGTTAAGGTATCTTGTGCTGTTCTTAAAGCTGCTTCCATAACACCACCAGTTGTTCCAAAAATAGCTCCTGCACCACTTGCTTCTCCCATAGGGCTATCAAAATTGCTATCTTCCAACTTTTCAAATTCGATATTAGCTTGTTTTATCATTCTTGCTAATTCTCTAGTGGTAATAACATTATCTACATCATATAAGTTGTCTTCCATCATTTCTGGTCTTTGTCTTTCAAATTTCTTTGCAATACATGGCATAACAGAAACAACATAGATTTTTTCTGGATCTAATCCTTCTCTATTTGCATAATATGTTTTTAGGATAGCGCCAAACATTTCATGAGGAGATTTACAACTAGATAGATGTGGTAATAATTCTGGATAATTCATTTCTATATATTTAACCCATCCTGGACTACAAGATGTAATCATTGGTAAATTATCATTTTTCGTAAATCTTTCTATAAATTCATTTGCCTCCTCCATAATCGTAAGGTCAGCACCTGTATTGGTATCAAATACTTTATCAAATCCTAAACGTTTTAATGCAGTTACCATTTTTCCTACTACATTTGTACCAATTGGCATACCAAATTCTTCTCCAAGAGCGACTCTAACTGCTGGAGCTGTTTGCACAATAACGGTTGTTTCTGGATCTTTTAATTTTACCCATACATCATTAATCGTTTCTTTTTCATGTAAAGCACCTGTAGGGCAAGCTTCTATACATTGCCCGCAAAATGTGCAGTTAACATCATTTAGACTATGGTCTCCGACAGTTGATATACATGATTCAAAACCTCTATTAATACAATCAATGGCACCAATTTTTTGCACATTTTTACATGCTGCCACACATCTTCTACATAAAATACATTTGTTAAAATCCCTCACAATAGATGGAGATAAGTCATCAATCTTATGTTCTGTTCTTTCTCCTTCAAATTCAATATTTAAAACATTAAATTTTGTAGCTAAAGCTTGTAATTCACAATTTCCTGAACGGGTACAAGTCAAACAATCTTTAGCATGATTTGAAATTATTAAATCTAGAATCACATGACGTGCTTCTAATACGTTTTGTGTATGTGTATGAACAACCATACCTTCTTCTACAGTTTGTATACATGAAGTAGCAAATCCCCTTCTTCCTTCTACTTCAACAATACACATTCTACAATCTCCCACTTCATTAATCTCTTTTAAGAAACATAATGTTGGGATATCTATTCCGGCTGTTTTTGCAGCTTCTAATATTGTTGTTCCTTTAGGTACTGTTACTTTTTGATTGTCAATTGTTAAATTAACCATTTCTTTTTCCATATCCACATCTCTCTTTCTTTTAACTATTTTAAATTTCGTCTTCTATATCTATGTCATACTCGATTGGCTCTTGATCTAGCATTTTCCTTTGTTCTTCTGTTAAATATTTTTTGTTTATAATGATATCCATTGTAAATTTATCAAAATAATTATCATTCATTGTATAATATCCATTTGGTTTTTCATCTGAACCTGCACCATAACTATCTTCTACTTTCCATCGTTCAATATGCTCATTTACTATGTTTACACCTGTAATTGCCATAGAATGTGATGAATGAAATTCTGAAAGATCTAATCCTTCTCTTTTATCTAATGAATGCATATCTAACGCTTTTTCATAATTGTAAATTCTTGTATCTAAAATTCCTTGCTTTTCATACACATACTTATTTGAAATATCAAGACTAATATATACAGGCATTCCATCTTTTAATTGTTCTATAGCACACCTTTTTAACTCTTCTATTGGTAGATTTAAAAATTGTCTGTAGCTATTTTTATATACATTTCCAAAATGTTTTAATCGATATACTTTGTTATATTCTTTATTATACATTGGCGTATTTGCAATCGATACAAAATCATCTAAGTTTAACGTCAGATATTGATTTTTAAAATCAATTGGTGTTATGCGCTTTTGTGATATGTATGTTCCATTTTTATCCTTATATTCCAAATCAAATATCGTTGGTGGTTCACCCAAGATTTTTGATAAAAATATATAATTTTGTTTTGCATATGTTTTTGTCAAATTTCTTAGTTCTTCTTCGTCTTTACCTTGCTTTTTCTCTTCTATTAAAGAAATCACATCTTTTTTTACTTTTTCTCTAAATATACGAGAAATTTTGTCACCATCTTCGCCTTCTTTTGGATTTGGCATATAAGAATATGGTACAATTCCATATTTTTTTATAATACTTGCAAACCATTCATAAAATCCTGCTTCAGTAACACAATCTTTTAAAAGTCTTTCTTGTTTTATATATTCTAAAGTTGTATTTTCAACAGATAAGTTGATAATGTTTTCATAAACATTATTTGCTTTTTCTAATTTATCAAAGAAAGCAATGTAATTACTTGATAGTTCAAAATTCATTAAGTCCATATTTAAGTTTTCTGCCATGTTATATTGAATCATATTAAATCCTGCATATATCCAACATTTCCAACTTTCTTTTTGATCATATCGTTTGGTATCTGGAAGTTCAATATTGAAAACTGGTTGATTTTCTCTAATAATGTCTCTATCTAAGCAAGCATTTTCTAGTCCATTTGTTGTAATGGCATTTTCAATGATTTTATTGTTTGGATTATCATTGTATTCTTTTGAAAATTCTTGTATGTCCTTTAATGTAATATCCATTTTTTCCTCCCCTTGGTTGTTTTTTTTTTATTGTATTTTTTTATTATATATCCCTTTTTGACATTTTACTCCTTTTGGTATGTTCCTAATTTTCATCATGTCCTTTTCTTATTAAAGAAATAGGTATATATAGCAATCCTATACTAGCCGTTAATTGTATCATTAATACGATAATTAAAAATATAATAGAATATATATCAACCAAAAAAGTGTCTAAAAAAGCTACAACAAATTTTACTAATATTATTAAAGATATATTAATTATAAGTAAAACATTATATAGTTTTGTTTTTACTTTCCCGCTATTCTTTTTTAATATATTAAACATTAATAATATTGATATAATTAATATTATATAGAATAAAATATCATAATAATATATTATATCTTCTAATATATTATAGATTTTTCTTTCTGTAATATTATTATTTATACGCATAAGGTCATCAACACTTGCTTCTACTATTGGTCCTATTGGTTCATTTTCACTCATTTCTTTTCCCCTTTAATTCAATTATATCCCATAGGTGTGTCCCTTTTGAACAATTTTTGTCCATTTTGACACGTCCCTAACCAATTGCATGGAATGGACAACTTGCAATACAAGTACCACATTTAATACATTTTTCTTGATTGATAATTCTTTTATCTCTTCCTGAACCATCAATGGCATTAACTGGACAATGTTTTTGACATAAGCCACAACCTTTACATTTTTCTTCATTAATTACAATTTTTGCCATTGCCTTACATTCCTTTGTTCTACATTCCTTTTTTACAGCATGTTCTCTAAATTCTTCTCTGAAATATTTCATTGTACTAACAACTGGGTTTGGTGCTGTTTGCCCTAATCCACATACACTTGATTTTTGAATGTTGGCTGCTAGTTTTTCTAATTTATATAAATCTAGTTCTTCTCCTTCACCATTACATAATCTTTCTAAGATTTCTAACATTCTCTTTGTTCCAATTCTACAAGGCGTACATTTACCACAGCTTTCACTTACTGTAAAGTCTAGATAGAATTTTGCTAAAGCTACCATACATTTTGTATCATCCATAACAATTAATCCACCAGAACCCATCATAGAACCAATTTGTTTTAGAGATTCATAATCAATTGGAGTATCTAAGTGTTCTTTTGGTATACAACCTCCTGAAGGGCCTCCTGTTTGAGCCGCTTTAAATTCTCTACCATTTGGAATTCCTCCACCAATATCATAAATGATTTCTCTTAAGGTTGTTCCCATTGGTACTTCTACTAATCCGATATTGTTAACATTTCCGCCTAAAGCAAATACTTTAGTTCCTTTTGAAGTTTCTGTTCCAATTGAAGAATACCATTCTGCACCATTTAAAATGATTTGTGCGATATTCGCATATGTTTCCACATTATTAATTAAAGTTGGTTTTCCCCACAATCCTGATTGTGCTGGATATGGTGGTTTTACTCTTGGCTGTCCTCTTTTTCCTTCAATAGATTCTAATAATGCTGTTTCTTCACCACAAACAAAGGCTCCTGCACCTAATCGAATTTCAATATCAAAACTAAAATCTGTACCAAAAATGTTTTCTCCTAATAATCCATAATCTCTTGCTTGGTCTATGGCAATTTTTAATCTTTGAACTGCAATTGGATATTCTGCTCTAACATAAATATATCCTTTATTAGCACCAATACTATATCCTGCAATTGCCATAGCTTCTAATACAGAATGTGGATCTCCTTCTAAGATACTTCTATCCATAAATGCTCCTGGATCACCTTCATCAGCATTACAAACCACATATTTTTGGTCTCCAACAGATGCCTTGGTAAGCTCCCATTTCTTACCTGTAGGGAAACCTGCGCCTCCTCTACCTCTTAAACCAGATTCTTTTATAACATCAATCACTTCATCTGGTTTCATTTCTTTTAATACTTTTTCCAATGCTTTATATCCATCAAATGCTATGTATTCATCAATTTCTTCAGGATTAATAACTCCACAATTTTTAAGAGCAATTCTTTTTTGTTTTTTATAAAAGTTTAGTTCATCTAAACTATTTACAACCGTTCCATCAATATCTTTACAAAGTAATCTTTCTACTCTCTCACCTTTTACAATATGTGTCTCAATAATTTCTTCACAATCTTCTGGTGTTACCAATGCATAAAATGTATCTTCTGGTCTAATAATAACGATAGGTCCTTTTGCACAAAGTCCAAAACAACCAGTTTTGATAACTCTTACATTAGTTATATTTTTTTCTTTTAAAATTCTTCTAAAATTTTCTAAAATTTTAGGTGATTTTGAAGAAGTACAACCTGTACCATGACAAACCAAAATATGTTTTTCTCTGGTATCTGCTTTTGTGTTAACTCTTAAATCTAATTCTTTTCTTTTTTCTTCTCTTATTTTGTGAATTTCTTCTAGACTTTTCATACTTTCCTCCTTTTTGTCCTTTTGGGGACGTTTCTGTTTGGGACATTTTTATTTCTCCTCACTGTTTATAATTCCGTCCAAAACTTCATCTAATTTTTTAACAGTTGCTTTCCCATACACTTCACCATTTACTGTAAATACTGGTGCTAAACCACATGCACCAACACATCTAGTTTCTTCAATAGAAAACAATCCATCTTTTGTTGTTTCACCTGATTCTATTTGTAATCTTTCTTTTAATCTGTCCATAATTTTTTGAGAACCTTTTACATAACATGCCGTTCCCAAGCATACTGCAACATTATATTTTCCTTTAGGTTTTAGGGTAAATCTCGAATAAAAAGTTATGACTCCATAAATCTCTGCCATTGGAATATTTAAAAATTCTGAAAATTCTATTTGTGCATTTTGTGGAATATATCCATAATGCTCTTGTACCTCATTTAACATTTGAATTAAGTTATCTTTAATAGGTAAATATTCATCAAACAATTTTTGCATAAATTCGTCCCTTTTAGGACTGCCACATTGACATTTGTTTTCGCTCATTTCAATACCTCCTCGTATATATTATTGCGTAACCACATAGATTATATCAGACTAACATTTTTTATACAAGTTTTTTTGTTTTTATATTGACATTTTTGTCGAAAAATGTGAAAATTTAATTATGAAAACATGAAAGGGGGATTAATTTATGGGGTATTATGATTATTACTCTTCTTATCCAAGTTATTATGATTATTATGATTATGGATACACTGTACCAGATTCATCTATCGCAACAATCGGAGGAACAATTTTAGGCGCTTTCTTGGGTGTTATCATTATTGTCAGTTTAGTTATTGCCATTATACAATTAGCTGGAATGTGGAAAGTTTTCACAAAAGCTGGCGAAAAAGGATGGAAATGCATTATACCAATTTATAACTTGGTTATACTATTCAGAATTTCTGGACTTTCACCATGGATTATATTTGGATATTTAGCAAGTATTATTCCATTCGTTGGATGGATTGTATGTTTAGGTATTACTATCTACCAATGTAATTCTTTAGCAAAAGCTTTTGGAAAAGATGTTGGTTATACAATTGGACTATTATTCTTACCAACTATTTTCTATATGATTTTAGGATTTGGTAAAGCGGAGTATGTTGGAAAAGGAAATGTTTCAACTGCAAGTAGTACATATCAAGGTGATGGTATCGTAAATATTTCTGAAAAGCCACAAGACGAACCACCAACAAATAATGATGAAGACAATTTTAATTTATAAAAATTGTCGAATTTTGTAAATGAAAAATAGAGGGTTTTACCTCTATTTTTTTGACTATTTTGTAGTATAATTAAAGTTAAAATTTGTATAGATTCCCCTTGGAAATTTCCAGGGACTTTTTTGTTGTATTTTATCTAATTATTCTCAATCAATTTTTCTAATTCTTTTATCTTATCACGTAATTCTGCTGCTTTTTCAAATTCCATCTCAGCTGCATATTTTAACATTTCATCAGTTAATTTTGTAATCGTATCTTTGATATCCTCTTCTTTTTCTAGTTTGTATTCGACTCCTATGTCATCTGTAATTGTAACTTTAATAGAATCACGTACAGATTTTCGAATAGTCTTTGGTGTTATATGATGTTCTTTGTTATATTCTTCTTGGATTCTTCTTCTTCTATTTGTTTCTGAAATGGCTTTTTCCATACTTTCTGTTAATTCATCTGCATACATGATAACTGTACCATCTGTATTTCTTGCCGCCCTTCCAATAGTTTGAATTAAAGATCTTTCTGAACGTAAAAATCCTTCTTTATCTGCATCTAATATAGCAACTAAAGACACTTCTGGGATGTCTAATCCTTCTCTTAATAAGTTAATACCAACTAAAACATCAAATTCACCTAATCTCAGATTTCTGATAATTTCCATTCTTTCTAATGTTTTTGTATCTGAATGCATATAGGTTACTTTAATATCTAATCCTTTTAAGTAATCTGTTAAATCTTCTGCCATTTTCTTTGTTAAAGTCGTTACTAAAACTCTTTCATTTTTTTCTACTCTGATACGAATTTGTTCTAATAAATCATCTATTTGATTAGTTACTGGTTTGACTTCAATTTTTGGATCTAATAATCCAGTTGGTCTAATAATTTGTTCTACTATATTTTCTTTACTATGTTCTTTTTCATAGTCTCCTGGTGTAGCACTAACAAATACGACTTGATTTAATTTCTTCTCAAATTCTTCAAATGTTAAAGGTCTATTATCAAATGCAGAAGGCAATCTAAATCCATAATTTACTAAAGATTCTTTTCTTGAATGATCTCCATTATACATAGCTCTTACTTGTGGAATGGTTGCATGAGACTCATCAATTAATAACAAAAAATCTTTTGGAAAATAATCAAATAATGTATATGGTGGGCTTCCTGGTTTTCTTCCACTAATATGTCTTGAATAATTTTCAATACCAGAACAAAATCCTGTTTCTTTCATCATTTCAATATCAAAATTAGTTCTTTCTTCTATTCTTTGTGCCTCAATCAATTTATTATGGTCTTTAAAATATTTGATTCTTTCTTCTAATTCCTCTTCTATTGTCACAATTGCTCTTTCCATTTTACTTTTGGTTGTTACATAGTGAGATGCTGGAGAAATTAAAACATGCATTCTAGATCCAATGGTTTTCCCAGTTAATGGATTAATCTCTACTAATTTTTCAATCTCATCTCCCCAAAATTCTACTCTAATAGCAGATTCTGATTGGTCAGATGGATAAATTTCAACAATATCTCCCTTTGCTCTAAAAGTTCCTCTTTGAAAGTCAATTTCATTTCTAGTATATTGCATGGTAATTAATTTTCTTAAAACTTCATCTCTTCCTTTTTGCATACCTGGTCTTAATGATAACATCATTTCTTGATAATCTTCTGGATCTCCTAAACCATAAATACAAGAAACAGAAGCAACGATAATGACATCTCTGGTTTCAAATAAAGATAATGTTGCTGAATGTCTAAGTTTATCAATTTCATCATTGACAGAAGAATCTTTTTCTATATAGGTATCTGATTGAGGAATATAGCTTTCTGGTTGGTAATAATCATAATATGAGACAAAATATTCCACATTGTTTTCTGGAAAAAACTCTTTGAATTCGGAATAAAGTTGTCCCGCTAATGTCTTATTATGTGCTAATACAAGTGTTGGCTTTTGTACTTTTTGAATGATATTTGCCATTGTAAAAGTTTTACCAGAACCCGTAACACCTAGTAATGTTTGAAATTTCTTTCCCTCTTCTATGCCTTTACTTAAATATTCAATTGCTTTTGGTTGGTCGCCTGTTGGCTTATATTCTGAATGTAATTTGAACATATTTCCTCCTAAAAATGATTACTATTAATCTCAAATCATTTATAACATATTTTGCGAAAAAATACAATAAATGCCATATTGCATTGCTATGATATAAAGTATTATTTATAGCACATTTAAAAATTTACATCATATGTTATATTTTTATTAAAACATTCTTGGATATTTACTTAATACTTTTTCTGTGATTTCTGGATAATATGCCATATATGCAATGTGTTTTAATATATGGTTCACATTATTCAAAATATTAGATTTTGGAAACAAGTATTTTATTTTTTTACATTTTTCAATATATATAGTATCTATATTATGTTTTTTCATAAACTCTTTATATTCACACCATTTTTCAGAATATTTTGAATTATAAGTTCTCCCTTTTCGTATGAACTCTGCAATTTCATAAGCTTTTTCTTTTTCAATATCTTTACTTAATAAAAAACTATAAATATCATCTCTTGTACCACAATCTTTCATTGTAAAAAATTGTTCTTCTAAATTTTTTCCTTGATCAAAATCAAAAGTACTTTTAGTCAAACTATAAATTGTTGATAGTTCTTCTAATGATTTAGGTTTCATTTTCTGAAAAGTTTTTTCTTTTAAACATGACGGCATATATTTAGTTATTTTATTATATTCATTAAATATATTCCAAATTTTTTTATCTTTAATGTTTATATTTCTATAATCCATACCAGTTTCTTTTTTTAATTCATATAAAGCATCAATTCCAATGTCTGCATATATATAAATATGTACTGCAAATTTTATAAGGTTACTATCCATATAAATGGTATTATAACTAATATTCTTTTTACAAGTTTCATTAAAATATTTCACTATTTTTGAATAATAAGTATTACTAAAATAATAATAAAATCCAGGCATTTTTTCTCCATTCATTCCATAGGTTATCTCATATTCTAATCCATAATCAAGTGGATTTAATTCACTTATACCTAATAGATATGATACATATGAATTGCTTCCCACTCCTCTTAAAACATAATATTCGTTATCTTCTTTAGCCTTTTTTGAAATTAGATAATTTAATATAAACATACTTTCATAATTATTTTTATAAATCATATTTAATTCATTTTGATATCTTGTCTGTATTTGCTTTGGAATTTCATGACCATATATTTCTTTTAGTCTATTATTACAAACATTTTCCATAACCTTTTTAGCATCTTCAAATTTATATTGACATTTTTGTATATATTTTTCTACATCTATATATTCTTTTAAAAAACATTTTAAGTGACATTTTTCCGAACTGCCATAGCATGAATTCAAATCACATACAGCTATTAGCTTATCTTTATATGGTTCTATTTCTAATTTTATTTGATTTATCTCTTCTTCTGAAAAAGCAATGTCTCCACTAAAATGCCTTCCCAAGCATTTAAATTGTAAAAATTCATAATTTATATTAAATATATCGTCATTTTTTTCAGAATGAATCTCTAATATTTTTCCGTGATAAAGCTTAAATTTATCATAATCCTCAAAAATTTTACTTTCATACAACATTTTTATAACTTGTTCATCTGTTATAATTGTGACCATATCCATTAGCTCATTTGCATATCCATTTTTTATCAATAATTTTTGTATTTCGGGATTGTTTAATTCCTCATAATTCCCATAAGCTATATATCTATCAAATACATCTTTTTTAGTCATCTCTTCCCATTTCATATTTTTTAATTTTTCTTTAACTTCTTCATATTTTATTACTGTTTTATTATCTTCATTCATCTATACTACCTCCTAGTGGAAGTATAGCATACTAAAATTTTTTTGTCTTGTGCTTCTCTACCAGAAACTAAAAGACTTAGATTTTCAAAATCTAAGTCCTCTTTGATTACACATTTATTTTATGTATTCGATTTATATCGTATTCCTTAAACATAAATTTGATCCCGAATTTATTCGTATTTAATAATGATGTTATTTCTTCTTTCATATCTTGTATTACTGAATGTGTTTTCTTACCCAATAAAAATATTCCTATTACATGTTTTATTTCATTTTTTTGTATTGCATCATATAATTCATCATATCCTCGAAAATTTACTTTTTTCTTTTTTTCATGTAACAACTCCTTATTACATAAAAATTCTTTCGCATAAACAGTATAAAAGAATAATTCTGATATAACACCTAATTTTTCATTACCTTCATCTTTTTTTAATTCAAATATACATAAATTGCCTATTTTGTCGATACTCCATATATCTAAAGCACCTGTTGAAAAAATACGATTACCATTATGGGGTACTTCATTATTTGATATATTAAATAATCCATTTGGTAATTGATTATAAATTTTGTCTGTCAATTCTATTTTCGGTTCATTTTTTCTACATATTTCTTTTAAATATTCTTTTCCTTCTTCTGTATGTGTCAATTTAGTTTCAATAGATTTTTCTTCCTTCATTGTTTCTTTCCATTCATCAGCTTTTTTAATTGGAATATTATTACTTATTTTTAATTCTTCTTTTGATTGTTCAAAACTATTTTTGAATTTTTCTACTATTCGTTTATTGTCATTTGCAATATCTACCCAATCTGAAAAAGCTTCTTGAAATCGAATAACTCTATAAAGAAATCTTAAATATGTATTTACACCATTGTCTGTTGTATCAAATCTTCCATTCCAGTGTGTTTTGTCTTCATCAAATTTAATTTCAAATTTAGCTTCTAAATTTTTACATTTCAATGCTATAATAATTGCTTCAAAATCTGCATCATTATCTTGCATATTCGCTATAGGATTGTTTATTTTTATGTAAAATTTATTTTCAATATTTTCTATATCTATCTTTGAGGAATATGGAATATTACATATATATTTAAATTTACTCTTACTCATGTTATTTCTCCTTCTATATTTTAATTTCTTCATTATCATTTACTATTTTTATAACGCAATCTTTCAAATCCATTTCTTTAAAAGCTTCTGGATTTTCCCCATGAATTGGAAGAATCACTTTAGCTTTTACAGTTTCACAAACTTGTTTTATTGCATTAAAATCTGCATGCCCGCTTGTATGTAAACAAATATAGTTTTTAGGTACAAATTCTTGCAAATGTTTATATTCTGTAAATTTTTCATTTAAATATCCTTCCCATTGTGAATATATAAATTTACTATTGGGAAACTTATTCATTATTATTCTTGATAATTTGTTATCCCTAACTAGCATAACAAAGCCTTTTTCTTGCATTTGTGTTAGCAAATTTTGTCCATAACTATAAACATTATTATAAAATTTATATAAATTACTTCTAGAAATAGTACTAATATAATCTAAAATTTCTTTCTGGAAATTATCACAAATAAATAATTTTCTAACGTTTGATGTAGCTTGATGTATGGCTGCTATTCTATCAATATTTGTGCTACTACACATTACAAAATTATACTTATTTTCTTTAAATATTTGTTCAGCCTTTTTTTGTAATTCAAATTCAGTCATAGGTTGTTCTTTTTTTCTTGATAGGGTTGTCCCTTCACAAATTAAACAATCTACTTTCCCTACATATTTTTCTAATGCTGGAATAACTGATTTTCCTCTTTGGCCATGTGTCCTAAAGTCACCTGTATGTAATAGCTTTTTTCCATCGCATTCGAATAAAAACATATGTGCACTAAATGCTGAATGGTCTACTTCTATTGGTGTTATTAAAATATCTTTTATTTTAATTTTTTCTGGAATTTTGTATGTCTTAAAATCATTAATTAAAGTTAAATCGTTCTTTGTAGTAATTCCAGCTTTTTCCAATCTTTCTTGCAATATTTTGTATACTTCTTTTGAAACCTCGCTAACATATATTGGAATTTGTGGCAAAATTCTATTATAAAGCCCTATATGATCTCCATGATAATGCGTTACAAAAACAGCATCAAAATTCGCTTTTCCTTTTGTTAAACCTTCAACTTCCATCTCTGTTTTTTCGTTTTCACTTATTGTAGGTAAATTTTCACCAATATCAATAGCTATTCTTGTGCCCTTTTCTGATTTTATCTCTGTTACACAACCTCCAATTTGGTGTGTTCCTCTATGAATGATAACTTGCATATTTCCTCCTATATTTTAGTATAGCATACTAATTGTTTACAAATATATTAAAGCTTGTCACTTTTTATAAATCTAAATGACCAAAATTAAAATAGATTGGTGCAACCTACATTTTAATTTTGGTCATTTTATTATATAGGAAAAATTTATAAAGATATTCCTAAGAAACTAAATGCAAATGCAGCAATATAATATATAACTTCAACTTTTATAAATACTTTTAAAGCTTTTTCATTATCTTCTTCTTTAAACATTTCTTTTACAACAAAGAACATTAATACTGTTGATATTACACTTAGTAATGAAGATATTGGATTTGTAATATATCTTATATTTGAACTGATATATGTTAAATATCCTAAAACTACTGAAATTACCACTGGTATTTTGGCAATAGATACTGTAGTAATTGACTTTGTTAATGATTGTTTATTATCTTTATTTAATA
The DNA here is from genome assembly GCA_963929465.1 of Bacillota bacterium. Taxonomy (GTDB): domain Bacteria; phylum Bacillota; class Clostridia; order TANB77; family CAG-508; genus CAG-269. The sequence goes on from CAWVJG010000083.1 coordinate 32,059, forward strand.
CATGGATAATAATTGCCATTACTAATATTTTTAATACTGGTGATAACATTAATTTTATTGTTGCTAATACATTAAATTTGTAATAGTCATAAATAATAAAGTCTATAATTTTACTAAGTAAAATAAGTATTACCCATGCAATGATGATTATTAATGCTGTTTTATAAAATTGATTTTTATTATCTTCTACAATTTCCTTAATAGTTTCTACTGGTTTTTCAAATAATTTTGTTAATAACCCTTTCCCTTTTTCTGCTTCTTCTTTAAAGTTTATGTTTTTCATTTGCTCTTTTGTCTCTTTAAAAGTTTCAGCAGCTTGCTTTTTTAATTCTCCGTCATTGTTTACTTGTTGCTCATTTTGTTCATTTACTTTTTCATTTTCATCCATAATTCTTTCCTCCCCTTATCATATATATTTTACTACAATTGAATTATATCAAAAAACATAAATTTTGTGAACATTCTATAAAATTTTTACTATAGTTTCTATATATTATCTAATCATTAAATTAATATTCGTCTATCTATAAATCAAAAATAACGTCTACGACAATAATAAAAAATTGCAACCTACTTTATATAAAAGGTTACAATTTATTCATATTTTTCTTTTACTTTATCCAGTTTTGCACTTTACCTTTTGCTTCATATACCATACTTCCTTGAATCGCTAGACTATCTAATACAGTTGCACCTTTACATATCTTTTTTACATCTGATACAACTGTTCCTAATCCAGAACCTTCATGTGTGGTAAATACTTTTATAACTTTTCCCGTAAAATCTAATTTTTCCAATTGTGTAAACATACTCATTGGCAT
>CAWVJG010000084.1:0-6436 GCA_963929465.1 Bacillota bacterium
TTTTACATGAATATTTCACAAAACTGTTGTATTTCTAAGCATTTTAGGATATAATTACATTTGTTAGTTTTTATTTAATTTAAATTGTTTAAAAACAAATTTCAAATGGAGGTTTCATATTTATGAAAAAATTAGTGGTTAAAGACTTATATAAAAATACAAACGAATATAAAGATAAAGAAATCACATTAGAAGGTTGGGTAAAAACCATTCGTGATTCAAAAACCTTTGGATTTATTGAATTAAATGATGGTTCTTTTTTCAAGAATGTGCAAATTGTATTTAGTGACAAATTAGATAACTTTGCTGAAATTGCTAAACTATCTATTAGTTCTTCTATAAAAGTAACTGGTACTTTTGTCATTACTGAAAATGCAAAACAACCTTTTGAAATCCAAGCAAGTAAAGTAGAAATTTTAAATTTATGTGATTTAGAATATCCTCTTCAAAAGAAAAGACATTCTTTTGAATATTTAAGAACAATTTCACATCTTCGTCCTAGAACTAATACTTTTAATGCTGTTTTTAGAGTAAGAAGTGTATTTGCATATGCTATTCATAAATTTTTCCAAGAAAGAGGATTTGTTTATGTGCATACGCCTATTCTTACATCTAGTGATGCTGAAGGTGCAGGAGAAATGTTTAATGTTAACTCTTTTGACCTTACAGATATACCAAAAACAGAAGATGGACAAGTTGATTATTCAAAAGATTTTTTCGGAAAACCTGCACATCTAACAGTAAGTGGTCAATTAAATGTTGAAACATATGCTACTGCTTTTAGAAATGTTTATACCTTTGGTCCAACATTTAGAGCAGAAAATTCAAATACTGTAAAACATGCTGCAGAATTTTGGATGATTGAACCTGAAATTTGCTTTGCAGATTTAAATGATGATATGGATTTAGCAGAAGAAATGCTTAAATATACATTCTCATATGTTTTAGAACATTGCAAAGAAGAAATGGAATTCTTTAATAATTTTGTTGATAAAGGATTATTAGAAAGACTAAATAATGTTATTCATTCTGACTTTGCTAGAATTTCTTATACAGATGCGATTAAAGAATTAGAAAAAGCAAATGATAAATTTGAATTTAAAGTATCTTGGGGTGTGGATTTACAAACAGAACATGAAAGATATCTTTGTGAACAAGTCTTTAAAAAACCTGTATTTGTAACAGATTACCCAATGGATATTAAAGCTTTTTATATGAAACAAAATCCAGATGGAAAAACAGTTGCAGCAGCTGACTTACTAGCTCCTGGAATTGGAGAAATTATTGGTGGTAGCCAAAGAGAAGAAGATTATGATAAACTAGTCGCAAGAATGAAAGAGCTAAACATGGATATTGATAGTTACAACTGGTATTTGGATTTAAGAAAATATGGTAGTTGTGATCATGCCGGTTTTGGCCTAGGTTTTGAAAGAGCCATTATGTATTTAACTGGTATGCAAAATATTCGTGATGTGATTCCTTTCCCTAGAACACCTAAAAATTGTGAGTTTTAATGTCCAATTGGGGACGTTTCTGTTTGGGACATTTTTTGCAAACTATTAAATAAGAAGGATTGGATTTATTTTTTATTATAAATTATAAAAAAATATAGAATATAAAATTCTGAATAATTTTATATTCTATATTTTTTAGTTTATAAATTCAAGTTCTAATAAACATCTTTTCAATTATAATATTCCATAAAATGTCCCAAACAGAAACGTCCCCAATTGGACATATTTAATATTGTCTTCCCCAAACGACCATCTTTGTTGCTGGTTTACCACAACATACACAAGTATCCCCTAAATGTTCTTGTTCAAAAGGCATACATCTAGATGGTGCACCAGTTTCTTCTTTTACTTTATCTTCACATTCTTGACTTCCACACCACATAGTTTTTACAAATCCTTGATTTTCTTCTAAATTTTTCTTTAATTCTTCCATATTGTGTGCAATGGTTGTCTTTTCTTCCATTCTCTTTTTACATACTTCATACATAGATGTTTGAATATCTTTTAATAATTGGTCTAATTTCTCTTCGATCTCTTCTAATTTTACAGAAATCTTTTCTGAAGTATCTCTTCTAACTAAAACAGCTTCTCCATTTTCTATATCTCTAGGTCCCATTTCAATTCTAACTGGTACCCCTCTCATTTCCCAATCATTAAATTTATACCCTACTGAATAATTATCTCTATCGTCTAATTCCATTCTGAATTTTTTACTTAGTCTTTCTTTTAATTTATTCGCTTCTTCTAACACGCCTTCTTTTTGTTGTGCAATTGGTACAATGACTGCTTGAATTGGTGCAACAAGTGGTGGTAATTTTAATCCTCTATTATCTCCATGAGCCATAATAACTGCTCCAATTAGTCTTGTACTAATTCCCCATGATGTTTGATAAGCATATTCTTGTTCTCCATTTTTATTTTGGAATTTTACTTCAAATGGTTTTGTAAAGTTTTGACCAAAATAATGTGATGTTCCTCCTTGTAAAGCTCTACCATCATGCATTAATGTTTCTACTGTATAAGTTGCTTCTGCTCCTGCAAATTGTTCTTTTTTGGTTTTTTGTCCTTTTAAGACTGGTATTGCTAATAGATTTTCAATAACATCTGCATATACCTCCAACATATCCATTGTGAATTTTTTTGCTTCTTCAGCTGTTTCGTGAATTGTATGTCCTTCTTGCCATAAAAATTCTCTTGAACGTAAAAATGGTCTTGTTTCTTTTTCCCATCTTAATACACTACACCATTGATTATATAGAAATGGTAAATCCCTCCATGAACTTAACCATTTTGAATACATCGTAGAAAAGATTGTTTCAGAAGTAGGTCTTACACATAATCTTTCTTCTAGTTCTTCTCCTCCTCCAATAGTTACCCAAGCAACTTCTGGTGCAAATCCTTCTACATGATCTTTTTCCTTATTCAATAAACTTTCTGGTATTAATACTGGCATAGAAATATTTTTTACTCCATGCTCTTTAAACTTTTTGTCCGCATAATTTTGTATATTTTCCCATATTGCATATCCATATGGTCTAATAGCAATAAATCCTTTTACATCTGTATAATCTGCTAATTCTGCTTTCAATACAATGTCTGTATACCATTGTGGAAAATTTTCATCTATATTGGTAATATCTTTTACAAATTGTTTATCATTTTTCATATTTATCTCTCCTCATAATTATTTTTTTATTCTTGAAAATTGCTTATTCCTTCCCTTTCGGGCATTGGAGCCTCTTGTTTACTATAAGGTTCATTGATATCTTTTGTATTTACTGTATCTGTAGTTTCCCTATCACCAGTTTCAGTACTAACATTCGTATTGTCAAGATTTTCACTTACATTATTCGTATTTTCTTCATTTTCTACTAACTCATCAATAACAATTTGTTGATTACTATCTAATTTATATTTTGGCAATTCTGGCAACTCTTTTAATGAGCTATAACCAAACATTTTCAAGAACTCATCTGTTGTTTTGTATGACATTGGCTTTCCTGGCAAATCTGTCTTTCCTGCCTCTTCTATTAATCCATATTCTAACAATTTATATACGCAAGCATCTGCTGATACTCCTCTAATTGCTTCAATTTCTGCTCTCGTGATTCTAGGATTATATGCAATAATCGATAATGTTTCCATTGCTGCGGTTGACAAATTTGGTTTTGTTCGTTTATCTAGAATTGGATATATATATTCATATAGCTCTTTTTTGGTTGCTAATTGATAACCATCTTCTACTTGAATAATTTCTATTCCTCGATTATTTGCTTTATATTCTTCTTGCATAGTTTTGATAATTGTATGGATTTCTTCTTCATTTTTTTCTAAAACCAATATCAATTCACTATATTTTACAATTCTTCCTGCTGCAAATAATATGGCCTCAATAATTGCTTTTGATTTTTCTATTTCCATATACTCTCCTACTTTTTCTTGAATTTACTATATATTATGTCAAAAAAAGCTTGCTGTGTCAAGGGTTTTAAGAGATTTTATATAATCAAGCTGTTCAACTATTGTTATTTTTCAAGATTGAAGAAATCATTATTTTTTATGTATTGGTAAATATTCTGTGAAATAAATCTATAAATCTTTAAATTCCAATAATCCTAAAAAAATACTAAAACTTATATGGTTTTTTCTTGCACTTTTTCATTTTATATGCTACTATTAAAAAAAAATACTAAGGAGGTAATTCCTATGAGTGAAGATAAAAAAATAGAAATTGTATCAGGTGATGAAAATGATTTAGATATATCTCCTGTGCATGACCATATTAGCCCTATAAAGCCTAAAAATACAGATGATAAAAAACCTAAAAATATTGTTATTCCTAAAGAAAAAAAAGAGGAAGACAAAAAATAAATGTCAAAAAGAGATGATATAAAATATAAAGTTTTATATCATCTTTTCATTTTTTATTATCCTACAATTTGTTCTAATAAATCACATCAAAAACAATACTTTTGACTATTTCATAAAATCCTTGTATAATTATATATATTAATGTTTATTTTAATATATATATGAAAGGAACTTATTATATGAATACTCGATATATATCAAAACTAGAATTTAATAAGGTATTAGAAAATTTAAGCAAGTATTGCTCTACTGATTTAGGAAAAGAACTTGCTTTGAATTTACAAATATGTAATGATTTTAACATTGTAAAGCAAAAATTATCTGAAACAGAGGAAGCTGTAAATTTAGTCTATAAAAATTCAATTCCTTCTTTTTATGATATCCAAGATATTCATATTTACTTAATCAATCTAGAAAGTTCTCAGAGTTTAACAATAAAAGGATTATTAGACTTGAATACCATTTTTCTATGTAGCAGAGATTTGAAAACTTATTTTTCAAAAGACTATATTGATAAAAATGATTTTCCAATTCTAGAAGGGTTATTTTCTAGCTTGTATACCAATGAAGGTGTTATCTCTAAAATTTCCTCTTCTATTATTGATGAAAATACCATAGATGATAAAGCTTCTCCAGAATTACAAAAAATCAGAAAGAAAATCAGAAACTTAGAACAAGATATTCGTTCTAAATTAAATTCGATGATTCACTCTTCATCTTTTTCTAAATATGTTCAAGAAAATGTAGTAACCATTCGAAATGACCGATTTGTAATTCCTATCAAAGAAGAATACAGAAGTCAAGTAAAAGGTTTTGTCCATGATGTTTCTAATGCTGGTTCTACCTTATTCATAGAACCTATTTCTATCTTTGAATTAAACAATGAAATTAATCAATTACGATTAGAGGAAGAAGTAGAAATCGAAAAAATATTACAACAATTAACTTCTCTTTTCTATCCATATATAGAAGATCTAAAAACAGATATGGAAGTCATTGGTACTTTAGACTTTATATTTGCAAAAGCAAAATATTCTAAAGCGATTTCAGGAATTACACCAATTATCAATACTAACAAAGAAATTCATCTAATCAATGCAAGACACCCTTTAATTGATAAAAATAAAGTAGTTCCCATTTCTATAGAACTTGGAAAAGATTTTTCTACATTACTAATTACTGGGCCTAATACAGGTGGAAAAACAGTTACTCTAAAAACGGTTGGACTTCTAACTTGCATGGCTTGTAGCGGCTTAAATATTCCAGCTGATGAAAAATCTAGTATATTTGTATTTGAGCATGTCTTTGCAGATATTGGTGATGACCAAAGTATTGCTGATTCTTTAAGTACATTTTCTTCTCATATGAGCAATATTGTGGATATCACAAAACATGCAAATGAAAATTCCTTAATTTTAGTAGATGAATTAGGTTCTGGAACAGATCCAGTAGAAGGTGCTAATTTAGCAATTTCTATATTAGACTATTTTAAAACAATCGGCTCTCTTACCATTGCAACTACACATTATCAAGAATTAAAAAAATATGCTATGACTACTTCTGGATTTGAAAATGCTTCTGTTGAATTTGATGTTGAAACATTATCTCCTACATATAAGCTATTAATTGGAGTACCTGGAAAAAGTAATGCTTTTGCAATTAGCCAAAAGTTAGGGTTAGATATATCTATTATTCAAAAAGCAAAAGATCTAATGTCTTCAAACGATATCACTTTTGAGGAACTTCTAAAAAATATCTATGATGATAAACAATTGATTGAAAAAGAAAAGGAAAGAATTTTAGCAGAATCTGAACAAATCAACATATTGAAAGAAAAATTGCAAAGAGAAAATTTTGAAAAAGAAAAGCAAGAAAAAGAAATTATTAATAATGCAAAAATAAAAGCTAGAAATATCTTATTAGAAGCCAAAGAAGATGCTAATGAAATTATTAAAAACCTGTCAAATATAAAAGATTCTACAGAAATTAATACTTTGAGAAATTCTTTAAATGAAAAAATAAAAGACATAAAATTAGAACCAACTGTTTCT
>CAWVJG010000085.1:0-4050 GCA_963929465.1 Bacillota bacterium
CCCATTTTATGGAACACAATTATGGAAAATAACAGATGGCACAGAAGAGAATCCAGACCCAGAGAATCCAGATCCAGAAAATCCAGACCCTGAAAATCCAGATCCAGAGAATCCAGATCCAGAGAATCCAGACCCAGAAAATCCAGATCCAGAGAACCCAGATCCAGAGAACCCAGATCCAGAAAATCCAGACCCAGAAAATCCAGATCCTGAGAATCCAGAACCAGAAAATCCAGATCCAGAGAACCCAGATCCAGAGAACCCAGATCCAGAAAATCCGGACCCAGAAAATCCAGATCCTGAGAATCCAGATCCAGAAAATCCAGATCCAGAAAATCCAGGAACAGATGATCCAAATGATGATCAAATACAAGATGAATGGAAAGATCAATTAGATGATCCAGATAAATTAACAGATGGCTTACAAAATATAAATGATAATTTAAGTTTAAATAATAGCCAAACATCTACTAGTGGAAATCAACAATATTCATCATTAGCTCAAACAAAACTACCAGCTGCAGGAAATCATCATTTAGCTATTGGTATAGGTATTGGGGCAATTGGAATTGTATTGGTATCAGCTTACAAATTCTTTAGATATAGAAATATAGACAAACATTAAAAAATAAGATAGAAAAAGAAATACTAAGTATAAAAGAATATGCTTAGTATTTTTTTTGTATAGGAAAAATCACCTTTTCCTATACAAGAATGTCGCTTTGCTCTAATGATTGCACACAAATTTTATTAACGGAAAATTTGGCGCCGAACAATAACGAGGTCTTTGAAATGTTATGAACATAAAAAATGTTTAAGAAAGCCCGCTATTGTTCTAAAACAGTGCTTAATATTAAAATACTAATAATATCATTATAGATTTCATCAAATTGTGAAATATCTACTTGCTTGAGCTAAGCTTTGACTGATTTCTAAACTGTTTGGAGGATTGAAGTTTTAGAATTGCTAATAAATCAAAAGAAAAAATTTCATAAAAAAGAAAAAAAGTTTTGTGCAACTATAAAATAATAAATAATTGGATATGAGTAGAAATAAATCGAATTATATGATAGAATACATTTGATAATGTGAATAAAAAAAGAGGTATAAATATGAGTTTGAAGACAATAGATTTATTTGCAGGTATAGGTGGTATTCGCAGAGGATTTGAAATGACAGGAAATTTTTCAAACGTATTATCTGCAGAAATTGATAAATATGCATGTGAAACTTATGCTCATTTATATGGAGAAGATCCATATAATGATGTAACAAGTGAAGAATTTAAAAATAAGGTTGAAAAAACAAACTATGATGTATTATTAGGCGGATTTCCTTGTCAATCTTTTTCAATTGCAGGAAAAAAGAAGGGATTTAAAGATAAAACAAGAGGAACACTATTTTTTGATGTTGCAGATATTATTGATAGAACTAAGCCTAAAGCTTTTCTTCTAGAAAATGTTGAAGGTATTATAACACATGATAGGGGAAGAACATTTGAAACAATAGTTGAAACACTTGTAAAGGATTTGGGCTATCATATGATTGGTGTCGAAGAGGGAATTGAAGGAAATCTTAAAATTCATAAAGATGAAATAATAAGAAATACTAAAGATTTTGGATTACCACAAAAGAGTTCTAGAGCATATATGATGGGATTTAGAAAGGACCTAATACCAAATGGATATATATTTCCATCACTACCAAGAAAAAAAGAAAAAGTAATATATAAAAATTTATATGATTTATTAGATAAAAAAGTAGATGAAAGGTATTATCTTTCTGAATCATATTGGGAAACATTAAAAAAACATAGAAGTAAACATAAAGAAAAAGGAAATGGATTTGGATATGTTATAGTTAATGAAGGTGAAAACCCAATTTCAAATACTATCTTAGCAACAGGAGGTTCAGGAAAAGAAAGAAACTTAGTAAAACAACCTAATTACACTTTTGGAGGTAAAATAGTAAAAAATAAAAAGTCGGAATTGAATTATGATGGAATCAGAATTATGACGCCAAATGAATGGGGAAAATTACAAGGTTTTATAGGCTACGGCTTTAAAGATGGAGAAAAAGAGGAATTTTCATTTCCAAAAGATGTTAGTGTAACACAACAATATAAATTGTTTGGAAATTCTGTATCCATACCAGTAATTGAAGAGATGGCCAAATATATGTATAAAAGATTGGAGGAATTCAATGCAATTTAATAGAGGAGAATGGTCTGAATTATATGCTTTATTAGAATTATTAGATAATCAAGAATTAAAGATAGTAGATGATAATTTAGACATAATTGATGATAGTACTTTTAAAGTTATAGGATTATATATTCAAAATAACAACAACGAATATTATTTTGATATTAAAGGGACAAATGTAGATGTATTAAAAAACAATAAAGTTATTTCAAATGTTAAAAAAATAGAAATTCAAAAATATAAAGAAGTATTATTAAGAAAAATAATTAATGAGTTGCCTGGGACTGGTAGCTTTCCAATACAAGAAATGAAATATATTCTTGAAAAATTAACAGAAGGAAATAAAATAAAATCATCATCGACTTCAAAAGAAGATATTAGTGCTAAATTAAAAGATAATAAGTTAAATACAATTATTAATAAGGTTGGATATAGTATAAAGTCTAGTCTAGGTAGTCCAGCGACATTATTGAATGCTTCAAATAACACAAATTTTAAATATTTAATAAAAGGTTTATCTGCTGAGGACATAGAAGATTATGTATCTGAAAATAATATTTTAAATTATACTGGAAATTCAGAAATGTAACTGCTAAAAGAAAATAGGAGATTTTCTTTTAGCAGTTACATTGGGGATGACGCCTGGTGTGATTTGGAATGGTGAATATGATATTATTGGCGGAATATTTTTGGTGGAAAATGATGGAAAGATATTGGTTTTAGATGCTATTTATTATAAAGAATATTTAGTAAAATATCTTATAAAAAATACTAAATTAGAATCGCCAAGTTCAACTAGATATAAAATGTTTGATATTTATCCAGATAAAGGAGAAAATTATTTTAATCTAAATTTACAAATAAGATTTATAAAATAAGAAATAAGTTACAGATGAAAAGCAAAATAGAGAAGTGATAATTATATTATTAATTATATAATAAGTTAAATATATAGAGAATCTTAATAAAGATGGACAAGCATCAGAAAGAAATCCCATGACAAAGGTTTATAAAATTGTTGATGGATTAAAAGAATATATATAAGAGGATAGAGTTATAAATAGAAAATTAGATAAAAATAGAAAAATACTAAGTAATCAAAAGTGATACTTAGTATTTTTGGATATATAATAAAATATTATAAAATAGCACTTAATATTAAAATACCAATATTATCATTATAAATTTCATCAAACTGTGAAAGAGGAAGAGGATTTTCTCCAATACCTGCTTCAATCGTATATCCAGGACGATTATAATTTTGAATAAACCAATCTTTGTATCCTGCAAAACTAGAATTGTATGGTGTTTCAGCAAGTCTATATCCACTTGCTTGTGCTAAGCTTTGACCAATTTCTAAACTGTTTGGTGGATTGAAGTTTTGAAACTGCCAATAAATTTCTTGGCCTTGTGTATGATAAGCAAGTACTAATTTAAAATCATGCATTAAAGTAAAATTGTAAATTGTTAAAGATTCTGGTTCTGTTAAGGGACCAAAACCTACGAAGTCACGAGGAGCAGGTTGATTAAATCCTTGTGCATATTTAATTCTTCTTGCTTGTTCCCAGCCAGCAGGAAATTGTAAGTTTAAATCCACACCTGTGGATTTTAAAATATACCAACCAAATATAAAAGTAAATAAAATGCAGTAATCATCTATATTACAGAGTATTTCAAATTAGTTGAAGTATTCTGTATTTTTTATGGTAAAAATATAAGGTAATCTACCAGTCAGCCAACAATAATAAATGATATTACTGCTAGAATTGGAGTGGTATATGAAGGAAAATAAAGAATCAATAGGGTATTATTCAGTAATTCCCGCAACAGTTTTATATAATAAAGA
>CAWVJG010000086.1:0-17741 GCA_963929465.1 Bacillota bacterium
AATATTATATATTCCTTGGCTATTATTTTTAATAGAACAAATGACACGTGTAGGTGGAGGATTTTGGATTCAATTAAATTTAAACACCTTAATAGAAGTACCAAGTTTTCAGTTTAGAGTACAAACAGATTCAACGATTAATGCCACAGCCATTATTTCACTAATAGTATCCATATTATTATATATTTACATAGGGTACAGAATATATAAGGCAAAGAAAAACAAAGAAGAAATTTTACCAGCTGTCATATCTATTATCATATATATAACAGTAATAGCAGCAGTTTTAATCATATCATTAATAGGAAGTCCAATATTAGTAGGAAGATATTTGCTAACATTGACAGGACTATACATTTTTGTTTTTGCTTTTTTCATGGCAAAAGAAGAGAAAAAATTGATAACAGGAATCATATGTGCAGTAATATTAATCTTAAGTTTTATTGGAAATTATAATTCTATAAAAAACAATTATGATACAACAAACCAAGAAGTAATGAGTTTTATGGAAGAAAATATACAAAAAGGTGATATTATCATATACAACGAAATAGGAGTACGGAGGAGTATTAGCCTCATATTTTCCAGATAATAAACAATATTTCTATAACCAATGGAATTGGGATGTAGAAGAAGCATATAAAGCATATGCACCAGCAATGGAGACAGTATATAGTTATAATGAAGTCTTAGATGATTATCAAGGAAGAGTATGGGTTGTAGGAACAGTGGGAAGTAATATATATAAAGAAGTACCAACAGAAAACATGAATATAATAATAGAAGCAAAAGAATATAAAATAGCATATCAAAATTGTAGTTATCAATTTACATTATTTGAAAAAAAGTAGAATAAAAGATAAAGGAAAATAGAGTATGAGAAAAAATGAAAGTGCAAAAGGATTAATCCTAAATATAGTTACTTTTGTTATTTTAATGATTGCTATATATTTCGCATATCAATTTTATCAAAGCAATAATTTTAATGGACTTGTACGAAGTGAAGCAAATTTAGGAATATCAGAATTTAAAAGAGATAAAAAAGTAAAATATTCTGATAGCAATAGTTATAAAATTACATCAAATGAATTTAATGATGCGATGTTTTCAAAAGAAATAGAAGTAGAAAAAAATACACCATATAAAGTTACTTGTATGATAAAAACCAAGGGTGTAGAAGCAGACAAAAATGCTTCTAGTATCGGAGCACAAATTTCTATATCGAATACAGTAGAAAGATCTGTAGCAATTAGTGGAGATAGTGAATGGCAAGAAGTAGAATTGATTTTTAATTCTAAAAATAGAGATATAGTAGACATTGCCTTCCGCTTAGGAGGAACAGGAGGATATGCAAAAGGAGAAGTTTGGTTTTCCGATTTTAAAATAGAAAAAGGACAACCTGAAGAAGATAGTGGTTGGAATTTTGCTTGCTTTATTTTTGAAAATACAAATGTTGTAGTAGATAATAAAGAAATTGACATACAAGTAACAAATACAGATATAGAAGATATAAAAAATACGATAGAACGATTTGAAAATTCTTGTAATCAGTTATCAGAAGGAAAAATGACAGCAGATTGTGATATATATGAAATACAAGAACCAATCACTTCTTTATCATATGATGATGAATTTGGTTATTATGTTGCACCAGAAGATATAGAGGAACAAATTAAAGATATCATTAATAAGAATAATTATGACCATATTTTCATTGTTGTAAGACTAGGAAATGAAGAATATGAAGATGATATTGAAATTAAAGATTGGATTGGTTTAGGATCTATGGATTATTATGGAATTGGATTTTCCAATATTCGATTACCAAATAGTTCGAGAAGTTATATTTATAAATATGATACAAGAGTAAACCAATTCCCAGAAGAAGTATTCTTGCATGAATTTTTACATTCATTAGAAAGAACAGCAAAAGAATATGGATATACAGTACCTGCATTACATGATTATAAAGAATATGGATATGAGAATGAATATTTAATAGGACAAAGAGAGTGGTATAAAGATTATATGAATCAAGAAATCTATACATCAAATGGATATGTAGGATTACCAAATGAAATATATACATTAAAACCTGCCAAGAGATCAAATTTTGAATATGCTTATGAGTTAGAAGTTTATACAGAACCACAAAATATAATTGAGGAAATTAGAGGAATTTTCAGTAATTTATTTATGAATATAGGATTGTTATTAGCGAAAGTATAAAATGTCCTTTTGGGGACGTTTCTGTTTGGGACATTTTTTTTGGTATAGGAAAAATCGCTTTTCCTATACCATAAAAAACAACAAGGGATAATATTACATTAAAAGAAAAGCGAGGAGGAAAAATGAAAGTATCAGAATTTAATTATGAATTACCAGAAGAATTAATTGCACAAACACCAATAGAAAAAAGAGATGAATCAAGATTAATGGTTTTAGATAGAAGTAAGCAAACAATTGAACATAAAACATTTAAAGATATTATTGACTATTTAGAGCCAGGTGACTGTTTAGTAAGAAATAATACAAAGGTTATTCCTGCTAGAATCTATGGAAAAAAAGAGACAGGAGCAAAAGTAGAGTTTTTATTACTAAAAAATATAGAAGGGGATATTTGGGAAACGATTGTAAGACCAGGTAATAAACTTCATGTAGGGACAAAAGTGATTTTTGGTGATGGATTATTAACAGCTGAAATTTTAGAGATTATGCCAGGGGGGACAAGAAAAGTTCAATTTTCATATGAAGGAATATTTAATGAAATACTAGATAAGATAGGATTAATGCCATTACCACCATATATTCATGAGGAATTAAAAGATAATGATAGATATCAAACAGTTTATGCAAAATATAATGGATCAGCAGCAGCACCAACAGCAGGGTTACATTTTACACCAGAATTGTTAAAAAAAATAGAAGAAAAAGGTGTAAAAATTGCAAATGTAACATTACATGTTGGTATTGGAACTTTTAGACCTGTAAAAGAAGAAAATGTAGAAAACCATGAAATGCATACAGAACATTTCTATATCAAACAGGAAGATGTTGACAAAATCAATGAAACAAAAAAACAAGGAAAAAGAGTGATTGCTGTTGGAACGACTTCTTGTAGAGTATTAGAAACGATTGCAGATGAAAATGGATTTGTAAAAGAAACAGAAGCAGATACCAGTATCTTTATCTATCCAGGTTATCAATTTAAATGTCTAGATGGATTAATTACCAATTTCCATTTGCCACAATCTACTTTATTAATGTTGGTATCTGCCTTAGCAGGAAAAGACTACATTATGAAAGCATATAATGAAGCAGTAAAAGAAAAATATCGATTTTTTAGTTTTGGAGATGCTATGTTTATTCAATAAATTTATAAACAAGGATTAAGTAGGTGATAAAATGAAAATAAGAAAAGCCAAAAAAGAAGATATGAAAGATATACAAGATTTAAGATATTTGCTTGCAAAATATGATAAATCTTTAGGATTAGATATTGCTGTAACTGAATGGGGATATACGGAAGTAGGAAAAAAGGATTTGGAGTATTTTTTAAATGAGCAATATATCTATGTAGCAGAAGAAAATGAGAAAATTGTTGGATTTATAACAGCAGAAATATTTAAGAAAAAAGCATGGTATACTGTGCAATTAGGTTCAATCAATAATATATTTGTTTTGGAAGAATATAGAAATAAAGGAATTGGAAAAGCATTAATGAAAACAGCGATAGATGCTTTAAAAGAGGCGGGAATAACCAATATTCAACTAGATACATACAATAAAAATAGTAATGCAATAAAATTTTATGAAGGATTAGGATTTGAAAAGTGTAATCTTCAAATGCTATACCAAGAAGATAAGAATAAAGCATAAAATAAAGCTACGAAAAATGAAATATGGAAAAAGCAAATAAAGAAAAAGCAAATAAAGAAAAAAAGGAGGAAACATGAAACCAGCAGTAACATATGAACTATTGCATGAATGCAAACAAACAGGGGCTAGAAGAGGTGTTATTCATACACCTCATGGAGATATACAAACTCCAGTATTTATGCCAGTAGGAACACAAGCAACTGTAAAATCAATGACACCTGAAGAATTAAAAGAGATGGTTGGTGCACAAATTATATTATCAAATACCTATCATTTATACTTAAGACCAGGACAAGACATTGTAAAAGAAGCAGGTGGACTTCATAAGTTTATGAAATGGGACAGACCAATTTTGACAGATAGTGGTGGATTTCAAGTATTTAGTTTAGGGGATTTAAGAACTATTTCAGAAGAAGGGGTAGAATTTAAATCTCACTTAGATGGAAGTAAACATTTCTTTTCACCAGAAAGTGTTATGAAAACTGAAGAAGATTTAGGTGCAGATATTATTATGGCATTTGATGAATGTGTAGAATATCCAGCAAGTTATGAATATACAAAACAATCTATGGAAAGAACTACTAGATGGGCCAAAAGATGTAAAGAAGCACATAAAACAGAAAATCAAGCTTTATTTGGTATTATTCAAGGTGGATTTTATGAAGATCTAAGAGAACAAAGTACAAAAGAGTTAATCGAATTAGATTTACCTGGATATGCTATTGGTGGTATCAGTGTAGGAGAACCAAAAGAAGAATTTTTGAAAATGCTTCGATTTACAGCACCATTAATGCCAAAAAATAAGCCAAGATATTTAATGGGAGTTGGTACACCAGATTATTTAATAGAAGCAGCGATTGCAGGAATTGACATGTGTGACTGTGTATTACCTACAAGAATAGCTAGAAATGGAACAGCATTAACATCTCACGGAAAAGTTGTAGTGAGAAATGCAACATATGAAAGAGATTGGAATCCATTAGATGAAGAATGTGATTGTTATACTTGTAAAAATTATTCAAGAGCCTACATAAGGCATCTTATCAAGGCAAACGAGATTTTAGGTGTTAGATTATTATCAATACATAATCTAAGATTCTTGACTAATTTAATGGAAAAGGTTAGAATAGAAATAGAGAGAGATAATTTAGCAACTTTTAGGGATGAGTTTTACAAAAAATATGGCTATGAAGCTTGAAAAGTAGGAGGGTGTATATGAATTTATTAGATGAAGAAGTTTCAAACAATAAAGGAAATAAGACAAAAAACATTATTAAAATAATAATTGTTTTTATTGTATTAATTGTCATAGTAATGATAGGAATTCTTTCCTATATGATGTATTTGGAAGGAACTGTTTTGCGTGTCTATGTCAATGGTGTGGAAAATGCAGAAGTTAAAAATTTGTTAGATTTTGAACAAGATGGAACGATATATGTTCCAGTAAGAGCTATATCTACATATTTAGGATATAATAGTTATAGCGGAGAATATAGCAATAAATCTGAAGATAATAGCAAATGTTATGTGGAATGTGAAGGAGAAGTAGTAAACATTACATTAAACTCCAATAAAATATATAAATTAAATTTAGAACAAAATAGTAATAACTATACATATATATATATGGACAAGCCTGTAAAAGCAATCAATGGAGAATTATATATAACAACAGATGGAATGCAAAAAGTTTTTAATACTACTTTTTACTATGATCAACAAAATAATAATATTGCAATTTATACAATACCATATTTAATTAGTTCTTATAAAAATACCATTTTGGACTATGGATATACAAGATTAAGTGAAGTATTTGAAAACGAAAAAGCAGTAATAAAAGATATGCTAATTGTTTCAGATGATAGATATTATGGAGTCATTAACCCAACAGATGGAACAGAAATTTTGGAATGCAAATATGATGATATTCGATATCAAGAATCTACAGGTGATTTCATTGTAAAAAGTGGAGATAAATATGGAATTATAGGAACAGATAAGAGAACAAAAGTGGATATTAATTATGATAGTATAGAATTAATGGATTATGATGCAGGATTATACTTAGTTCGTAGAAATAATCGATATGGAGTGGTAGATTTAAACGGAAACAATATTATATATGCTGAAAATGATCAAATTGGAATAGATATATCTAGATTTGAAGAAAATGATTTAAAAACAGGATATATTTTAGTAGATAATTTAATACCAGTTAAGAAAAATAATAAATGGGGATTATTTGACACAAAAGGAAAGCAAGTAGTAGACTTCGAATATGATAGTTTTGGATATATTGCAAGTAGTAATAGAGAAGCAACAAATCTATTGGTAATACCAGATTATAATGTGATTGTTGCATGTCTTAATGATCGTTATACATTACTTAATGCATCAGGAGAACAGCCAATTAGAGCTTTTGTTGATGATATTTATATGGTCATTAGTGGAGGAAAAAAACAATATTTAATGACTGCTAATGATAAAACTTATGATGTAGAAGAGTATTTAGATAGATTAGGTGTATTAAAATCTACATCAAATGACAATACAAATACATCAAATAACAATACAACAACTACTAATAATCAAAATAATCAAGTAAATAATGAGACAACTGAAGAAAATAATGAGCAAAATAATGGTCAAGAACAAAGTAATGAAGAGCAACAAAATAATGGCGAAGAACAAAATAATCAAGAGCAACAAAGTAATAAAGAAGGACAAAATGGTGAGGAGCAACAAGGAAATGGATAAGTAGTTGAGAAAAAAATATATTTAGTTAAGATGAATTAAAAGAAAAATTTTTTATAGAATAAGAAAAGATAGAGAATATTTACTTGGAATTGCAGTAGATATTCTCTATTTTATATTTTTTGACCAGTCATACTAATAGAAAAAAATACAAAAATAGTATATAAATATATAAGGAATAGTTTGTATTAAAAGCGAAAAGAGGTAGCAAGTGAGCAATATTCGTATAGTAGCCAATGGAATATATTTTCCTAAAAAACAAATGGAAAATAAGGAATTGGAAAAAATATTAAATTTAGAGAATGGATACATTGAAAAAAGAACAGGAATAAAAAATAGATATTATGCAATAGATGAGACTATACAAGATATGGCAGTAGAGACAGTAAAGACACTGATTCCTTCAGAAGAAGATAAACAAGATATCGACCTTATTATAGCAGCAACAACAAGTACAGATATGTTAATGCCAGGAATATCAAATTATGTGCAAAAAAAATTAAACCTTTCTCCATGTATATGTTTAGATATATTAGCTGGATGTGGAGGATATATAAATGCTTTTGATATTGCAAAAGTATATATGGAT
Organism: Bacillota bacterium; assembly: GCA_963929465.1. Taxonomy (GTDB): domain Bacteria; phylum Bacillota; class Clostridia; order TANB77; family CAG-508; genus CAG-269. Next base: position 7,226 of record CAWVJG010000086.1, read on the forward strand.
TCACGAAATATAAAAAAAGCTTTAATTATTGGTGTAGATAAATTATCTGAAATTGTTGATAAAAAAGATATAGGAACAGCTGTTGTTTTATCAGATGGTGCTGGAGCAACACTAATAGAAAAAGAAGAAATAACCACTCATCCAAAAATGTATATATCTAATATTAAAGCTGAGGAAGACAAAAATAATATTTTAATATATCGATATGGACAAAACGTATATATGAACGGAAAAGAAGTATACAAATATGCAGTTACCAAAACAGTTGAAAATATAAATGAATTACTAGAAAAAGCGAATATATCATTACATGATGTAAAATATATAGTAGCACATCAGTCAAACTTAAGAATTATGAAAGCAATTCCATCAAGACTCCATATACCAATGGAAAAGATGTATACAAATATACAAGAAAGAGGAAATACCTTTTGTGCTAGTATACCAATTGCTTTATATGATATGCAAAAAAGTGGACTTTTAAGAACAGGTGATAAAATTATTCTATTAGGATATGGTGGAGGATTAAACACAGGAAGTATTTTGATGGAAATATAATATCCTAAATGAAAAAATTTTATATAAAAATCTAAGTTGAGATATTATATATAAAATTTTATTCATTACTCGGTTGCATTACAGAATATATAAATTCTAAAATTACCAAGCAGGCACCTCTCAAAGTAAATTTGAGATTCTCCTACTTGATAATTTAAGAATTTCTAATATTCTTCCAATTACATTCGTAATTTCATAAAATTTTATATATGATATCTCAACTTTATAAAAGATTAAACTTCATGTATGGAAAAATTTTTATCTGAAGTTGAGACAAAAGTTTAATTATTTATAATAAAGAATTAATTTAAAAGAAAGGATGAAGAAAGAATGAAAAGAGCATTTTTATTTCCAGGACAAGGCGCACAAGTTGTAGGAATGGGAAAAGATATTTATGAAAAATATGATGAAGCAAAAAAAATTTATGATGAGGCTTCAAGAATATCTGGAATTGATGTAAAAAAACTTTGTTTTGAAGGTTCAGAAGAAGAGTTAAATAAAACGGAAAATACACAAATTGCTATACTAACAACAAGTTTAGCAATATTAGAAGTTTTAAAATCAAAAGGAATAGAAGCAGATATTGCAACAGGATTGAGTTTAGGAGAATATGGTGCTTTAATCTATGCTGGAATCATCAGTTTTGAAGATGGAATAAAACTAATTCAAAAAAGAGGTTATTACATGGGAAATCTTTTACCAGATGAGAAATTTTCGATGGCAGCGATTATTGGATTAGATTCAGAAAAAATAGAAGAAGTTTGTAAAGAAATTTCAAACAATAATAAATTTATTGTAGTTGCTAATTATAATTGCAGTGTGCAAACAGTTATATCAGGACAAGAAGATGCCATTGATGAAGCGATGGAGGCATTAAAGGCACAAGGAGCGAAAAGAGCTCTAAAATTAAATACAAGTGGGCCATTCCATACAATAAAACTAGAAAAAGCAAAAGAAGCATATGAGAAAGAATTAGTAAATATTGATTTTAATCTTGATACAAAGGTTAAAGTTATAAAAAATATTGATGGTACATATTATACTGAAAATGATAATATAAAAGAAATCTTAGCAAATCATATTATTAGTCCAGTAAGATTTGATAAAGCAATTAAATTAATGGAACAAGAGCAAGTAGAAGAATATTTGGAAATTGGACCAGGAAGAACTTTAACAGGATTTGTAAAGAAAGATAATAAAGAAGCCAAAACATTTAATATAAATAATGTGGATACTCTAGAAAAGTACTTAGAAGAACAAGAATAATATAGAGTGAAAACTTTAATGAAGGTCAACAGTGAATCATAAGGGGAGGGGGACATATTTTAACCTAAGTAGAGATGACCCAAAGGTAAGGTATGTCCCCTGACATAATAAACAAAGAAAGGAAGAAAAAAGATGGAAGAAAATAAAACTGTATTTGTAACAGGAGCTTCAAGAGGAATTGGAAAAGAAGTTGCCTTAAAATTTGCAGACAATGGATATAATGTTGTCATTAACTATGTTTCAAGCAAGACGAATGTTGAAGAATTAAAAGCTGAATTTGAAAGCAAAGGTGTAAAAACACTTATTATGCAAGCAGATGTAACAGATAAAGAAGCAATTGAAGAATTGGTAAAAAAAGCAATTGAAGAATTTGGAAGTATAGATGTATTAGTTAATAATGCAGGTATCACAAAAGATAATTTATTAATGAGAATGAGTGAAGAAGAATTTGATAAAGTAATAGAAGTGAATTTAAAAGGAACATATGTTGTCACAAAAGCAGTTACAAAATATATGATGAAAAAAAGAAAAGGAAGTATTATCAATTTGTCATCAGTTGTAGGCGTTGCAGGAAATGCAGGACAATGTAATTACGCAGCATCAAAGGCTGGAATTATCGGATTTACAAAAAGTGTAGCAAAAGAATTAGCTTCAAGAAATATTAGAGCAAATGCAGTAGCACCTGGATTTATAGAGACAGATATGACTGCTGTGTTATCAGACGAAATAAAAGAAAATATACATAACCAAATTCCATTAAAGAGAATGGGAACAGCAAAAGAGGTAGCAAATTTAATCTATTTCTTAGGATCTGATGAAAGTGCCTATATCACTGGCCAAGTAATCAATATAGATGGTGGAATGGTCATGTAAAACAAATTGAAAGCAGCATCTTGCACATTTTCGATATCAACTTCAAACTTTGACATACAAAAAGTATGCCTTCAGCTTGAAGTTGACATCAAAAATGCACAATATACTACTTTGAATTTGTTTTAAAATAATATAATATATGTGAAATAATAATAGTAGTATGAAAAAATGAAAGGAAGAGAAAGATGGAAAGAAGAGTTGTTATTACAGGATTAGGAGCTGTAACTCCAATAGGAAATAATGCAAATGACTTTTGGAAAGGAATCAAAGAAGGTAAATGTGGAATCGATGAAATTACAAGATTTGATATCACAAATTTTAAAGTAAAATTAGCAGCAGAAGTAAAAGATTTTAATGCAGAAGACTATTTTGATAGAAGAGAAGCAAAAAGATTAGATAGATTTTCTCAATATGCAATGGTAGCAGCAAGAGAAGCTTGGAAAGATAGTGGATTAGACAAAGAAACAGAAAATATGGAAAGAGTAGGAATTATCATTGGTTCTGGAATTGGTGGAATTGGAACAACAGAAGAAGAACATGAAAAATATATGACAAAAGGACCAGATAGGGTTTCTCCAATGTATATTCCAATGGGAATCCCAAATATGGCAACAGGAAATGTAGCAATTGATATTGGAGCAAAAGGAGAATCTATTTCTATGGTAACAGCTTGTGCTTCAGGTACACATAGTATAGGTGAAAGCTTTAGAATGATTAAACATGGATATCAAGATGTTGTATTAGCAGGAGGAACAGAAGCAGGTATTACACCACTTGGTATGGCAGGATTTACTAATATTAAAGCATTATCAAAAGCAGAAGATAAAACAAGAGCAAGTATTCCATTTGACAAAGAAAGAAGTGGATTTGTTATGGGAGAAGGTGCTGGAGTTATTGTTTTAGAAGAATTAGAACATGCAAAAAAAAGAGGTGCTAAAATTTATGCAGAAATGGTAGGATATGGAGCAACATCTGATGCATACCATATCACATCACCTGCTCCAGGAGGAGAAGGCGGTGCAAGAGCTATGAAAATTGCTATGGAAGAAGCAAAAGTAAATCCAGAAGAAATTACTTATGTTAATGCACATGGTACATCAACACATTTAAATGATTCATATGAGACACAAGCCATCAAAACAGCATTAGGAGAAGACGCAGCTAAAAAAGTAATGGTAAGTTCAACAAAAGGTCATACAGGACATTTATTAGGTGCAGCAGGTGGTGTGGAAGCCATTGTATGTGCAAAAGCAATCGAAGAAGGATTTGTTCCTGCAACAATTAATTATAAAGTTCCAGATGAAGAATGTGATTTAGATGTGGTTCCAAATGAAGGAAGAAAAGTAGATGTAAAATATGCAATTTCTAATTCATTAGGTTTTGGTGGACACAATAGTAGTATTTTATTAAAGAAATATGAAGAATAGAAACATTTTATCATTTTGAAAGTATAAATTGAATTAGGATGATGTTATTTTAGATTTTATAAATTTTTCGGTTCAATACGATATTTAAGAATTTGTAACATCATATATTGAGCCTCTTTCACTCAGACCCTCACTATGTGAGTACCGTGAACATCCCTCAATATATGATTAACAAATTCTAAGATATCTCCAATCACATTCAAAATTTATTCAATCTAAAATATCATCATCCTTGCAAAAGTTTATTTTATAATATTTTTATATTTGCTACTTTTCAAATTTCAAAAAATAGTATAAAATAAAAATAAAAACGGAGGTAGAAATATGGATTATAAGGAAATTAAAAAATTAATGGACGATATGGGAAATTCAAAATTAGAAGAATTAGAAATTGAATTTCCAGATGGTGTAAAAATTAGTATGAAAAAAAGTGAAAAAAGAGAAGTAATTGTAGAACCACATGTGATAGAAGCAAGTGCACCAATGTCTGTTCCTACTGTAAGACCACAAGAAGAAAAAAGAATGGTTGCAGTAGAAGATAAAAAAGAAGAAAACTATAAAGTTATTAAATCACCAATGGTAGGTACTTTTTATGCAAGTTCATCACCAGATAAAGATCCATATGTAAAAGTTGGAGATAAAATTTCAAAAGGACAAGTTGTATGTATTGTAGAAGCAATGAAATTAATGAACGAAATCGAATCAGAATTTGATGGTGAAGTTGTAGAAATTTGTGTAAAAAATGAAGATGTTGTAGAATATGGTACACCATTATTTAAAATTAAATAATGTCCTTTTGGGGACGTTTCTGTTTGGGACATTTTTGCTTAATGAATTTTGCCTTCAGAAGAAATTATTGTTAAAAGAATTTAACTTAAAGGAATGTAGATTGATAGTAATTTAAAAGTGAAGAAAGGATATAATTAAAATGTTAAATAAAGAACAAATTAAAGAAATTATACCACAAAGAGAACCATTTTTAATGATAGATGAAGTAGAAGAATATGTACCAGGAGAAAGTGCAGTAGCATATAAAAATGTTAGTGAAGATGAATATTATTTTAAAGGCCATTTTCCAGGAAATCCAATTATGCCAGGAGTTTTAATTGTAGAATCTTTAGCACAAACTGGTGCAGTTGCTATTCTTTCTATGGAAGAAAATAAGGGAAGAAATGCTTTATTTGGTGGAATCGACAAATTAAGATTTAAAAGACAAGTGGTTCCTGGAGATAGATTAAAATTAGAAGTAAAAATCATAAAAAGAAAAGGACCTATCGGAATAGGAGAAGCATTAGCAACTGTTGATGGAAAAGTAGCAGTAAAAGGTGAATTAACTTTTGCAATTGTTTAAAATAAATTCTATAGAAATTCAAGAAATACTCAAATTGAGTATTTTATAGGAAAACTCCCTGGAATTGTGAAAAATAATTCAGGGAAGTTTTTCAACTACTATAAAAGTAAACTTAATTCTTAATAAATCAAAAAAAATTCTTCCAAAAACTTGTAATTTTCCATAATATTGATATAATAATATATGGACATAAATAAGAGAAAGGGAGGATTTTTTATGTTAAAGAAAGTGGCAATACTAGCAAATGGTGGAGATGTATCAGGATTTAATGCAGTTATCAGAGCAATTAAGAAAACATGTGAGACAAATGGAATAGAATGTTATGGTTATATTGATGGATACAGAGGCCTTGTAAAAAATAATTATATTAGATTAGATGGAAATGAAATTGCTTCAGGAATATTACCAAAAGGTGGATCAATTATTGGTTCTTCAACAAATGCAATTGTTTTCCATTATAAAGTAGAACATGAAGATGGAACAGTTACATATGAAGATTTATCAGACCAATGTGTAAGAAATGTAAAAGAAGCAGGATTTGATTGCGTATTTACATTAGGTGGAGATAGTACACAAAAATCAGCAAGAGATTTATTCTTAAAAGGAATTAATACAATTGGTGTGCCAAAAACAATTGACAATGATGTAGCATGCACAGACATTACATTTGGATATAACACAGCAGTTCATGTAGCAACTGAAGCTATTGATAGATTACATACAACAGCAGAAACTCATGACAGAATTATGGTATTAGAAGTTATGGGAAGATTTGCTGGTTGGATTGCTTTAGAATCTGCTATTTCTGGTGGAGCAGATGTTGCTTTAATTCCAGAAATACCATATGATATTCATAAAGCAGCAGAAGCAATTAATAAAAGAAAAGAAAGTGGAAAGAGATTTAGTGTTGTTGTTGTTTCAGAAGGAGCACATCCAAAAGATGCTGAGCAAACAACACATTCAGCAGAAGGAATTGATAATAAAGCAGGAATCAGTGTTAAATTTGGAGGAGAAGGAAACAGAGTTGCTAAAGAACTTCAAGAACTAACAGGATTAGAATCAAGATGTACGATTTTAGGATATATGCAAAGAGGAGGAACACCAACAGCATATGATAGAGTATTATCTACAAAATATGGTGCAAAAGCAGTTGAACTTGCTATGGAAGGAAAATTTGGAGTATTGACTGTTATTAAGAACGGAAAATTAGATTATGTACCATTAGAAGTTGTGGTAGGAGAGAATAAAGAAATAGGAGCTGTTCAAGGTGGTACAGCAGAAAGTAATGTAAGATATGTAACAATGGATGATGATTTAGTAAAAACAGCAAGAGATATTGGAATCTGTTTAGGAGACTAATTAGATAATATTAATAAGATTATTTTTATTTTCTTCGTGTTAAGAAAATAGAATTTAAACAAAAAATAGTAAATAATTCTATATTATATGTATAGGTTGTTACTATTTTTTTATAAAAAAATAATCGTATAAAAGGGGAAAAATGAATTTATTAATATATTATAGTAGATATATAAAAGAAAGAAGAAAAAAATTAGAATATTTTGAGCATAATAATCATGATAGTCTTACTCGAATACCAAAGTATAATGAATATGCTGAAAATGATTTAAGAAAAAAGTTTATAGATGAGTATAAAAAAATAGTAAAAAGAAAGTTGAAAGTTAGAATTTTCAATATTTCTTTTTATTCATGGCCACCAGAAAATATATTGGCAGTTCATATTTATTTAGAAAACTTATCTCCAGAAGAAATTGGAATAAAAAGAGGTACATTGATTAATAAAAATCATGACCTTGTAAAAATCTTTTACAAAATATTAAGAAAATATAAATTACCTGGGGTTAATAAAAATACACGAATAGATTTCTCAGCAATAGATTATTTAGGTGCATATACAATCCGCAAATGCTTGGAAGTAAAAGAAGAGTTAGATAAAAAAGAAAAAACATATGTCGAAACAACAATGGATGGGTTTGTAGTAGGATTGGAAGAAGAAAAATATAATCAGTATATCAATGATGAAAAATATTTGAAAAAATATAGAAATATGTTAATAGAAAGGCTTAAAAAACTAGATACAGAAAATAGAATTGACTTAAATAAAATTTTAGTTCATATTGTACCATTATCTGTATGGCTTGAACAAGCATGTGATAAAAGAGAATCAGAGAAATATCTAGAAAATGCAAAAAAAATTAAACCGATAACAGATGAAAATAAAGGAAGAACCATGATAGACTATAATCCAATAAATGAGAGACGTTTTTATAGAGCTTATGTATTTTTATCAAAGGTAATGCTTCTACTATTTATTATAAGTTTAATATTGGATGGTTTGATAAAATTACTTTTTCTAGGATTGTTGTTACCAATTTATGTTATTATCTCTGCAATATTCTTTTTTGCTTATCTGAAAACGTCTAAAATTTTTTCTTTTATCATAGTAGGTTTGTTATTACTATTTTCTGTTAGCAATTATAAATATGTACTAGATACTAAGATATTTTTTGAAGGAAAAGCGAGTGTAGAGATTGGAATTTGGGAAGAATTGTCAAGTGACTCTTATGGTTATATTATGATAAAAAGTAAACCAGTTCGAAATTATTATATAATAGGAAAAATAAATGATAAGATATTTAAGACTAAAGAAAAATTAACTAATGGAGAAAAATATGAAGTAAAATATTTACCCAATACGAATTTAGTGTTGCAAGTAACTAGTTATACTTTTAACGTAGAGGACCCGTCTTAAGATATAGGATAGGTCCTTTTTCTATGGTAAATTCCAACAAACAAAAGTCGAGATTGTCCCAATTAGCTGATTATTACATTTATATTACATTTTTACTTTTTTTATTGAGATACCTAAATATTATTGGTATAATTTGATTATAATTATAAGAATTGTATACGAAAAAATTCATATGAGGCAAGATAAAAGTAGATTTTTTATATACAATAAAAATTTCTAAAAAGGTGGAGAAAAAATGGATAAAAAGCATAAATTATTTATTACGTCAATTTGTATTATTGTAGCAATTATCATAGTAGTATTGATTGCATATATAGTGACAAAAAATCAAGAAGAAAGTGCAAGCAAAAATAGATTAGCCAATATGTATGAAAGAATGATTCAAGATGAAACATATAGTATAACTTTCCAATTAAATGATAATAATAAATACACAGTATCAAGAAAAGGTGATGTAGCTAATATTGATACATATAATGATGGAAAGCACACAACAGATATTATCAAAGACGGAAATACCTATTTATTAATGCATAGCACAAAAAGATATTATACTTATCAAAATAATGTAACAGAACTTGGGAAATTATCAAACCAATTAAATGAAATTATTCAAAGTCAAGAACCTGAAAAAGGACAAGAAAAAATTGATGGTAGAAATTATCGTTATGAGGAATATAAAGGGGTATCAGACTTTTTAATGAATACAGATGAAGATATTTCAGAGGAAAATGCGAATACTAAATTTTATTTTGATGGGGATGATTTAGAATATATTAAAACAATCATAGGCGATACATCAGAACTCATTCGTGTAGATGTATCTTATGATGTTGATGACAATACTTTTGAAATACCATCAGATTTTCAAGAAGGCTAAAAAGCATGCATAATGAAATCAAAGATTTCGATGCTTTAAATAAAAATATTTTATTAAGGAGGAATTAGAAAATGTCAGTAAAGTTTGTTTTAAATGAAACATCATATTTTGGAAAAGGTGCAAGAGAAGAACTTGCAGGGGAAATCCAAAAAAGAGGATTTAAAAAAGTATTTTTAGTAAGTGACAAATCTTTAGTAGAAGCTGGTGTAACAGCTAAAGTTGAGGAAGTATTAAATAAAGCAAATATTCCTTATGATTTATATGATGAAATAAAACCAAATCCAACAATTAAAAATGTAACAGATGGTGTTGAAGCTTGTAGAAATTCAGGTGCAGATTTAATTGTAGCAGTAGGTGGAGGTTCAAGTATAGATACAGCAAAAGGAATTTCAATTGTTATGACAAATCCAGATAGAGCAGATATTAAATCTTTAAATGGAGCATCTGATACAGCAAATAGAGGAATGCCTATTATTGCTTTACCAACAACAGCAGGAACGGCAGCAGAAGTTACCATTAATTATGTTATTACAGATGAAGATGCAGAAGTAAAAATGGTATGTGTAGACCCTAATGATATTCCAATTTTAGCAATTATCGATTCAGAATTAATGGGATCAATGCCAAAAAGTTTAGCAGCAGCTACAGGAATGGATGCATTAACACATGCAGTAGAAGGATATATTACAAAAGCACATAATGAAATGTCAGATATGTTTCATATGAAGGCTATTCAAATGATATTTAAATATTTACCAGCAGCAGTTAATGAAAAAAATGAAGAGGCTATTGAAATGATGGGAATGGCACAATATATTGCTGGAATGGGATTCTCAAATGTAGGACTTGGAATTGTTCATTCAATGGCACATCAATTAGGAGCTGTATATGATACACCACATGGAATTGCTAATGCTATGTTACTTCCAACGGTTATGAGATTTAATGGAGAAGATCCAGCAACAGCACAAAGATTTAGAGAAATCTTAATGAATATCGGAAGACCAGATGCAGAACATTTAAATGACCAAGATGTTATTAATACATTTGTATGGATGATTTCAGAATTAAGTAAAACAGTAGGAATTGATACAAAAATTACAGATTATGGAGCAAAAGAGGAAGATTTCGAAATGCTTGCTGAAAAAGCAATGAATGATCCATGTAAACCAGGAAACCCAAGAGAGGTTACAAAAGAAGATTTTATAGAATTATATAGAAGAGCAGCACAATAAACGATTTTTCAGCCCTATCACTTGTATATAGGGCTGAATACTTATAATTTTATTTTAAGAATTTCAAAAAAAATACTTGTAAAATCTAAGAAAATGTGTAATAATATTAACATAAAAGAAAAAGACAATAAAAAAGAGGAGTACATTTACACA
>CAWVJG010000087.1:0-6120 GCA_963929465.1 Bacillota bacterium
CATACAAATTTTTGTATTATATTGATGATACTAGTTGTATTGATTCTTACCATTGTATATAAATATATTACATATAAAAAGGAAGTACAAGCAGCATTGGAAACAAGTGTAAATGTAGAAGAATTATATAATACAACAGAAACAGAAGAAGCAGAGATAATAGAAGAGGAAAATAAAAAAGAAAAAGATATTGATAGCAGTACATCTGATTGGGAATTATTATTGGTAAATAAAAATCATAATGTCCCAGAAGGATATTCAGTAGAATTAGAAGAAGCAGAAGAGGGGCATCAAGTAGATAGAAGAATTGCAAAATCTTTAAAACAAATGTTATCTGATGCTAGAAAAGAGGGCCTATCTCCTATTATTTGTTCAAGTTATCGTACAAATGAAAAACAACAAAAGCTATATAATAATAAAGTTAAAGAATATAAAAGATGGGGATGCAGTTCTGAAGAAGCAGAAGAACTTGCATCTTATTGGGTAGCAATTCCAGGAACAGGAGAACATGAAACAGGACTTGCAGTAGATATTGTGTCAAGAGATTATCAAATATTAGATGAGAAACAAGAACAAACAGATGTGCAAAAATGGCTAATAGAAAATTCATATAAATATGGATTTGCCTTAAAATATCCAACAGATAAAAAAGATATTACAATGATAAATTATGAACCATGGCATTATCGATATGTAGGAATTGACAATGCAACATATATGAAAGAACATGATATGTGTTTGGAAGAATATATTGATTATTTAAAGCAACTTGAAGAAGAGGAATATAAAGAAATTATTTCATAAAATAAGTATATGTCTATATGGTCAAGATAAAAGTCGAGTTCTCTTATACATATACAATAAAAAGTACAATAATATGATTTTATTGTACTTTTTTTGTTGTAATCTAATAATTGTTATGATAGAATTTTTTTGAAATAGAAATAGGTAAGGTGATTTAAATGGAAAAAAATAAAATAGTTTTACCAGATTATGAAAATAGCATTTTAAACCTAATAAATTCTATATTACACTATTATCATGTTGAAACAAAATATAATGGACTTGATATATTAAACAAAAAATTAGAAAAACAGTATCAAAATATTGTATTAATTATTTTAGACGGAATGGGAGAAAATATATTAAACACGATTTCTCCTAATGGATTTTTTAAAAAACATCAAGAAAGAAAAATAACTTCTGTTTATCCTTCTACAACTACTGCAGCAATGACTACATATTATTCTGGGAAACCACCTATCGAAACTCGGATGGATAGGTTGGTCTCAATATTTTAAAGAATATGGACGTAGCATTGATGTTTTGCCAAACCGTGATTCTTATACAGGAGAAATCTATAAAGATGCTAAAATAAATGTGCATGATTTAATTAACTATATATCTATATATGAGCAAATAGAAAAAGCATCAACAGATGTTAAAGCTTATGAAATTAATCCTTCTCATTGTGTATCTAGGAGCAAACGAAATATTAATGCAGACACAATAGAAATTTTATGTGATTCTATAGAAGCAATATGTAAAAATCCAGATAAAAACTTTATTTTAGCCTATAATGATAATCCAGATGGTTTATTACATCAATTTGGTTGTCAATCAGAAGAGGTAAAAGAATTTGTTTTAGATGCAGAAAAGAAAATAGAAAATCTGTATCATAAACTATTAAATACCAATACCTTATTACTCATTTCTGCAGATCATGGCCATAAAGATATAGAAAAGGTGTATGATATTTTATATATGGAAGATATTCAGGATTGTTTAATACTTCCACCTAGTATAGAATCTAGATGTACTACTTTTTGGGTTAAAGATGAAAAGAAAACAGAATTTGAACGATTATTTAAAGAAAAATTTGGGGAAAATTTTATATTATATACAAAAGAAGAATTTTTAGAAAAGAATATGCTAGGATTTGGAAATAAACATAAAAAGGTAGATGATTTTATTGGAAATTATATTTCGTTGTCTATTAGAGGTGCAAGCTTTAAGTTAGGCACTTATATAAGCAAAGAAAAACCAGAAAAGAAGTCAGCTCATTGTGGGTTGTCGTGTGAAGAAATGGAAGTTCCTTTAATTATTATCCAGTAAATAAAATTAAATAATGGAAAGGTAAAAAGTATGTATAAAATTATTTTTGTTGATATAGACGGAACATTAAGAAACGACAACAAAGAAATAACAGAAAGAACAAGAGAAGCGATAAATAAAGTCACAAAAAATGGAGTTTATGTGGTTATTTGTTCAGGAAGACCTAGACAGTATACAGAAGAAGTAAGTAAAGAAGCATTAGCAAGTAATTATATAATTGGTTGTAATGGTGGAGAAATCTATGATTATAAAGAAAAGAAAAATATATACCTAAATGCTATAGGAAAAGAAGAGATAATAGCATTATGGCAGATGGCTGAAAAATACAATGTACAACTGGTTATAAATTCTAATGGAAAAAGAATTGTAAGACAACAAACAGATGATGACACAGATATTCTTTTAGAAGAATCAATAGAAACTTTTCTAATAGATAATCCAGTTGCACAATGTGTTCTTTCAAGCTTGAAATTAGAAAAAATACAAAATATAAAAGAAGAAATAAATTTAAAAAATATAGAAATTGTTAATTTATCAAAATGTTTAGTAAATAACAAGCTACCAAAAGAAAAACCTTTTTTCTTAGATATTACTTGTAAGGATACAAGTAAAGGAAATGCAATGAAAAAATTGTGTGAATATTTGCAGATAGATTTAAAAGATAGTGTAGCAATAGGGGATAGTTATAATGATTTAACTATGTTTAAAGTTGCAGGATATTCAGTTGCAATGGGAAATGCTCCAGAAGATATACAGAAAATAGTTGATGAAGTAACAGATACGAATAATGAAGATGGAGTAGCGAAGTTTTTAGAAAAAGTAAAATGTATGAATAGTATAGGGTAACAGTTTATTATTGAGAACTATTCAATTTAGTTCTCTTTTTTTGTTTTCTTAATAATATTTTAAATTTATATTAAATTTTTCTTAAAAAACTGAATTTACCGTTTTACTGTGGTATTATAAGAAATAAAAAAATGGAGGTGTTTGATTTGCATAGAATTGAAGCTTATTCTAGAACAGCAATCATATTTATTGTTATTATGATTATTTTATATTTGCCAATATTATTTAGACTAAAAAATAAAGGAATAAAACCAATAAGACAAGTGAGCTATATAGGACTATTTTGTTCTGTATTTCTTATCATATTTGCAACAATTTTATGTACGCCAATTACATTTGAGCCAGAAAAACATTTTTTAAATCTTATTCCATTTAATTGGAGAGAAAATGGATTAAAACAATTTTTTATTGAAGAATTAGCAAATATTATTCTTTTTATTCCATTAGGATTTTTTCTTCCAGCGGTCTTTAGAACTAATAGAAAAGCATATAAAACTATACTCATTATATTTGCAACAACTTTTAGTATTGAGTTTTTTCAATATTTTATAGGTAGATTAACAGATATTGATGATATTATTACTAATCTTCTAGGAGGCATTATTGGTTATATGATATTTAAAACAATGGATAGGTTTTTAGAAAAAAGAAAAGCATGGAATAGATTTGTAGAAAGATAATAAGTGGAGTATTTGAATTTTCAAGTGCTCCTTTTATATTATATTGATTATTTTTTAAAATTATACTATAATTCAACATGGAAATAGATACAGAACAATTTATTCAAAGTATAAAAAATTATTTAAAAGAAAATAAAATTAAAGATGAAGAAAGAAATTGGTTACCACATATAACAATTGATTTATATAACTGCAAAAACCAAGAAAATTTTATCAATAAATTAGATAATATGATAAGTAATATAAATCAATTTAAAATTAGATGTATTAACTTGAATGATTTTGATGCAAAAACATTGTATATTGAACCATTTGACACAAAAGAGCTAATTACATTAAAACAACTTTTTAATCAAAAATTAGATGAGTATCGATTAGAAAATACGAGAAACAGAATATATAAGCCACATATAACATTATGTACAAATGACCATATAGACCAAAATACTTATGATTTAGCGCATAATATATTTCATTCTTTTGTAGGAAAGATAAAATATGTATGGGTATATAATCAAAATATGGACTTGATAAAAAAATATGAACTAAAATAATACATAACTATAGTTCAAACATAAAAGGAAAAATGAAGTTTGTGATTATTTATGTAGTAGATTCTATGATGATATACATGGAATTCAAACAAGAAATTTGTAACGAAAAACTAAAAAATCCATAAAATATATAAAAATGAAAGGAGCATATTTTATGGATTATGAATTAATGATGAATGGAAATGTCAAAATAGGACAACGAGCACCAGAATTTGAAGCTAATACAACAATGGGGAAAGTATCATTAAATGATTATACACGGAAAATGGCTAGTATTATTTTCTCACCCAGGAGACTTTACACCCGTAAAGTCTTACAATTTGGGGAAATATGAAAAAGCCTGATATTGCTTAAAATTAGTTAATCTAATTTTATATTTAAAGGGCACAGAATCGATTGTGGAGCAATTGGTTAGAAAGAAAAAGAGTATATTGAAAAATAATTATGAGAAAGGACAAGCATAATTTGAAAAGTTTATGCTTGTTTTTGCTTAAAAGTGGAGACGTACAAAAGTCGGCTCCATTTTTAAAGAGCACCCTGCTAAAAGCTACGCTTTTAGGCAGTTATCGGGATACGAGACGTCTCCCTGATCCTGCAAATTGCTCAAAGGCACTTTGATTTTGCTTAAACAAGCAAGAAATGAATGAGTTTTAGTTGCTTTTTTATTCGTATAAGTGATATAATTTGTAAAAAGGAAACGAAATAAACTTGAAAACCAAAAATGATAGATAAAATGCACAGATAAAAGATAGACTTGCCAGATGAAATCTATGTCATTAATGTTAAGGGATATATTAGAAAAAGTACAAAATCTGAAATTGAATATGCAAAAACAAAAGGTAAAAAGATTTCTTATCTAGAAAATATTAATTAAATAACTAGTAACTTGTAATGGAGGTATTAATTATGTTATATGAAGAGGGTAGTTTAACTGTTAAACAAGCTGAACAAATAATTGGAGAAAAAATGAGGAAAAGAATTGAATTTTTAAATGATTGGGTTAAAAAAAACGGATATAGAATAATGTTACATTCCACTTTCAAAGGTATAGAAAAAGATATCTTTTTAAAAGGATTAAACTATCCAATTAAAAGTTCTTTCGATTCACGTGATGATATATTGGAAGATTCTAATATTCCAGAGAGAGATTTAATTTCTTTAGAAAAATGGGTTGAGAATAATAATGGTCATGCAGGAAAATTATCAAAATCATACGAAACATATCAACCAGGAAACAGTCAGACAGTAACAGGATATTTACAAATAAATGCTAAAGATTTATTAGAATATAGTTATCGTGGAGGAAACATTACTATTATTTTATGTGTTCCAGCTAAAAGTGTGGCAAGTATAGGTAGAAAACTAAACGATCCTTTTAAAATGACTATTACAGGTGAGAGAGAGATTGATCCGTATTTAAGAAGAGCAATTTCTTGCAAACAAAATCGTGATGGTAAGTTTAAATATAAATCGGAGTATTTTTATCCAACACAGGGAATTTTATGTGCATTTGATAGAGAAAATAATAAAATAAAATTTAATAATGAATATGATGAAACTTTTTATTTGGATTCTAGCACTCCTCAAAAAGGAAAAGTTCAAAGAGGTGATTTAGTAAAAAATTTGAAGAATATAGAAAAACTTATCAATAAAGATAATTCTCAAGGAATAAGTAGATAAATAGTAATTATAGAACATAAAAAACAGACAACTTACAATTTAGAAAATAGATAAAAGTTATATTTATCAAAATCTATGAAATATTGAGTAAGGTATAGGTTTTCTATAAAAAATATGCTATAATGAAATTTCACCACTTAATATTGAAGCAAAATATACAACTCAAAAACAAGAGATATTTGAATCTTTGAATAAAGATAAATGTAAAGATATTATTAAAGAAACGGAGGAACTAGTAAAATGGA
>CAWVJG010000088.1:0-4241 GCA_963929465.1 Bacillota bacterium
TATTTTGCTAAAGATACCGCAATAGCTCCACTTCCTGTGCATAAATCTAGTATTTTTTTTGCTCTTATATTTTTGGCTATTTTTATGACCTCTTCTACCAATACCTCTGTATCTTGTCTCGGTATCAGTACATTTTCATCTACATAAAAACTCAATTTCATAAATTCTTTTTGGTGTGTAATATGTTCTATTGGTTCTCCTTGTGCTACTAATTCTATATATTTTAAATATTCTTGTTCTTCTTTATCTGTCAATTTTTGATTATCATATACAATTAAATATTGTCTAGGCTTTTTTAGTACATATTGTAGTAATAATCTTGCTTTTAACTTTGGCGTAGAAATCTTTTCTAGTTTTAATATAGTAACACCTTTTATCATCGCTTGTTTAATCGTCATATAACACACCTTCTTTCTTTTTTGTTCTATTTTATTAATCTTCTAACAATCAAATCGTCTCTTAAATTTCATCTTTATTTTATCATTGTATATGAAAAAAAGCAATAAAAAACAACAGATAGCGTCTGTTGCTTAATTACTTATTTATGTTATTATCCTACAATAATATATACAAAATTTAAAATCTATTTTTAATTTTGTATATATTTCTTAATGTTTGCATAATTACATAATATAATCTTTTAGATATTGCTGCATTTACAATTAGAAATTTTTTTGAAATGGATATGTATCTCGAAAAAATCACTTCTTTCCAAGTTTTTCGAAACTTTATTTTTAGTTCTTTTTGAACGTTTTTAGATTCGGGGATGTATTTTCTGCATTTATTATAATTTTCAACCAGTGCAATCAAATACTCACTAAGTGTTTTTTCATATAATTCTTTTTCATTATCTCTTTTGAAAGTTTCTAATCTTTCTTCTAATGCTTGTATATGTGAAAGTCTTTTTACTGTATATTTTTGATTTGTAATACTTTGTTCTACTTTTCTGTAATGATATAATTGTCTTTTAGTAACAGCTACTTTATCAACAGCATAAAATACTTTCCAAGAAAAAAATTCATCTTCATGTATCACATTCTCTTTAAATTTTATTTGTTTTACTAATTCTGCTTTATATAACTTATTCCATACTACTGTATTGGGAATCCATAACATGGTATATATGTCTGCTATCATTTGTTTTCCTGTATAAACGTTTACCATATCATTTTCTTGTTTGTTTTCTCCAATATTTACGAATCCACATTGTGCTACTTGTGTATCATTTTCTTTTATTAAATGATACAATTCTTCTATAAAATTTTCTTCAACATAATCATCTGAATCTATAAAAGATATATAGCTTCCTTTGGCAATGTCTATTCCTCTATTTCTAGTCTTACTTAACCCTTCATTTTGTTTATGTATAACAATGATTCTACTATCTCGTTTTGCATATTCATCACATATTTGTCCACTTTTGTCTTTAGAACCATCATCGATTAATATTAACTCAAAATTTGTATATGTCTGACATAATATACTTTCTATACATTCTTTTATATATTTTTCTACATTATATACTGGCACGATAATACTAATTTGTTCTTTCATTTATTAATCTCCTATTTATTATGTTTTATCTATTTTAAATTTTAGGATTGTTTACCATATTTTCAATTCTTTCTTAAATGTAATATTTTTAATATATTTTTTATCCTTTTTTTGCACTCTAACTTATAATTTCTTTTTAACCTTTTGCATTCATTTTTCAATAAATCATAACTATATTTAAAGTTTCTTTTATGTGAAATAATTCTTTTTATTTGCCTGATATCTTTCTTTTTTTCTTTATTGAGATTATTTTTTTTATATCTTTTTATTAATTTTATATCAACAAATTTTACACCCAAAAAGTAAAAATAAAATTTAGGATTGTTAATAATTTCAGCTATTGTTTCTTTATATAAATCACTATTTTCATTATTACATTTTATACATTGGTTTTCTATTTTTTGGTAATCTTGATTATATGTCAAAAAACTTGCTTTTTTTTCATCTTTTAATCCATATACTGCTAATACACTATCTGCATCAACAATAAATTCATCAGGATTTAAATTGTATTTTTCGATTTGTTGTTTGTATAATTGTATGGTTTCATATACACTTTCATATTTATCAGATTTTGCCACATTTAAAAAGTCTAATGAATTTTTATTTAGTAATACTTCTGCCATTTCAATAGTTTCTTCTTTGTCTTCTGTACTATATATAGCATTTTGATTCTTATTACCTATATTTCTAATTTCTTCTTTTAATTCTAATATTTCCCCCTTATTTGTTGCTTCTACAATATAGATTTTTGTTTTTTTCTTATTGTTTTCTCCTTCAGCATATATACTTTCAAAATGATTTTGTGTATTGTCTCCACAATTATATTTACCATACATTTGTAGCATTAAATTTCTATAACCATTATCTGTTAATTCTAGTTCCTTACTATATATCACATTTGTATTTTGTGTGATTTTTTTCTCTATTGTTTCTCTATCATTTGTTTTTGGCCATATACAAAAGACAAAGATATTTTCTTTTAATTTACAATATTCTGTTATAATATATTCTATATATGGTATTTTTAACAATCTTTCTTTAAAAAAGTTTGCCCCAAAATCTATTGTTTTATCTTTTAATATAATAATCTTTAATGGCTTATGGTAATATATTGCTATAGAAGTTCTATGTGCTCCATCTAAAATGATATTTTCTTTGCCTACTGGAACTAAGGATTTATTTTCATCAAATCCATCTACTTTTATACTTCTAATCAATTCATTAAATGTTTTTATATATTTATCAATACTATTTTTTTCTTCACTCCCATATTCTATGAAAGTTCCTCCTGAAAATGCTTCTATATGTTTTTTATACAATTCATTATAATATTGACAATTTAATTTTTTTTCCACATTTTCTATATATTTTAGTTTAACAATAATGTCTATTCTTTTACTATGTATAAGTTTTTGTGGTTCTATTTCTTTTATTTCATATTCCACATTTGGATCCATACCATATTCTTTAATGACAGATTCCGTTAATTTTCCCTTATATTGTTCTTCCATATTTTTCTCTCACTTTAAATTATCATTTTATTTTCTTTTTCAAATACATTTGCATAATTTTAGATGGAATTAAACCAGCTAAAAAAGGTTTGAATGCAAATATATATTGTCCTATATTTGCATCTAATTTTTTAAAATAAATCATTTTCATTTTTATTTCTATAAATCTATCTTTAAATTTTTTCTTTTTATATCCTTGTTTATCCATTCGATATTTTAATAGTATATCTTTTAATACATATATTTTTTGCCCCGAAGCTAACATTTGCATTATCATAGCATAATCTTCACATCTTAAAAAATTAGGATATCCTCCTATTTCTTGTATTATTTTTTTATTAATTAACATTGTTGGATGTATACACGGATTTGATTTAAACATATCCTTTTTTTGTATTTCTCCATGTATTTTACTTGTTCCATAAATACCAGTTTCATCAAAGAAATCCGCCCTTCCTGATACAATTGCATATTCTGGATTTTCTTTTACAAATTTAATTTGTTTTTCTAATCTATCTGGATAAGCAATATCATCTGTATCCATCCTAGCTATATATTTTCCTTTTGCTATCTCTATTCCTTTATTTAAAGAGGCTATTAAACCTATATTTTGAGAATTGATTTCTATCTTGATTCTTTGGTCTTTATAAGTTTTTATAAAATCAATATCTTCTTTTTTTATTCCATCACATATTATTAAAAATTCAAATTTTGTATATGTTTGATTTAAGATACTTTCAATTGCTAGTTTTAATTGTTCCCTGGGTGTATGATACACAGACATTAGTACTGTAATTTCTATTTCGTCCATCTTATTACTTTCCTTTCATTTTTCTTACAATTTCATATTTAATCACACTTTTGTTCTTTCGTACCTTCGTAAAATTTGTATACAATATTACAAATCATTGGACAAAATACAAATAATTTTATTTGCAAGTTTTTAATTTCACTTTGCTTATTATAATTTTGCAATTTAATGGTTTTATATCTTTTTTTTATCTCTTGTTTAATTTTCTTTCTTAATGCTTTCGCTTCTTTGGTTTTGGCTTTTATGGTATTATATGTATTCATTGAAGCATAAATATACATCTGTGTCGCAATTTCTGTATTTTCTGGATATTTTTGTTCTACAAACTCTAAACATTGTTTACTAGCATCCATCATTCCTAA
>CAWVJG010000089.1:0-3288 GCA_963929465.1 Bacillota bacterium
TTTATGGCACCCTTTCACTTAGTCCTCACTACGTTCGACGTGAACATTTTCCAAAAAATGCTTTAAGAATTTCTAAATATTTTCCAACCACATTCGTAATGAAATAATTTATAAATACTTCCCCTTTGTATACTAGTCTGAACAGAAACCTAAGAGGAACGATATATGAGAAATATTATAAAATTTTTCTTGATTTTTAGCCTTTTTTATAGTAGAATGGAGCTTATATAAAGAAAACGAGGAGTAAAGAGATGAGGATCAGATACAAAAAATGGGCAAGACCAGAATTAGAAGCAAGTCCTTTTTATATAGACAATCCAGAAGAAATGAAAGGAAAATGGAAAGAATACTTTGGAAATAATCATCCAATCCATTTAGAATTAGGTTGTGGAAAGGGACACTTTATATCAGAACTAGCATCAGAAAATTTAGATATTAACTATATAGCCATTGATTTAGTAGACGCCATGCTAGGTTTAGCCAAAAGAAATGTAGAAGCAAAATATAAAGAAAAGAATATAGAACCTAAAAACATTGTTTTAACAAGGTTTGACATAGAAAGAATCTTATTAATCTTAGAAGAACAAGATCAAATAGAAAGAATTTATATTAATTTTTGTAATCCTTGGCCAAAGGGAAAACATAGAAAAAAGAGATTAACCCATACAAGACAATTAGAAAAATATAAAGTATTTCTAAAAGAAAATGGAGAAATCTATTTTAAGACAGATGATGATGATTTATTTCATTCTAGTTTATTATATCTTGAAGAAGCAGGTTTTGAAGTATTAAAGAAAACTTATGATTTACATGCAGAACCTATATTTGAAAAAAATATAGAAACAGAACATGAAAAAATGTTTTCAGAACAAGGAATTAAGATTAAAGCATTGATTGCTAGAAAAAATAATGATTAAACATATATTTTTAGATAGCAAAGGTTGCCTAAATGACCCGTCCCCTTTGGCAACCTTTTTACAAAATAGAAAGAAAAATTAGAAAATAGCTTGTATTTTGTATAAATACGTGCTAAAATAGTAATAGATTAAAAAAAAACCGATTTTGAGGGAGATTTTTTTAATCTTTTTTTATTTTTAATTGTAAAGAAAATGAATTCTCTTTACAATTAAAAATAGTACGTTAAAAAATAGATTTCCTATAAATTAAAATTCAGTTATTTTTTTGGAAAGGGGTATTAAATGAATACAAAGTATATTTTTGTAACAGGTGGTGTTGTATCAGGATTAGGAAAAGGAATTACAGCAGCATCATTAGGTAGATTATTAAAGAATAGAGGGTATAAAGTAACAATTCAAAAATTTGACCCATATATCAATGTGGATCCAGGAACAATGAATCCATATGAGCATGGGGAAGTTTTTGTAACTGATGATGGTGCAGAAACAGATTTGGATTTAGGACATTATGAGAGATTTATTGATGAAAATTTAACACATAATTCAAGTATCACGATGGGAAAAATCTATCAAAGTGTTATAGAAAAAGAAAGAAGAGGGGATTACTTAGGAAAAACGGTACAAGTCATTCCTCATATTACAAATGAGATTAAAGAGAAGATTTATGGATTTGAAGATACAGACACAGATATTGTGATAACAGAAGTTGGAGGAACTGTAGGAGATATTGAAGGTCTTTCTATTATAGAAGCCATTAGACAAGTGGGATTAGAGAAAAATAAAGAAGATGTTGTGTATATTCATGTAACTTTATTACCATATATCTTTGGTTCTAATGAGATTAAATCAAAACCAACTCAACATTCTGTAAAAGAATTACAAAGTTTAGGAATCAAACCAGATATTTTAGTTTGTAGAACAGAACAAGATATTCCAGAAACCATAAGAGAAAAATTATCTCTATTTTGTAATGTAAGAAAGTCAAGTGTTATTCAAAATAAGACAGCAGATTGTCTATATGCAGTACCTTTAATGTTAGAAGAAGAAGGATTAGCAAGAGAAGTATGTAATCATTTACATTTAGAAAAATATATTCCAGATAATACAAAATGGGAAGAAATGATTGAAAATATTAGAAAGATAGACGAAAATAAAGTTGTTAACATTGGTTTAGTTGGAAAATATGTAAAATTAGAAGATTCCTATATTTCTGTTATTGAAAGTTTATACCATGCAGGTTTTGCAAACAATGTAAAGGTAAAAGTAACATTAATTGATTCTGAAAAAATTACGAGAGAAAATGTGAAAGAACAATTAAAAGAAATGGACGGTATCGTTATTCCTGGTGGATTTGGTGATAGAGGTATTGACGGAATGATTGAAACTGTAAAATATGTAAGGGAAAATCATGTTCCATTCTTAGGAATCTGTTTAGGAATGCAAATGGCTGTTGTAGAATTTGCAAGAGATGTTTTAGGAATTCAAGATGCAGATTCAGAAGAGTTTAATAAAGAAACACCAAATCAAGTTATTCATATTATGGAAGAACAAAAAAATATCCATAAAAAAGGTGGAACAATGAGACTAGGAGCATATCCTTGTGTGATAAAAGAAGGAACATTAGCACAAAAACTTTATGGAACAACAGAAATTTCTGAGAGACATAGACATAGATTTGAATATAATAATGATTATAGAGAAAGACTAGAAAATGCGGGATTAAAAGTATCTGGAACTTCTCCAGATGGATTATTAGTAGAAATGATAGAAATACCAGAACATCCATATTTTATTGCAGGACAATTCCATCCTGAATTAAAATCAAGACCTAATAGACCAGGACCATTATTTGTAGGATTAGTGGAAGCGGCTAAAAATAGAAAATAAATAAATTGAACCCCCGGAGAGGTTCTCAAGATTGAGAATCTTTCCGGGGGTAAAGGGTTTTACATGTGCTCAATATATTTTAGAGCTTTTTCGGTTGACGAAAACCATGTGACACCAGTAGGGTTTTTCGCTACCAGTTGCCTTACGGCTTCTAGCCATTTCTGGCTATTAACCTCTGGCAATTTTGTAATGTCAAAAGTTCTATTTTTCGCTGGAAAGAAAGTTGAACATTCCACAATCCCGTTTTTTATATCGTTTATGACGGTTAAGGGAAGCTGTTCATTTCTTTCTAAGCTGAATTTTAATTCAGCTCGCTTGTTGTCGTCCTCCAGCAATTCAGTGCGGATTCCGAATAAAATTGTATCTGACATTTTTTTAACCCTTTCGCCAGCATTACCATGCTGGCACCTTTCTTTATTTTTTTGCGGCTCACGCATTGGTGGCCACTATGTATATTATACCATATTTTACCTTAAATATCAAC
>CAWVJG010000090.1:0-5185 GCA_963929465.1 Bacillota bacterium
ATATGGTATATAAATATATTTTCCAAGATATTCTGCTTTGTTCTGCGTAGCACCAATAATGATTGTTTTGATTTCTTTTTCTATAATATCTTTTTTATCTACGATTTCTATACAATGTATCAACAATTTTGGAAGATGATTTTCTTTTAATATTTGATTTACCATATTCACAATAAAGGTATTCGTAGATAGCATAAATTCTCCTGCTTCTAATAATAATTGCTTTTGGTAGATAATGGCTTGAACACATAAAATAAATGTTACATATGGATTCCCATAATAACTTATCACTATTTTTTCTATTTGAGAGTTTCCTGCTTCTGCTATTGCACTATAGTCTCTTTTTTCGATTTCTATATATTGGTTAATTATTTTTGAAAATGTGTCAAAATCCATTTTCTTTTTCCATTTTTTGAAATCTATATCAGTTGCTTGTTCAAGAAATTGTTTGTCTTTTTTGATACTTTCTTTTATCTCATTTAACAATTTCATTTTTTTATTTTTTAATGTATTGCCATATCCAATATCTTTATTTAAAAATTCTTGAAATTCTATGTCCATATTTTTATTACCTTTCATATTTTTGTTTTTTTGTAACTAATTGTATTATATATAAACTGGTTTATATTTTCAATCTTTTTTGAACAATAGTGGGCTTTCTTAAACATTTTTTCTGTTCATAACATTTTCAAAGTCCGCGTCATTCCTCCGTATAACTTATCTGTAGCTTGCTTTGCTTCGCACAGCTAAGAAATGTTCGGCGCCAAATTTTACGTTAGTAAAATTTGTGTGCAATCGTTAGAGCGAAGCAACGTTTTTGAATATGAAAAAGCAGATTATCCAAATGAGGACAATCTGCTTTCTCTTCATATAAACTGAGGCACCTGCGAATGAGCAGGATTTTTTGGTGGCCTATGCCACCTTTTTGTGATACATGTACACAAGCACACGCATCACATCTTTGTTGTTGCTGGCAAACTTTTTCAGTTCGCCAGCAGTCGTTTCTGTCTTTCCAGGGAAATACCGATCCCTGAAATTTTCTGTTCCTGGACGACAGTTACCAGAATCCAGACTATCCTGGATGCTGATTACCAGTTCATCTGGAATTTCTTCCAGAATCTTCTGGTTATTCCTGTCTTCCAAGACACTTCTTATATCGTAAGTTATGCTTTTGCGTAACTTACGAATGAGACCTTTTCTGGCCTCATCAAACCACTTTTCTTCGTCACCGAAGAAAAGTAATTTTTTCACAGACAACTCATATTCTTCATACAAGTTGTCTAGTTCTTTCTTTTCAAGCAGCCCTCTGATGAGTTCTGCTTCTCCCTCTGGATAACGACGAGCAAAGCTCTCGATTATCCTTGGGAGTTCTTCTTTCAAAGAAGTCCAAACTACGATGTGTACATCGTAGTTTCTAACCCTATACATTGTATAGGGTTTCCCTAACTCCCATCCTTTGATGGGAGTTTCTCCTTTGAGGAGTACCTCCTCAGGTAGGATCTCCTCTGCATATCGTTCTCCCGATATGCAGGAGTACCTGATAAGGTCTCCATTTGCGTCCCTCGCAATGCGAAGGACATTCACTACACCGATTGTACCCCGACCATATCTGGTCTCCAATCGGTAGTTTTTTAGGAGCTCACCTGCGAACTCCCATGGCCATGGATATGGCCTTGTCCAACCCCAGAGGTTGTAAAACTGGAGTTTTACTTCCTCTGGAATTTTATTTGTATATGGGGTCGATCTTAACAATTTCTTTGTTAAGATTTTTCCCCCTTCTTCTGAGAATTCTCCCAGAAGAATTTTTTTGAGAATGATTGTCAACTGCTCAAATTTGCAGTAGACAATTTTCTCTTTTCCCCACAGAATAACCACAGGGTATTTCTGCAGGGTTTCCTGTTTATTTTCCTCATGTGTCTGATAAGGTATCATGACCTTAAGGTCATTCTCCTCATCGACACAGAGTGGATACTGTTCGAGGTAGACAGTGTCCACCCTCCAGTATCCAACGGGGATCAGCGTCCCCAGTCTGTTTAAGAATCCACTTCCGCTTAACCTGGAATTGGACTCATATGTGACCCGTCCACCCCCAATGGAGTGGATTTTTTTGGTATCATATTCATAGTCCAGCAGTTCAAAACTGCCAAACTCTGTTGGATTCAGGAAAAGGTCTGTACCTCCTTCTCCCCAACTCAGATACATTCTATTATCTTTTTTAGCCATAATTTTCCTTTCCCTACTACTCATCATTCTTGTGATGACGTTCGTTCCCAAATACATAACTGGCTAAGCTATATATCCTTGCCTACTTTCAAGGCTGGGCATTTCTTTTTTTTATTCTATTTTTATTAGTACAAGGAAAAATAGGCTAAAAAACAGCCTCAGTTTATATATGAGGTGCTTATTCGCACCTATTTTTCAATGTACTTGCAACTTTGTTGCATACTTATATTATACCACTTTTTTAGCCTTTTTTCAAATTTTCCTTTGTCCTTGCTTATTTCGTAAATTTATTCTATATAGAAAGTATATAATATTCTATTTTTCAACATTGTTTGAGTTACATATAAGAAAAAAGCAAGTTACCCAAATGGGGGCAACTTGCTTTTCCTTCACATACAAACTGAGGCACTGGCACCTGCGAATGAGCAGGTTGCCAGTCAGTTACTGACTTGACTCCATTCCCCAGGATTCCTGGTTCTGGAATTCCTCACAATCTGCAGGATCGTCAATAGAATCCAGCCCTAAAATTCCGTCCTCGCCAATAAGTTCCAGCAATTTTTTTAACTCTTTAGCCATATTTCTTCCTCCTATTTGTTTTAGGCTAAATTATTAGTTGCACAAAGAAAAATAGGCCAAAGACAGCCTCAGTTTATATGAGGTGCAATGCACCTATTTTTCAATGTACTACAACCGCTTTGAGTTGTACATATTATATTATATCACCTTTTACTTACTTTTTCAAATTTGATACTTTCTTGGAAAAATAAAATTTTTTAACCAGGACTTGCTTATTTTTCCATTTTAGTGTAATATAATAAAAGTAAATTAAAAGTATGCAAGAAAATATTTTGAAAGGAGGGCAATATTTCGTTCATATATAGCGCCTGGACACTCTTTTGAGGGTGTTGACGAGGTTCAGAGTTATCGAAAGATTCGGCGGATGCTCTGATGGCTTTCACTTATGGTCATAAGTATTGATTAAAGAGCAGTAGCAATACTGTAACAAAGGTCAATACATATAGGTTTTATTTGCATACCTTTAATTCCAACAATCTCTTTCTTTGATAAGTTAGAGATAAATTTATATATAATTAAAAATAAATATTAAGCAATTTTAAATATTGCATGAATGGAGGATTTATATTATGTGTGGAATTGTAGGTTATATAGGAAAACAAAAAGCAAGTCCAATTTTAATCAATGGACTTTTAAGATTGGAATACAGAGGTTATGACTCTGCAGGTATTTCAACAATTGAACCAGAAGGTTTGGTTGTTATGAAAGATAAAGGAAGAGTAAAAAATTTATATGATATAAAAGGCATTGATGATTTAAAAGGTACGATTGGTATTGCACATACAAGATGGGCAACACATGGAAAACCATCTAAAGAAAATGCACACCCTCATCAAGATAATTCAAAATCATTTAGTGTTGTGCATAATGGTATTATTGAAAATTATAATGAATTAAAGAAATTTTTAGTAGATAATGGATATACATTTTATTCTGATACAGATACAGAAATAGTTCCAAATTTAATTCATTACTATTATACAAAAGAGACAAAAGAAACAGGAAAAATGAAATTTTTAACAGCAGTAAAAAATGCTTGTAATGATTTAAAAGGAAGTTTTGCTTTAGAAATTATTTGTAAAGATTTTCCTGACAATATGATTGTTGTTAGAAAAGATAGTCCTTTAGTTATTGGAAAAGGAATTGATGAAAATTATATTTCTTCAGACATTCCTGCTATCTTATCATTTACAAGAAACTTCTATCTTTTAAATGATTTTGAATATGTATTTTTATCAAGAGATTCTGCTGAATTTTATGATAAAGATTTAAATAAAGTAGATAAAAAGACTCAAAGTATTGAATGGGATGCTGCTAGTAGTGAAAAAAATGGTTATGAAGATTTTATGCTAAAAGAAATTCATGAACAACCAACAGCTATTCGTGAAACGATTGGTGCAAAATTTAGTGAAAACTCAAAATGTGAATTTGATGAATTAAAATTCACAAAAGAATATTTATCAAACTTAAATAAAATTTACATTGTCGCTTGTGGTACAGCAATGCATGCTGGATTAGCAGGAAAAAATATTATCGAAAAACTTTGCAGAATTCCAACTGAAGTAGATATTGCTTCTGAATTTAGATATAGAGATCCATTAATCGATGATAAAACATTATGTATCTTTATTTCTCAATCAGGAGAAACAGCAGATACTATTGCAGCATTAAAATTATCAAAACAAAAAGGTGCTAAAACACTTGCCATTTCTAATGTTATTGGAAGTTCTATTACAAGAGAAGCAGATTATTCTATTTATACACATGCAGGACCAGAAATTGCAGTTGCTTCTACAAAAGCATATACTTCACAAGTTGTTTTAATAGTTATATTAGCTATTTACTTTGCAGAAATTCTAGAAAAAAATTCTGAAATGCTATATGAATTGAAAAAAGAAATTTTAGAATTACCTAAACAAATTGAAGATTGTTTGGCATTAGAAGATAGGATTAAAGATTTTGCAAAAGAAGTTTATCAAGAAAAAGATATTTTCTTTATCGGTAGAGGAATCGATGAAACTGTTGCCAAAGAAGGTTCTTTAAAATTAAAAGAAATTTCATATATCCACTCAGAAAGTTATGCAGCAGGTGAATTAAAACATGGTGCTATTGCTTTAATTGAAAAGGATGTAACCGTTGTAGGAATTATGACAGAACCAACATTAGTTGAAAAAACTGTTAGCAATCTTCAAGAAGTTATCACTCGTGGAGCTAAAACATTTATTGTTACAAATCAAAAAATTGATAAATCTATGTTTGATATTGTATTAGAAATTCCTGAAACTAGCCCATATATCTCACCAATCTTATCAATTATTCCTTTACAATTATTATCATATTACATTTCAAAGGAAAAAGGATTAGATGTTGATAAACCAAGAAACTT
>CAWVJG010000091.1:0-2773 GCA_963929465.1 Bacillota bacterium
TCAAAATGTCTTATATAAACAATCAATAGAAAATGAAAAAGAAAAGAGATTAAATAAAGAGTACCAAAAAGATTATGAATTAGCAGATAAATTAAGAAAAGAATTATTTGACTCTCTAGGAGTTGAAAGTGATTATTTGGCTGATTTCTATTATAGAACAATAATTGATGATATGTGTATTCCTATTTTAATAAAATATATTCCTTTATTTAAAAATGTGGGTATTGCTCTAAATCTAATAACACAACAATTTTGGAGAAAAGGTAATGTCGATTGTTCCAACTTTTTAGAAAAATGGTACTATGATTTAAAAAAGAGTAATGCTTTAACAAATATGATAGAAACAACTTTAGATAATGCTTTTGTTAAGATTAGGGATAAAAGCAAAATATCATTTTATATTGAACTAATAAAAGATAATGACAAGTTTCCTTTAGTAATGACTATGTTAGCAAAATGGAATATTGATGAAGCAAAGAAAATTATAATAAGTAGATTAGAAAATGACAAAATAAAAACTTCGTCTATAAGAGCATTAGGATATTATAAAGATAAAAACTCTATTCCATTGATAGAAAAATATTTAAAATCAGATTATTCTGGAGTACGAAAAGAAGCAAAAAAAGTTATAGATAGATTAAATAAACTATAATACAAATTACAATTTATCGAGCAGATCAATTAAATTGATCTGTTTTTTTATATTGACAAATGTGTGTATACTGTATATAATGTATATAAACAAGCGAGGTGAATTATGGAAATTATAATTAGTAATTCAAGTGGTGTTCCAATTTATGAACAGATAAAAGAGCAAATTAAAGCTAAAATTATTTCAAATGAATTGAAAGCAAATGAATTATTGCCATCTATTAGATCTCTTGCTAAAGATTTAAGATGTAGTGTCATAACAACTAAAAACGCCTATGAAGAATTAGTGCATGAAGGATATGTTATTAGTGTTCCATCAAAGGGTTTCTATGTGGCTGAAATAAATAATGAAGTTGTTCGTGAAGAATTGTTAAATAAAATAGAATTGTTATTAGATGAAGCAGTTAATATTGCAAAATTAAATAGCATTGACAAGAAAACAATATTAGAAATGATAAATATTTTATACGAGGAGGAAAAATGATGAATAATATTTTAGAAGTTAAAAATCTATCAAAAAAATATAACGATTTTGAGTTAAAGAATGTTAGTTTCGAGTTACCTAAAGGAATGATCTTAGGATTTATTGGAGAAAATGGTGCTGGAAAAACTACAACAATTAAGTCTATATTAAATATAGTAAATGATTATACTGGTGAGATAAATGTATTTGGTATGAATAATAGGAAAAATGACAAGGCTATCAAGGAAGATATAGGTATAGTGTTAGATGATATGTTTTTTCCTGAAATACTAAACCCTAAAGATATAAATTCAATTATGAAAGATATTTATGTAAATTGGGATTCTAAATTATATTTTAAATATTTAAAAGAATTTTCGTTACCCCAAAATAATCAAATTAAAACTTTTTCAAAGGGGATGAGAAAGAAATTAGAAATTGCAACCGCTCTTTCGCATCATCCTAAACTTTTAATACTTGATGAACCAACTAGTGGTTTAGATCCTGTTGCTAGAAATGAAGTTATAGATATTTTTCAAGATTTCATTCAAAATGAAGAATGCTCTATATTGTTATCAAGTCATATTACAACTGATTTAGAACACATTGCCGATTATATAGTATTTATTAATGATGGTGAGATATTACTATCTAAAACAAGAGATGAATTATTAGAAAGATATGGAATTGTTAAATGTACTGAAAAGGAATTTAAAAAAATAAATGGTAATGATTTTATTAGGTATAGAAAATCTAAATATGAATATGAAGTATTAGTTGAAAATAAGAAAGAATTTAATAAGAAATATAATATTAATACTATAGATAAGATAACACTTGAAGATCTTATGGTAATGATGATTAAAGGAGTGAGATAATGAAAGGATTAATAAAAAAAGATTTTTTACTTGTAAAAAGTAACATTAAAGTTTTAATAATTTTATTTATTGTGTTTGGATTTATGACTTTTAATGGTGAAATGGATCTATCATTTGTATTACCATTTATGAGTGTTGTTATTATGATCTCAACTTTTAGTTATGATGTTTATAATAAATGGGATGCTTATGTTATTGCACTTCCAGATGGAAGAAAAAATAGTATTAAGTCAAAATATATAGCAACAATTATTTTGCTTTTTATGATTACTATAGGAGTATCAATAATCACTGCAACCATTACTTATATCAAAGATAATTCAATAGATTTGGGTACAATTTTAGAAATGTTGTTAGCAACAATATCAGCTACGATTATAATACAGTCTATTATGTATCCAGTTATTTATAAATTTGGTTTAGAAAAGGCTCGTATAGGAATTTTTGTTGGGGTGTTTGGTCTTGGATTTTTGGCAAGTTTAATTTCAAAATTTGTTGATTTTAAACCAATTCTTCAACATTTAGATATATTAAATAATTATTGGATGTTTATATTGCCAATAGTTACTTTAGTTATTTTATATGTTTCTTATAAAATATCAGAGAAAGTATATTTAAAGAAGGAGTTTTAAAAATTACAATTTGTGCGAAGGATTGTAAAATTAACAAAAATCTATTCCATAAACACTTAAAACGTGGTATATTATTACTAGCAACGGAAGATTATATGTACTCTTTCGTTATTGGAAAAGAGTTGTAGATAACTACGACACCCGCTCCA
>CAWVJG010000092.1:0-10350 GCA_963929465.1 Bacillota bacterium
AGTAGTTACATATCCGATTGGTTTATTTAGCAAAATATAAATTTTCTTATTTTCTATTTGCACAATTTCGTTTTCATATTTTACTTCATCTTTTCCAGGTTGTACTTTTGTTCCTAATTCTGTTACAACTTTTCCGTTTACTTGAACTTTTCCTTGCAAGATAAATTCTTCTGCTTTTCTTCTTGAGGCAATTCCCGCTTCTGCTAAATATTTTTGTAATCGTATTATTTCCACAAATGTTTCTCCCTTCTAAATTCATTTAGCTATCATTTTAGTTTAAAAAGTATTTCTTTTACTTTCTAAATCTTTTAGTATATTTTCAAAATATTCTGGTAATTTTGCTTCTAAAAACATTGTTTCTCCAGTAGTTGGATGTGTAAATTCTAAGCTTTTTGCATGCAAACATTGCCCTCTTACATTCCACTCATTTTTTCCATTAGAATACACCTCATCTCCAACAATCGGATATCCGATTTGAGATAAATGCACTCTGATTTGATGGGTTCTTCCTGTTTCTATATTTACCTGTAATAGAGTATATTGATCATATCTTTCTAGCACCTTAAAATGGGTAATGGCTTCTTTTCCTTTTTTAGTCACTGCCATTTTCTTTCTATCTTTTTCACTTCTTCCGATTGGCATATTGATAGTTGCTTCATTTTCTTTCACAATTCCTCTTACCAAAGCAATATATGTCTTTTTCACTTTATGGTCTTTTATTTGCTCACTTAAGTTTATATGTGCTTTATCATTTTTTGCAACAATAATAATTCCTGATGTATCTTTATCTAATCTATGCACAATTCCTGGTCTAATTTCTCCTCCAATTCCTGATAAAGAGTCTTTACAGATTGCCATAATGGCATTTACTAATGTTCCATCTGGATTTCCATTTGCAGGATGTACTACCATTCCTTTTGGTTTATTTACTACAATGATATCATTATCTTCATAAATAATGTCTAAAGGAATTTCTTGTGCTTTTAAAGATACTTCAACTGGTACTTCCTCCTCTACTTGAATATTGTCTCCTGTTTGTACCTTATAAGATGCTTTAATTGTTTTACCATTTATTAATACTTTTCCATTGGCAATTAATCTTTGTATAGCTACTCTTGACGTATCTTCAAGCTTGTCTGACAAATATGCATCAATTCTTTTGTTATCATTTTCTACTTCAAAATATTTCATGTATCGTTCTTCCCCTCTTCTCTATGAATTGGTATCATTTTTATTTTCGGTTTTCTTTTCCTCATCGTCTGAATTCGATTTCTTTTTAGCAAATTCTTTTGCCGAAAAAGAAGCAAATATCGCAACAAAAGAAACCCAACCAATTAAAATACAAACATCTGCTATATTAAATGCTGGAAAATTTCCAATATTGATAAATTCTACTACATTTCCTCTACATAGTCTATCTATGATGTTACTAACACCTCCTGCAAAGGCGAAACTTAGCAATATTTTCGTTTTTTTCGTCACAAATTGATTATCACTTTTTATAATTCCCAAAATAATTCCTACAATCACTAAATTGGTTAATATATTCACACCTCTAGAAGTTTCATCATATGCACTATTTGAAATTTGTGATTGTTTTAATATGATGTTACCAGAGAATAATGAAATTTCTTCATAATGGACAACAAGAACTTTAGATAATTGGTCTATAAATATGATAAGAAATATCATAATAGCCAGTTTAATATACAATTTTTTTAATTTTTTCTTTTCTTCTTTTCTCATAAATACCTCACCTTATACATTTAGTCTTTGGTATATTGTAAAGTCAGCATCTTCATATAATTCTAAATAGTTTGGATCTTTTGTATCTTTTATAATCATATTCATTTTTGAATTTTTATAAGTGATGACATGTGTAATATCATATTTTTCAAATATAACTTCATAAAATTCAGTTATACTAGATGTATTGATAAAATCCATGAATATATCATATCCTTTTCCACTAAATTCTGGTGCATATAAATCTGCTCTAGAATCAATAAATACTGGTATTCCTCTATATATCATATAACTTCCATAATTATATTCGTTATAAAATCTAGCATTTCCCAAATCGATATTTTCTATGATATAATCACAAGCTTCCACTGGATATGCACCTTTATCTATATATTCATCATTTTGTTTTGGTTCATAAAAATGATAACTTAAACCTACCATAAATAAAATAATGATGACATATCCAACAGCACTTGTAAAAATTTTCGTTATTTTTTCCAATCCATTTTTTGTGTATAATTCCAATAATGCACATATCATTTTATTTACGATTAACACACCAATTAAACAAAACATTGTTATTTGTCTTCTTGATGCCAACATTAGAATACATAGGCCACCTATCATAAATAGATCACTAAGTTTAATTTTGGTTTTTGTAAATGTTAAAATGGCTAAAACGACTGCAATTGCTGACAATGCTTCTGTTTCATCAATAATAGTCATTGGTAAATGTTCGTTAATATTTTGTGTTGTATTTCCTTGCATAGTTTTATATAAATAGGTATATGGTGTATCTCCTAATGGTGTTAATAAACCTGTAAATGCACAGATAATCATTACCAAGATTAACCATTTTATATTTGGATTTTTACTAAATTTGATTTTATATGGATTTTTTAGTTCTTCTTCTCTTTTAATTTTTATTTTTTCATTTTTTGCAATAATCGTTTTTAATTTTTCTTCTAATGCTAATTTTTTATCAACATGTTTTCCTGATTCTGTTAATAACTTAATGATAAAATTTAGAACTATGATATTTATTTTTCTATATATAATAATTTCTGCTATTAACGCAATTATATATTCTGCTATATATGGCAAGAACAACACAAAAATAAATGGCCAAACAGCTGCATGTAAATTGGCAATCAATGTTGAAATGAGAACCAATCCGACTGCATATCGAATTTTCCTATTTTTCAAAAACATTTCAATACAGTAAATAATCCATACAAATAAAATAAAGGTTACTAATTGTGCTCTTGCTGCAATATAGCCTCTTATCATATAGATAACAATAACTGTTAATATAGCCGAAACCACTTGATTTTTAGCAATCTTTGTATTAACAATATATAAAGAAATTCCCAATATAACAGTTAATATACAAGTTGTTACATAAATTCCTGTCATACCAAAACCATCATATATATAGTAAGTTATTAAATCATATAACCAATGTGGATAGGTATAGGCTAAATCTTCATGCCAAGAAAAATGATCTTGCATATCAATCCCTGTTTTAGTTATCTGCTCACCTATTTTTATTGTATAGAATGTATCATTTTGTAATGTAACTGGTGTCATAGCAATACAGAATATGACTATTAATATGATTGCTATGATTCCAAAAAACCATTTAGATTGAAGTATCCCTTTTATTTTCTCACTTTTCTTACTTTTTTCTTTTTTCTCTTTTTCTTCTTTGTGTTTAAACATGCTTCTCCTCCACAAATCTTTTATTATTATTTTATACTAAATTTGTATACATTGTAAATGTAATATATTCTTAGTTACTGTTTAGACAGATATACACAAGTGGGAAGTATTTATAAATGATTTAATTGCGAATGTGATTGGAGATGTTTTAGAATTTGTTATAGAATTTATTGAGGAATGTTCACGGTACTCACATAGTGAAGGTCTGATAAGAACAATAGCGGACACTTTTAACATTTTATGTATTCATAACATTTTAAAGTCCGCGTTATTGTTCGTGCGACAAATTTTGCGAAGTAAAATTTGTGTGCAACGAATTGTTAATATTATAGAAAATCTTTGATTTTTCTATAATATTAAGAGGCTCAATAAATTATATTACAAATTCTTAAATATCGTATTGAGCCGAGTAATAAATCATTTATAAATACTTCCCACTTGTGTATATCTGTCTGAACAATAACTATTTTTTGCATTATATCAAAAAAAGTTTGAAAAGACTAGACTTTTCAAACTTTTTATCTCATTTCTATTTATGTTTTATACAGCTTCTTGATTTTCTGTTTCAACAGTGGTTTCATTATCATTTTCTTCAATCACTTCTAAACTTCCTACTGAAACTTCATAAGCAACTCTTGTTTCAACACTTCCATCTTCATGTTTCTTTTCATAAGTTCTTGATTGAACTCTACCTACTAATTTTATTTGAGAACCTACTTCAAGATTTTGACAAAATCTTGCATTTCTTCCCCATGCAATACATGGAATATAATCTGATTTATTATATGCTCTATTAACTGCAAGTAAAATATCTGCAATTTCTCTACCAAATGGTGTTTGTCTGTAGATTGGTTTTTTGCAAATATAACCAATTAAAACCACTTCATTGGTAACAACATCTTTTTTTGTCATTTCATTTTCTTCTTCACTTTGTTCTTCCTCAGATATTACTTTAATATCTTTGGCAAATACAGTTAATATTAATCTGTTCTTTTCACTTTCATAACTATTATAAGATCTGAATTGTCCTTTTACTAACAATTTTTGTCCTTCAGTTAATGTGTCTTCATTAATTAGTCTTTCTGAAATCGTAATTGGTATAATATCTGCTACACCACTTAAACGAGGTATTTCTAAATTAAAGATATAAAATCTTTCTCCATAAATTTCATGACTAAATTTCTTTTCTCCTGTAACTTTTCCAACTAATGTTAAATAGTTGTTTTCTAAATAATTTGTATCCAATTTATTTTCCTCCTTAAAATTTATTTTATCAATTGTATTTTTTTACCTCTTTTAGTCTACATTACCTATTATACAACATTTTGCTGGTTTTGTCTACATAAAAAGTTAAATTTGTGATTTTTTTAACAAAATCTGGTTTTTTCTAGGCTTTTTTTGAAATTTATCTTATATTTTTCTGTATGTTAACTTTCATATAAACCAATAATAATACCTATTCTTCCTTTCTTTTTTTGTTATATATTAGATAAATTGTAAAAATCGCCAATACATTTTCTATTTGACCTGGCTTAAACTGTTTTATATCTATTTCCATTTCTCCCATTTCAATTGTCTTTTGTTCTAAATTCTTTATATTTCTTTGTATTGACAAAATGGCTTTATCCTCTTGAATACTAGATACGGTAATTGTTGATTTTTGATTCAACCCATAACTTATACAATTTGTTTTTCTATTAGATTTGATTTCTGCATCGCAAAATACATCTGCATTGACAACAATAAATATACAATTACTGCAAATCTTATTTAATATCATTTTTTGTTCAGCATTTATTTTTTCTTGATGACATAATACGATTGTTTCAAATATGATGTTTTTCATATTTTCTATATTTTTAGAACTTATATGAATCCATTCTAAATCTTTTCTATTCACTATTTTTATTATATTTTGTTTTATCATTTCATATTCTGAATGATTTGAAAAAATACCAATAAAATGCATTTACCTGTCTCCTAAAAAAACTATATTTATTTTTTCCTCTATTTCCATTTTTATACATGTATTAATTAGTTTTTTGTGTTCCATTGACATCAATGACATAATTTTCTTTATAAATCAGTTCTGAAATCTTTACAATGTCTAAATTTTTCGCTTTGATATTTTTTAAAATCATATCTAAACTATCTGCTGTATGTTCTGTTCCATTATGCATTAATATAATATCTCCTGCATTGATTTTATCTTTGATTCGATTCCACATATTTTCTCCTGCTAATCCTGTATAGTCTAATGTATCCAAATTCCATTGTATTGTATAATATCCTGTATCTTGTGCTGCTTTTATGACTGTCTGATTGTATTCTCCATAGGGTGTTCTATATAGATTTGTTCTACTTCCAATAATGTTTTCAATTTTGTCATTACTGTTTTCTAATTCTTCTATATTTTGTTCATAACTTAAATTATTAACATGTGGATGTGTATCACTATGTGTTCCAATTTCATGACCAGCATCATATATTTTTTTAACTGCTTCTGGGTATTTTTCTATCCAATCTCCTACCATGAAAAATGTTATTTTTACATTGTTCTCCTCTAAAATTTTTAAAATTTTATCAATATCATCTGCATTCCAAGCACAATTCATCGTTAATGCCACCTTATTTTCTTCTGTTTGTACATTATATATAGGTAATAACTTTTCATTTGTGGAGGAGGTTGCAATTGCTTGTTCTTTATTTGTTAGCACTCCTGCTGCGCAAAATAATAGTATAACCATTGTCACTGATATAAAATATGTATATATTTTTTGCTTATTAAATATGATAAACATGATAAAAACCTCCATTTTAAAGCTACTTAATTATATGCTTTAAAATAAAGGTTATGCGTAAAATTTGAATTACTTTTTTCAAATGATAAAAATTTAGATTAGTTGAAGCAAAAAATGGATTTTTATCTATTTCGCAAAATAACTTATAATCCCATTATAAATCCCCCAAGCCAATCTATTTTGATATTCTTCTTCCTGCAATTCCTGTTCTTCTTGAGGATTGGATAAAAATCCACATTCTACAATTGATATAGGAATTTCTACATGTTTCATAATATACACCGTATTTAATTTCATAGCTATTCTATGATTTTCTTTTTGTATGGCTTCATTTAAATTATTTTGTATGGCTTCTGCCAAAACTTTACTTTGCTCATTACTTGTATTAAAAAAGGTTTGCCAACCATAATATTGTTGTTGTGCGATTTTATTTAAATGAATGGATACAAATATGTCGGCTGAAGAATCATTTCCAATTTTTACTCGATTATGTATGTCTGAAATCTTTTTTTGTTTTAATGTTTTAGCATCTAAATCATAAATTGCATTTTCATCTGACCTTGTGAGAATGACTGTACAACCAGATTGTTCTAAAAGCTGCTGAATTTTTAAGACAATTTGTAAATTAATTTGTGCTTCTGTCGTTCCATTTTTACTTTCTGCACCTTCATCTGGTGTGCCATGTCCTGCATCTAATATCACTACTTTTCCTGAAACAGGTAATGTGGTTACTTGAACAGCATCTCCAATGCTTCTCTCATTTCTGTCATCTAATTGTGTGTTTTGCCCTATATATACTGCAAAACCAATTACAAAAGAAAAAAATATAATAAAAACTCTTTTTTTAGTAATGTTTTTCATCTTTCACCTCTAAAGTTTTTATTATATTTATATGTCTTGTTTATATTTTTATGTCGTATATTTTAATATTCTTTAATATTAAAAATATACCCCACTCTTTATATTTTTTGCCTTCCTTTTCGAAATATTTTCCTAAATAGTAGGTTGTTTTCTTCTATCCACCGCATAGCTACTTCCCATGACAGATTTCGCAGCATGTTTTACTTGTGCTCCTACTTCACCTATTTCCAATATATTATGGAATCTTCCAGGATCTACAACAACCACACCAATTGAAAGAGATGTTAATGGAAATTGTTCGATAATTCCTTTTCTGTTTTCCACTTCTATATAACCTTTTTCTAAATCTTTTTCTGTGAAAAATCTTTTTACATTATTATCAAAAATAGCTAATATCGTTTGACATATTTTTTCACAATTGGTTGAAGGTAATATGGCTACAAAATCATCTCCTCCAATATGACCTACAAAA
The DNA here is from genome assembly GCA_963929465.1 of Bacillota bacterium. Classification (GTDB taxonomy): domain Bacteria; phylum Bacillota; class Clostridia; order TANB77; family CAG-508; genus CAG-269. Next base: position 7,603 of record CAWVJG010000092.1, read on the forward strand.
GCTTCTTCTGTAAAGTCATTATGAACGCCTTTCAATATTGTTTCTGCTGTAAATTCAATAATTTGGTCTCCTTTAACAAAACCATATACATCATTATATGCTTTAAAATTATCTAAGTCTAAATACAATACAGAAAACGGCTCATTATTAGATATTCTCTTTTTCAATTCAGCATGTATTTGTACATTTCCTGGTAATCCTGTTAATGGACTGACTCTTCTGTTATTTGCAAGTAATCTATTTAAATTTTTTACTGTAAAATATAGATATTCTTCATCAACAGGCTTTTTTATGTAATATTCAATAGATTGTTTTAATACCTTCATTCTGTGCTCTTTTTCCCCGTTAGAAGATACCACGATAACTGGTGTAATTGTGTTATCTTCATCTCGTCTGATTTGTTTACAAAGTCCTTCGACATCTCTATCGATTGCATCTTCATTAATAATAATTAATGATGGTATATTTTTTAATGCGATATCAATTTGCTCTGACTTTACGCTAATAAATTTATAATCCTTATCTTCTTTGAATAATTCTCTAAAGATTACAATAGATGAATCATCATCATCTATGATATAAATTTCTTGAACCATATTATTCACCCTTTTTTTCTTTTTTTTATTTCTTTATGTTTAAATTCATTTTTTCTATTCAATATTTCTGTAAATTCTTTTGTATCAATTGCTGGGAAAGCTCTTTTTAATCGATATGCTCTTCTGTATAAATGTCTCATCGTTCTATCTCTTCTCGTCTTCAAGTTATTGATAAGATTTTGTATATTCTCATTTGCTAATGTTTTTTCTTTATCTTTTAGTTCTATTAATTTTTGCTTAATTTGTTCATTGATATCTTCGATTTTCTCTAATGTTGTTTTGATATTTTTAACTTTTACTATACTAATAATTGCGTCAACCAATAATATAAAAGATATGATACAAGCAATGATTGCTACATATATAAAATCAACATATCCTAATACTTGTACAATGAAGGAATGTATATAATTAATAAATAAGACACCTAAAATCCCCCATGCTATAGAATTTGTTAAACAAATTCTGCCTTTATAATTAAATTTATGATCTGAATAATCCCAATATTTTGTATGAAACAATTTTTCTAAAAGTACACCTACTACATATTCCCATAAAGTTAATACAATAACAGATATCAAAAATAAAAGTATAGTATTATTTTCAAATCTGCTTAATAGTAATAGCATAATAATAGCACCAAATCCATATATTGGACAAAATGGTCCTATTAGAAATCCTGTATTAATGATTTTTCTTTCACAAATTGTTCTTACGATACTTTCTAACACCCATCCTAAAAATGAATAAATAACAAAATAGGTTAATATATGAAAAAAAGTATTATCCATTTGCTTTCCTTTCTCAGTGCACAGTAATCTATTTCCCTACATATAGTATATCCTATCTATATGTAGGGAAACATTGTATTTTTCTAATTTTTTGGTGCTCTTACTTTTCTCGTATCAGAAGCTATTCCATCTACATTATATGCTGTAATTTCTAATCGGTTTTCGTCTCCATTTTCTAACTGTAATTTATATTTTAATTCTTTCTTTCCATCATCAACAGTAATTGTTTTTGCTTCTCCTCTAATATTAAAGTCTACTTTTTGTAAACCAACTTCATCTGTAATCGTGATTAAATAATATTCTCCTGCATCATCTGTTTCCACATTTATGATTGGTTTTGTTGTTCCCATGACTTTTTCTTCTTTTGTTGTTCTTTTATTATTTACATCAACTAAAACAACTGTTATATCATGTGTTCCCATTGGTACATCAATTTCTTGGTCTACAGTTGTAGCATTGATATCCATTCTTTGTTCTTCTCCATCGTCCCATTGATATGTCATGTATTTTATTTGTGTTTCACTACTTGCTGTAATTTTTAGTTTATTATCTTGTGAAATAGTTAAATTTAAGCTTGTATCTCCATCGTTTGTAGTATTTCCACCTGTACTGTTTCCTAATGTATATTCTTTTTGTGTTGAAATTTCTTGTCCTTTTGTATCTATTGCTTTTACATTTAATGTATTTGTTCCTGCAGGAATTTCTATTTCTTGTTCTATATATTTTCTTCCATTACCTGTTATAGTTTGTATTGCATCATCATTCCAATTATATTCTATTTTCTCAATAATCTTATCATGTGTAACAGTTAATATAACTGCTGTACCATCACTATTTAGTGACTCTGATATAGTTGGTTTTGTATTTTCTGAATTATTGGCTTCATTATCTTTATAGATAGCATAAGATCCAGTTCCTACCATAAATATGCCAAATACTAACATGGCGATTGCAAATACTCTAACAACTGTCTTTATATCTGCTGGTCCACTACTTTTTCTCATTTTGCTTTTTTTAGTTTTGCTCTTCTTTGTTGTTGGATTACTCGTCGCTAAAATTTGATTCATATTTTTCACCTCACTAGTCTCTTTCATGGAAAATTATACCATACCAAATTTTAATTGTAAAGAAATTTAGACAAAAATAGGACATCTGTTTATGTCCTATTTTTTCTATATTTTACCCCTTTTATTCATAAATCTTTGATTTCGTTATGCATGCTTTATTTATTGTAGAGAAAAATCCACTTCTATATAACAAACTTCTTAATTAAGACTAATCCTCCTGCCAATGTTCCTAATACAGTAAATCCTAATACATAGTAGATTCTTTCTTGTCCTGTTTCGATTGATAACAATACT
>CAWVJG010000093.1:0-17661 GCA_963929465.1 Bacillota bacterium
ATTGTTGTATCAGCATATTCATAAGTAAATTCTGGTTTTACAAAGTCTGCAAACATAGTTCCGTTTGTGTTAGATTCTATGTTTCCATCTTTGAATGTTACATTTATCCAACTTCCACTTTCATCTGTTTCCATCATGTTTTGGTTTCCATAAGCGTCTTTTAAAACATTTGCTGTATATGTGCTTGTATCTTCTCCTCTTCCACCTATCTTGATTTCTACATTACCACTCCATTCTTTGAAGTTCTTTCCACTTTGACGTAATGCTTCTTCAAAGTTTGATAAGGTAATGGTATGTGTTACTTCTGCACTTGTTGCTGATGGGCTTGCTGCAGATACTGCTTTTGTAATACTTGGTGCTTCTTCCCCATCTATAAATACTGTAATTGCTGAATTTGATAAGCCTGATGTTACATTACTATTGTATTTAATATTTACACCATTTACAGTTTGTGTTTTATTTGCATTTGCTTTTACGACAATACTTAATGTTTTGTTTGTCGTATTTAATGAGCTTGAAACTTTTGTCCATTCTGGTTTGTATATTGGGTTTATGGTTCTTCCTGTTGAAACAGCTATTGCTCCTTCTGCTGTGCTTGTATCTCCACTACTTGTTTTAAATGATGTTCTATTTTTGTAAATTGCCTCTGGTGCATAAATGATTGCTCCAGATTTTCCACAGTTTGTTGCAAAATTGCTATTTGTATCTGCTATTTTTGTAAATAATGGTCCTAGGTCTAATGCTGTCATAGCTGATTGTCCACATCCCTCAAACATACTACTCATGTTAGTTGCAGAACTTGTATCAAATTTATCACCTAAGTCTAAACTTGTCATTGCGCCAGCTCCTGCATAATAGAACATTCCAAACATATCTTCTACACTGCTTGTATCAAAATTATCTCCTAGGTCTAAACTTGTCATTGAAGTATTACCTACACTAGAAAACATATTTTGCATTGTAATGACATTACTTGTATTAAATTTGTCTCCTAAGTCTAAGCTTGTCATTGCTGTATATCCTGTTCTATCAAACATTTGCGCCATGTCTGTTACCTTACTTGTGTCAAAGTTTTCACCTAAATCCAAAGTTGTCATTGCTGAACTTCCTGCTCCTGCAAACATTCCATTCATATTGGTTACATTTACTGTATCAAAATTATTGCCTAAATCTAATGTTGTCATTTTACTAAAGCCTGTATTATAGAACATATGATTCATATCTGTTGCAAGTGTTGTATTGATAGCTTCTAATCCATTGATTACATTTGTTGCTGTAGAATTTGAAGCATATCCAATATGTGCAAATAAGTAACTTGAATCTCTATTAGCACACATAAATGCGTCACTTCCAATATATACTTGATATGGTCCTGTTCCTGTATACCATGCCCAGATTGAACCATCTTGTGCTGCTGAAACATCCCATTTATTATCTCCTGCGTCTTCAGTACTATCTACAAATGTTACACTTTCTATATTTTGTCTTCTTAAATCTGCATTTCCTAAGAAAGGACTTGTTGGTTCTGTTTCAGTTGTTGCTGGCATTAAGGTTGTATACAATTTGATTTCATAATCATCATTGATATTTCCAGATTGATCTGTCAAAGTACCTGCTGGAAGAACTACATTGACTTGATCTCTATCTGTTGGAACTCCTGTAATACTAATTGTATATTGTGCACCATATTGTCTTGTTGAACTTACTCCATTAACCATGACAGATTCATTTAATGCTGTTTCTGTACTTAGTGATATACTAACTGAACTTGTAATATCTGTTCTTGTTGTTCCTGTATATGCATATACTTTTATTTTATCTACAGTTAGTGAATTGCTTGCATAATAGGTATCTGTTCCATTTACTACGATGTTAGCTGTTTTTGACATTAAGTCTAATGATCCACCTGATGTTCTTCTCCAAATTGGTTGCACAACATCCACAACTATTTGATCACCTGTTTCATCTGGAATGCTAACACCTGATGTAATTGTTTTTGCAATATTGTTATTTCCTGTTCTATCAGCAATTTTATTTGCTGGAACACCTACTGTTACAATACCACTATAATCTAATGTTGTATTTCCTTCTTTTATCTCTAATTCTTCTAAATTAGAAATGGTTAGCACATATCGATATCCTATAACCGTTGAATCAACTGTTTCTACTTGTCCTGTTGATTCATTTGTCATTTTCACATTTGTTGCTGTTATTTCTGTTGGCTCTGCAAGTTTTATGGTTACTGGTTCATTTTTTAAGTTATATGTATGTTTACCATCAGCCATTTGAATGGTTAAATCATTTAATGTCAATGTTCCACTTGTATAATATTTATCTGTTACGGTAAATGCCATTTGGAATGATTTTCCGTCTGCATCTGTTCCGATTTTATCAATATCTGATGTCAAATATTCATAAGATAAATATGGATTTACTAAATCTACAAAGTCTCCTGTAATCGTTACTTTGTTATTTGTATTGTCAGATTCATCTTTTACTGCATTTTCTGCAATGTCAATTGAAACTGTACCACTCCAATCTTTATATCCATTTGCATTATTTGCAAGTTGTTCAAAGTCTGATAATACTAATTTATATTGCATACCAATTAAACGTTCTGTTCCATTAATGGTTGCATATATTTCACCATTTGCTTTATAGGTAATATTTCCAACTTTTTGATCTGCTGTTCTTGTATTTGCTGTTAGTGATTTTGTTAAATCTGCAGATTCACCATCTACATAAACTTGTATTTCATCAGCTTCTAATGGATCTTCTGTTGAGAAATATTTATCTGTCACATTAAATATGATGGTTTCTGTTTTTGCTGTTGTATCTATTTGTGATGAAACCTTCATAATTTCAGGTTTTAATGTATCTATCATGCCTAAGTCAATGGTTAGTGCTTCATTTGTATTACTTGATGTATCTATAATTGTTCCAGCTGGTGCAATTATTTTTACATCTCCACTATATTCTCTATAGATTCTTCCATTTTCGATTGCCGTTTTAAATGATTCTTCTGATTCTTCAAAGTTTGACAATGTTAATGTGTATTTTACTCCATTTGCCTCAGCTTCTGATACATTTTCCTCATAAGTTTCAGTTTCTGAATCCCATTTGATATATGTTGGTGTACTTAATTCTTTTATCAATTCTGGTGCATTGATTGCCACTCCATCTCCATCTAATACTTGTATTTGGGCTTTTAATTCATCCCCTGCTACAAGCATATTTGAGAAATATTTGTCTGTAGCAATTAAATCCATGGTTGCTTTTGTAACTCCATTTTCAAATACAGTATTGACATTTTGTACTGCCCAGATTGGTTTTACAACATCAACAATTTCTTGTTCTCCTGTTCCATCTGGTTCATCAATTCCTATAGTAATTGTTTTTGCAATATTTGTATTATTTGAAGTATCTGTTGCAATTCCACTTGGAATGGTTATACTCATTGGTCCACTGTAATTATAACCTTTTCCTTGATCTAGATTTGATATAACTAATCTATATCTTTCCCCAACTTTTGTTGTACTATCTGGATAATAAATGTCTTCTACCTTTTGTAATATTTTTACAACATTTTCATTTACATCTGATGCATCATTATCTAACATTTTTACTGTAATGTCATCTACTCTACTAGTAATTGTTGTACTATCAAAATATTTATCTGTTATATCAAATTCAACGGTTACTGTTTGATCATCTTGATTAATATCTGTTTCTGAATAGGTATATGTGAATTCTGGTTTGATTGTATCTACAAACATAGCATCTTGTGCAATATCTAAGTTTTTGTTTCCATATGTATCTTCTAATATGCCTTTCGCAAATTGTAATGATACATCACCACTCCATTCTTTATATGGTTTACCTTCTTGTCTTGCTGTTTCTTCAAAATTTGCCAATGTTATTGTATATTGCATTCCAGTATCTAAGTTTTCTTCAACAATATTAGATATTAATCCACTTACTGGTTCTTCATCAACATATACTGTTATATCATCTGCTAATATAGTTCCCATGACATCACTTTCATAATTTATCTTAATATTGCCTATATCTTCTACCCTTTCTGCTGTTGCTTTTACAACTACTGTCATTGTCGGATTTTCTGGGTCTGTTGTGGTATCTAAACTACTTGATACAATTTCAAGTTCTGGTCTATAGATTGGATTAATCGTTCCTCTTGTATAAGCAATTGTTGTTCCACTTGTATTATTTAATCTAAATGCATTGTTTTTTGAGTAAATAGCTTCTGGTGCATAGATAATTGCTCCAGATTTTCCACAATTTGTTGCAAAATTACTGTTTGTTGTTGGAATTTGTGTAAATACTGGTCCTAAATCTAATGCTGTCATGGCTGTTTGTCCACATCCATTAAACATATTACTCATATTGGTTGCATTTGTTGTATAGAATTGATCACCTAAATCTAAATCTGTTAATTTTGCATATCCTGTATTTTGGAACATTGCACTCATATTTTGTGCATTTTCTGTATAGAAGTTATCTCCTAAGTTTAATGTTGTCATTGATTGATATCCACAATTTGCAAACATATTTTGCATGTTTGTTACTAAACCTGTGTCAAACATAAATGCTTTTTGGCTACTTGTTGCACTTTCACTCGCATTTAAGTTTAGTGTTGTCATTGATTGATATCCACAATTTGCAAACATATAACTCATATCTTGCACAGAACCTGTATTAAAGTTATCTCCAAAAGTTAATGTTGTCATAGCATTTTGTCCACAGCCTTCAAACATATGGCTCATATTGGTTACTCTACTTGTATCAAAATTATCTCCTAAATCTAATGTTGTCATTTTTTGAGTTCCACAATGTGCAAACATATAGCTCATATTTGATACTCTAATTGTTTGCAATAAGTCAATATTGACAATTGTATTTGTTGCTGTGGTATTATTTGCAGATCCAATATAAGAGAATAAATAACTTGAATCTGTATTGGCAAATATTCCTCCATCACTTCCAATATATACTTGATATGGTCCTGTTCCTGTATACCAAGCCATGATAGATTCATCTTGTACTGCTGATACATCCCATTTTGTTGAGTTTGCGCCTTCTAAGCTTGATACAAATGTAATACTTTCTATATTTTGTCTTTGGATATTGTGTGGATTTCCTAAGAAGATTCTTGTTGCATCATTTCCTGCTGTTGCAAAACTTTCTCCTGATGCTGACATTAAACAACTATATAATACCATTTGTATTTCTTCACTTGTATTTCCTGATAAATCTTGTAATGTACTATCTGGTATTCTGATTTTTGCTTGTTCTCCATCTACATCAAATCCCGTTACTTTGATAACATATGTTACACCAATTTGTACTTGGGAACTTTGTCCATCAATTGTCCAATTTTCATATATTGGTGTTGAACTTTCTATCGTGATTGTTCTTCCTGATGTTTCATCATTGACAACAACTAATTCTCCATCAATATATAATTCAATATCATCAACTGTTAATGAGCTTTTTGAGAAATATTTATCTGTTCCTCTTAATGTGATTGTTGCCTCTTGATTATTAATATCCACTACTTGACTTTCTACTGTCCATACAGGGCTTACAATATCTAACACTTCTTTATTTCCAGTTTCATCTGGTAAGTCAATTCCCATTGTGATTGTTTTTTGAAGATTTGTATTTGCAGAAGTATCTGATATTTTACCTGGTGCTAATGTAATCGTTACATTACCACTATAGTCTAAGTAATTTCTTCCTGTAGCAATTTCTGCTTGTTCAAGATTTCTGATAGTTAATGTATATGTTTTACCAATTACTTGGTTTGTTACAGATTGTACTGTTCCATTAACTGTTTTATTAAATGGTCCTGCTTCTACTTTGTTCACTTCTGATAATCCGAATTCTACTCCTGGAATATCTTTCAAATTAATATAGTTTGTATCAACTGTACCATCTTGCATCATAATTGTTAAATCATTTACTGTTAATGTACTATTTGCATAATATTTATCTGTTACATCAAATACAATTTGCACTTCTGTTTCTCCCTGTGCATTCTCTACTCTGCTTGTTTCTGAAGATTTATATATAATACTTGGATTGATAAAGTCTACTAAATCTCCTACCATTGGTTGTCCTTCACTTGTATTTGTTCCATCTGCTTTTCTACCACCACTTGTATTTCCAAATTGGTCTGTTGCAATGCCTTCATCAATTTCAATAGATACGGTTCCACTGATTCCTTTGAAGTCATATCCATTTTCTAATCCTGTTGTTTCAAAATCTGATAATACTAATGTGTAACGTCTACCAATTGTTTGATTCATACCATCGATTGTTGCAGTTAATGTTTCATCTAATTGTAATTCTTTCGTTACAATTGTTGTTTCTTCTCCATCAACAAAAACATGTATATCATCCACATCTAAATCGATTGAACCAAAATATTTATCTGTTACATCAAATGTAATGGTTTCTGTTGGCTTCTCTGGTATTGGATTTCCAGCTTCTCCTACTGCATATATTTTGCTAGATACTTTTACTGTTTCAGGTTTTACTGTATCTTCATTTTTGCCCATATTAAATTCTTTAGCTAAGTTTGTATTTCCAGAAGCATCCTCTAATATATTTTCTGGTATTGTAACAGTTATTGAACCACCTGTTGATTCTCTATATAGTCTTCCGCCATCTTCTCCAGCTTCATATTTTCTTCTTGCCTCTAAAAATTCTTCATATGTTTCTGCTATACCTTGTGATATGCTATCTGGTATGGTTAATGTATATTTTTGTCCATTTGTTACTGCAATAGGTCCAGTTATATTTACTTGAGATGTTATATTTGAACCTTTTAATGTTACTTGTATTTGGTTCTTTAACTCTTCTGCAGTTAAAGGATATTTAGAAAGGTATTTATCTGTTGCAATTAAATCAGCTGTTGTTTCTGTTAGATTTTCTATTTTCCAAATTGGATCAACTACGTCAACGATAACTTCTGAATCATGTCCATCTCCTGTTGTTGGATCATCAATTCCTATGGTAATGGTTTTTGCTAAACTACTATTGTTTGCGTCATCTGTTACCACTCCTGCTGGGAACGATAATGTCATTGGGCCACTATAATTATGTCCATCTCCACTATCTAATCCTTCAATCACTAATTGATATCTTTCTCCTACTTTGTGGTTATCTGTTCCATATACGATGTCTTCTACTTTGGTTAGTGTTTTTGTTATTTTTGAATTTGCAGCTGCATCATTATCTACTTTTACTGTGATGTTATTTGCATTAATGGTTGATTGTTTGAAGTATTTATCTGTAACACTGAAATAGATTGTTACAATTTTGGTATCTGTATTGATTTCTGTATCATAGTATTCATAAGTAAATTCTGGTTTGATAAAATCTGCAAACATTTCTGTATCATCTGATTTTTCTAAGCTTGGGTTTCCATAACTATCTACCAAGGTATTTTCCATGTATTTTAATGTTACATCTCCAGCCCATTCTAAGAAACTCTTTCCACTTTGTCTTACACTTTCTACAAAATTGGTTAATGTCAATGTGCATGTTACCGTTTGTCCTTGTGTTGAATTTGCACCACTAATTGTTTTGGTAATTGTATCATTTGCACTTGCATCTCCATCTACACTTACTTCTACTAATGCAGTTGTTCCATTTACAAATTTATTTGTTACTGTTTTTGTGTAGTTTGCATAATTTGTAGCATCTACAGTTCCTTGTAATGTGATAGTTAATGTTGAATTTGTTGTATTTGCTGTAAAGGTTCCTACATTCCATTCAGGTTGATATTTTGGATTAATGGTTCCTCTATTAAATTCTATCGTTGTATCTGAATTTGCACTTAGTCTAAATGCATTTTCATTTGCATAAATTGCTGAACCTGCATAAATTGTGATTTCATCTGGTTTTCCACAGTTTGTCATAAAATCTGTATTTGTACTTGCAATTTTAGTAAATGCTGGACCTAGATCTAATGTTGTCATAGATACTTGTCCACATCCATTAAACATATTACGCATATCAGTTACATTTGTTGTATAGAATAGTCCTCCTAAATTTAGACTCGTTAATTTTGATGCACCACAATTATTAAACATGCCAGACATAGTTGTTACTTTGCTTGTATCAAATTTGTCTCCTAAGTCTAAACTTGTCATGGATGTATACCCTGTGTTTTGGAACATGCCAGCCATATCTGTTGCCTTACTTGTGTCAAATTTATCTCCTAAGTCTAAACTTGTCATAGATGTATACCCTGTGTTTTCGAACATGGAACTCATAGCGGTTACCTTACTTGTATCAAATTGATCTCCTAGGTCTAAATTTATCATTGACATATACCCTGTTCTGTCGAACATATATATCATATTTGTTACATTACTTGTATTGAATTTATCTCCTAAATCTAAACTCGTCATTGAAACATATCCTGTTGCTTGGAACATATTAGACATGTTTGTTACTTTACTTGTATTAAACTTATCTCCTAAGTCTAGAGTTGTCATGGCATTATATCCTGTTTTATAAAATATAGCATTCATGTTTGTTACATTACTTGTATCAAAATTATCTCCTAAGTCTAGAGTTGTCATGGCATTATATCCTGTTTGATAAAACATTAAGACCATATTTGTTACAGTACTTGTATTTAATAAATCTAGATTTTTGATAACTTCTGCTTTTGTACATGTCGTTGCATATCCTATAGAGCTGAATAAACAACTTGAATTTTTATTTGCTAGCATAGCACCTTCACTACCAATATATACTGTATATGGTGCTGAAGTTTGTTTTGTCCATGCTAAAATTGATTCATCTCCTAATGCTGATACATCCCATACTTGTTGTACCCCATCATCTGTTGAACCAGATATACCTGATACAAATTCAACACTTTCTATATTTTGTCTTTGTATACTAGTAGGTCCACCTAAAAAACTTGTAGCAGCACTTTCTGTTGAAGCTGATTTCAAACGACTATATAAAAGAATCTCATTTGCAGCACTTTGGTTTCCTGATTGGTCTTCGATTGCTCCTGCCACAATTTCTATTTTGGCTTGATTAGAATCTAAATTAATGCCTGTAATCGTAATTGTATATTCAGCTCCAATTTGCACATTCGAACTTACTCCATTTACTAATCTAGTCTCTGTGATTGATGTTGGACTACTAATTGATACAGATCCTGGTGTTGTTGCCACTCCATCTAAATAGAATTTTATATCACTACTTGTCAATGTGCTTTGTTTAAAGTATTTATCTGTTGCTTTTACTTTTACTGTTGCTTTACGATTTGCAAGGTCTAAAGTTACACCATTTTCTACATTTGTCCATACTGGATCAACTACATCAACAATAACACCTGAACCATCATCTGGGTTGTCTGTATAGTTTTTCTCATCTATACCAACTGTGATTGTTTTTGCATTATTGGTATTTCCTGATTTATCTGTCACCACTCCTCCTGGTACAGATAATGTAACAGGTCCACTGAAGTCTAAGTAACTTTTTCCTGTTGCAATAATGTCTTGTTGTAATTCTGATAATGTTAATGTATATCTACGTCCTACAGTTTTTCCACTTTCTGTTATATTCTCTTCACTTAAACCAATATTAACTGGTGTTTGTTTTAAGTTTGTTCCATCCATTAATATGGTTAAATTATCTAAACTAATATTTTCTGATGCATAATATTTATCTGTTACATCAAATACAATTTGTGCAGTTTTTTCAGTTTGATTGATATCTGCTGATGAATATTCATATGTGATAACTGGTTTTACAAAGTCTGCAAACATCATATTATCTATCATATGATCTGTTGTTGCACTATCTTTTATTTCAACACGTTGCATTGTTCCTTGCTCATCTGATTGCTCTAAAGTTCCGTTTCCATAAGCATCTACTAGCATTTCACTTGCAATTTGTAATGCAACATTACCAGCCCATTCAAAATATGATTTGCCTGACTGCATTGTTGTTTGGATAAAATTATCTAATATGATTTCACATGAGACTGTTTCTGCTGGTCCATTTACAACCATTGAAAGTTCTTTTTGTATTGTACTTGCTTCTTCTCCATCGATTCTGACTCTAATTTTTTGGTTTGAGAATACAGAATCTTCTGATAATTCTCCATTTGAGAAATTATTGGTTACTGTTTTTATGGCATCTGCATAATTTGTTGCATTTACTTTTCCTTCTAGTCTTACAATTAATCTTTGATTTGCTGAATCATATGTAGCATATGTTTTTGTCCATTCTGGTTTATATTTTGGAACGATTGTTCCTGTTGTATAATTAATTGTTGTAGATGAATCTGTTCCCAATTTAAACGCATTTTTACTTGAATAGATTGATGAACCCACATAAATCTTCACTGCTCCAGATTTTCCACAGTTTGTTGCAAAACCTGTATTTGTACTCGCAATTTTTGTAAATGCTGGTCCTAAATCTAAGCTTGTCATTGCTGTTTGTCCACATCCGTTAAACATATTTGTCATATTGGTTACAGCTGTTGTATAGAATTTTTCTCCTAAATCTAGATTTGTCATTGCTGTATATCCTGTTCTATAAAACATATGTTGCATATATTTTACTTCACTTGTGTCAAAATTTTCTCCTAAATTTATACTTGTCATCTTTGTATATCCTGTATAAGCTAACATATAATTCATATTTGTGACATTACTTGTATTAAATTTGTCTCCCAAATCAAAATTTATCATTGACATATAACCTGTATAATAGAACATATATGCCATATTTGTTACTCTATCTGTAACAAAATTATCTCCTAAATCTAAACTTGTCATTGATTTATATCCTGTTTGATAAAACATATAGCTCATATCGGTTACAAAATTTGTATTTAATAAATTTAGATTTTTAATTACTTGTGTATCTGTGCATGATGTTCCATATCCTATAGCTCTAAATAAGTTAGTTGAATTAGGATTTGCATACATTGGATAATCACTTGCTATATATACTTGATATGGTCCTGTTCCTGTATACCATGCAATGATAGAACCATCTTGTGATTCAGAAACGTCAAAAACTTTTGTTGCTTGTGAGATAACTTTTGATGGAGCTGTTGCTGTACTATTTAAAAATTCTACACTTTGTATATTTTGTCTTTGTAAAGCTGCTCCCGTTGTTGTTGTCATTCCTAAAAATGCACTCGATACTGTGTTTTCTGAACTAGCATCTTTTAACCAATTAAACAATGATATCTTGGTTTCTTCATTTGTATTTGCTGATAAGTCTGCTACTGCACCTGACTCTATAACTAATTGTATGTTTTTGTCTAATTTATCTGCAATTCCTGTAACTGTAATATTTTGTATAACACCATATTGTTCTGTAGCAGAATTTCTTGTTGTATATAATTCTTCTTCTGTACCAAAGCTGATATGTATTCCCTGTGCTTCTGTTGCATATTGTCCATCTATCATGACTTTTACTTTATCTTCACTAATAACAGATTCTGGTGTAAAATATTTGTCTGTTGCTTTTAATCTTACTGTAACACTATTAATATTTTCATCATTGATTGTTGAAGATTCTACTTCTATTTTTGGGTCAATGAAATCTGCAAATAAAACATTCTCTTGATTTTGTGTTGCTAAAGTATCTTCTTCAAAAGTCATACTATTACCATCACTAGCCCCTAATGTTAAACTTACATTTCCACTCCATTCATAGAAATCTTTTTCGGCTTGTTTTGAATCCTCTTCAAAATCTTGTAAGGTGATAGTTATCTCTTTGGTATATACTCTTGATACACCACCCCACCAGTTTCCGCCACCAGCCACCGCTAGATCCACCACTTGTTGATGTTGCTGGTTCATTTGAAATGGTTATTCTTCCTGCACCTTGCTCTTTAAAATAATCTACTACTGATTCTCCATCTATTTGTATGTCTGATATCATATCTTCTGTTAGTGTAAAATCTGAACTGGCAGATCCCATACTGCCCCACCACCAACCAGTTGAACTAGGTGTCCATGTAGCTTTTAAGTCTATATGCATTGCACCAGTTGCTTCATCTAGTCTTACTCCTATTAATTCCATTGATGCATCTCCATCTTTGATGGTAAAGTTTATTTCTTGGTCTTTTAATAAATCTGTTGCTACATTTCCTTTGTCAAATAAGTCTGTTGCTGCATTGGCATTCAATGTTACAGATAATAATGGGTATTTTGTCTGCATTCCTCCAATTCCCCAAGAAGAACCTGATTGTAATACTTCTTGTAATCCTTTTATAACAATTGTATAATGATATCCATTTTCAATACGAATTTCTTTTTCTATTTCAATCGTACATGAAGAAAGATCTACATCTTCATAACTACCCATTCCCATCATACTTGATTTCCAATTTTGTCCAGTGATTGTATATTCTCCTGCTTCTATTAAATCACCAAAATTATACCATGAATCTGTAATATCAAAATCTATGACTACTTCTGTATTTATGGCATCTACAAGATATTGTATATTGCTTACTGTTGGAATGTCATCATCTGAATCTGGAAGGATTGCTTCTGTAGTTAATGTTGTTCTAACACTTGTATTTCCTGCATCATCGATTAATGTTTCTGGTGATAAGATAACAGTTATATCTTCTCCTGTATATCCAGATACTTTTAATTGATATGATACGCCTCCTTTACCATCTCCTGATGAAGTTGGTCCTATGATTTGTATATTTGAACTATCGACTACCGCACTTCCAAATTGGACACTTATATTCTCTGTTGATAATGTAGATTCTGCTAATGACATATTATCAGAACCTGTTAAATCTATAATAATCGAATGATAAGTTGCATCTGTTGAATCAAATTCTGCATTACTCATTGTCCAAACTGGTGCTGTTACATCTGGTGTAATTGAGAAATTTACTGCATTACTTTGATTTCCTGCACCATCGACTAATGCACCTTGTGCAATTGTCATATCTATTTTTCCACCTAAGTAATTTGGAATCGCAACTGTATATGTTTTTTCTTGTGTCAAATCTTGTGTCAATGTGACTGTTGGTGTAACTGCTGTTCCGTCTACTTTTACTTGTAATTTACCTGTCAAGTTTGCTGTTGTTATAGAAGTATCATCTGTACCATGAACAGTTAATGTATATATATTTGTTGCCTTATCATAAGTACCTGTTTCTTCTACTGTTACAACTGGTTTAATAACATCTGTAAATGTATATGATTTTGAATCACTAATTTTTCCACTATTATCTTTCAAAGCACCTGTACTAATTGAAACCTCTACTATTCCACCAGTATAGTTATTAATTGTTATTGGGAATGTTTTTGTAAGTTGGTCTGTACTCATTGTTGGTGTTCCTAATGTAACATTTGCATAATCTATTTCTTGCCCACCAACATTAATTAATAAATTACCACCTGCTGTTAATGTTGATTGTGCATCATTTAATGAAGTTTCATCTTTACCTACTACTTGAATTGTTAAAGTTTTATTATTTTCATTATAATTTACTGTTGCTGTATCTTGCCAATATGGATTTGCCATATCTAATGCTGGTAAAGCAAGTGTTGCTGCATTATTGCCATTTCCATCTGCATCTTTTATTGCGCCTGCATCAATTGCCACATTAACAATTCCTGATGGGTAATTTTGAATAGTTACTTGATATATGATTTGTGTTGCTGTGACTTCTTTAATAGATATCGTTGGAGCTTGGATTGTTCCACCTGCACATGTGATTGTTACATTTTTTCCATTTCCACTCGTTGCTAAGCTTGATGTTGTACTATCGATTGACATATTGTCTGTTGCCACGATTTCAAATGTATATGTTTTATCTGCTGATGAATATTCAGGATTTTGTACTGAAACAGTTGGTTTGATAACATCCTTTTCTGGAAGTGTTATCGTTGCTGCTTGACTTTTGTTGTTTCCTGCATCTATCAATGCTCCTTCAGAAATATTGATGGTAACCTCTCCACCTGGATAATTATTCACTGTCAATTGATATCTAACTTCTGTAGAAGATGTTGATAATTTCGTTACGGTTGGTGTCACTGTTGTACTTCCACATGTTACAGTTACATTTTTACCTGTTCCACTGGTTACCAATGTTGACAATGTTGTATTTAATTCTCTTTCATCTCTACCTACCAATTCTACTGAATATGCTTTACTATCTGCATCAAATTGCACATTTTCATATGACCATGTTGGAGCTGTAACATCTGGTGTAATGGTATATGTCTTTTGTAGACTGACATTTCCATCTGAGTCTACTAATGCACCTTTATTAATGGTTATAACGATGTTTCCACCAGTATAATTTGGTATTGTCACTGGGAATGTTTTTGTATTTCCACTTGTTGATGCAGAACCAAATGTAATATTACTTTGTGTTGTACCTCCTACAGTGATACTTACATTTGATGAATTAATGACTGATTTTGTCGCATCTAATTTATTTTCATCAGAACCTACTAAACTGAATGTATATTGCTTAGTTGTTGGATCATATGAAGTATTACTTACATTATCAGCCCATACTGGTCTTGTTACATCTTTAAATAATGTATATGATTTTGCATCACTCTTATTTCCTGTTGTATCTACTAAAGCCCCTTTACTGATTGTGATGACTACATTTCCTCCTCTAAAATTTCTAACTGTGATTGGAAATGTTTTTGTTCTTCCATTTGCTAATGTTGCATTTCCTATTGTTATATCACTTGAATTAACAACTGTACCATCAGTTGTTATGGTTAATTTTCCATCTAGTAGTGATTGGGCATCATTCAATCCTGTTTCGTCAGAACCAATTAAACTAAATGTAAATGTTCCAAAGTCATCTGTATCATTTGCTAAAGTATATGTTCCTCCACTGATACTTGCATTCCATACTGGTTTTGTAGCATCAACTGTACCAAATGTATACACTTTTTGTGCACTTGTATTTCCTGATGCATCTACCAATGCCCCTGCATTGATAGTTAATGATACTGCTCCTCCTGTATGATTATTCCATGTTAATGTATATGTCTCACTGGTTGTTGATGATGCTGTTGTTGTAATTGTTGGTGTTACTTTTGTTCCACCTACAGTCAAATTTATATTTGATGTTGTCAATTGTGAGGCAACATTATCTAATTTATCATTATCTGTACCTGTTACTGTTATTGTATATGATTGGTCTTCTGGATTATATACACCTTGTGCTTCTTGCCATTCTGGTGGTGTAATATCTGCTAAAAATGAATATTCTTTTGCTGCACTCTTATTTCCAGATGTATCTTCTAGTGCTCCTGCAAGTATAGATACTCTAACTGTTCCTCCTGGGAAATTATTTATAGTTATTGGAAATGTTTTTGTTTTTCCACTGGTTAGTGTTGTATTTCCAACTGTCCAATCTGTTATTTTTGTTCCATCGACCGTAATTGTCATATTTGATGTGTTTAATACTGATGCTGAATCATTTAATCCAGTTTCATCTGTTCCTACTAGGCTAAATGAATATTGTTTATTTGCTGAATTATATGATGTACTCTTTGCGTCTTCTTCCCACACTGGTGCTGTTGCATCTATTGTAAATGTATATTGTTTTGCAACACTCTTATTTCCAGATGTATCCACTAATGCTCCTGCATTAATTTTTACGATTACTGTTCCACTTGTAAAATTATTAATGGTTACTGGGAAAGTTTTTGCTGTATCATTTAGTGTTCCATTTCCAATTGTGAAATTTGCATTTACCCCATTTACTGTTATAGTTACATTTGATGTAGTTAATACAGATGCTGCATCGTTTAAGCCTATATCATCTGAACCTCTTAAATTAAATGTATATGTGCTTGTTGATTGATTATATGATGCATTACTGATATTTGCATCCCATGTTGGTGCTACTCCATCTATTTGAAATTCATACACTTTTTGTGCACTTGAATTTCCAGATGTATCTTTTAATGCTCCTGCACTGATGGTTATTTTAATATCTCCACCTGGGAAGTTATTAATAGTTAATGGGAATGTTTTTGTCTTGTTATCTGCGCTAGTAGTAACTGTTCCAAATGATAAGTTTGTTAGTCTTACGCCATCTGCTGTTACTGTTACATTTGATGAACTTAATGTACTTGCTGCTAATGCTGTATCATCTGTTCCTTGAAAGTTTAATGTATATGTTTTAGCATCTGCGTTATATGTGCCATTTAATATATTGTCAGCCCATGTTGGTGCAGATCCATCTGTTGAAAATTCATATGTTTTAGCTGCACTCTGATTTCCTGCTGTATCCCTTAATGCTCCTGCATTAATTGTGATTTTTACATTTCCACCTGTAAAGTTAGTTAATGTGATTGGGAATGTTTTCGTGTTCCCACTTACTGTAGCCGTTCCTATTGTATAATTGGTTGTTGTAACTCCATTAATGGTAATGGTAATATTAGATGATTTTGTTAATGCTGATGCGGTTGTATTAAGTGATGTTTCATCAGATCCTACTAAATTGAATTTATATGTTTGGGCTGATTGTGAGAAAGTTGCATTGCTGACATTGTTTGCCCATACTGGTGCAGTTGTATCTGGTGTAATTGTATATGTTTTAGCAACACTTGTATTTCCTGAACCATCTACCAATGCTCCTGCATTGATTGTTATCGTTATGGTTCCTCCTGTATAATTTTTAATTGTTAATGGGAATGTTTTTGTTTTACTGTCTGAACTTAATGTCGCTGTTCCAAATGTTAGGTTGCTTGCACTTACTGCTGTTCCATTTACTCTGACTACTACATTTGAGGAATTTAATATTGATGATGTATTATTCAATGCTGTTTCATCTGTTCCTACTAAGTTTAGTGCATATGTTTTGGCTGATGATGAATATGTTCCTCCACTAACACTTCCATTCCATGTTGGTGCTGTTGAATCGGCCTTATATGATGGATTGATAATTCCTCTATCATATGCAATGGTTGTCGTTGATGTTGAATTCAATTTAAATTCATGTTGGTTCGAATATATTGCATCATTACAATATATTACACATCCAGACTTTCCTAAGTTAGATGCGAAATCACTATTCGCACTTGATATATTCTTAAACTCTGGTCCTAAATCTAGTACCGTCATAGCGGTGTATCCTGTATTTTGAAACATTCTCATCATAGATACTACTTTGCTTGTATCAAACTTGTCTCCTAAATCTAAGGTTGTCATTGCTGTATATCCAGTTCTTCTAAACATAGAACTCATATCGGTTACTTTGCTTGTATCAAAATTATCTCCTAAGTCTAAATTGGTCATTGCTCTGTATCCTGTAGAATCAAACATAGAACTCATATTCGTTACTTTACTTGTGTTAAAATTGTCTCCTAAGTCTAAACTTGTCATTGCTACATAACCTGCACACATAAACATGCCATTCATATTAGTTACATTGCTTGTATTAAATTTATTTCCTAAATCTAATTTTGTCATTGCTTTGTATCCCGTATAATAAAACATACTACTCATATCGGTTACTTTGCTTGTATCAAAATTATCTCCTAAATCTAAACTTGTCAATGACTCATAACCCATGTTAGAAAACATACTACCCATATCGGTTACATTGCTTGTGTCAAATTTATCTCCTAAATTTAA
>CAWVJG010000094.1:0-16173 GCA_963929465.1 Bacillota bacterium
TATGGATGTAATGAAAAAATTAGGCTTTTCAAAAATCCAACCTGATGATATTATACTAAAACCATATTTAATAAACAAGAAAAAATAGTAAAAAATGTATTAGATGAGACAATTAAAACTAGAATTTAGTCTTGGACGAATTAAAAAAATTAAATTTTTTTATGATTTTAGGTGTTTTTTGTCTTTACATATTTTACCATTTTTCTTCAAAACTAGCGTTTAGTCTTGGATTTCAAACTAGAATTTACTTTTGCAATTAACCAATTTACATTTTATTTTGTGAAAAATTCACATCTTATTTTAGAAATAATTACATTTTTGTATTTAATATAATTACATCATGTGTACATTTATATAAATTATACCAACACAAGCGTATATATTTATTTCAAACTTCTTATTGACATTATTTTTTAGTTGCTATATACTGCTTTTAAAGTAAAAATATTTATAATAAAAATACTTTTATATAAAGGGGGGAATAATATGAACAAGCTAAGCAAAATATTATTAGCATTTGTAGTTTTACTTACAATCGCATTATTAATAATGACAATATTATTTTTTAATATGAAAAATACTGCTTATATTAATTTTTCTATGTACGAATCTCAGAGAGAATTATCAAACTCTTTAGAACGACAATTAGAAGAATATCAACAAAATCAATAAATATCATCTCTCTTAATAAATTAATTTTATTATTATTACATTGAAAATTTTCTAACTCTTGACTTGTCATTTTCTCTACTTTCTGAGTTGTAATATTCTGCAAATTTAAAGTTATATTATTTTCTATTTCAGAGTTGTAATACCCACAGTTCTTATTTTGACATTCTTGTCTTTTTTCAATTTTAGATAATCGAGTAGGAACTAAGTGATTATTTCACTTAGTGTCCTCTCACACCACCGCAATGCTGTCAACTTAAGAGAATTATGTGGTTTTTATTTTACATAATTTTCAAGTCGATAGCATTTTTAGATTTTAACTGCATAAATCCCCTTACCCCAAAAATATAAATACTATTTGTTTACATATTATTTCTGAGGTTCGTTCTATACTTATTTCTTCTACTTGTATATGGTTTTCTAATATTTGTTCTATTTGGTATAATTGCAACTAAATTTTTTTCTGCTTTCTCTACAATTATATTATATATTTCTTCTTGTTCTTCTTCATCTTCTGTGAACATTACAGCTATTAATATATTCTTTAACCATCCTGCTAAGATATTTATATTTACTTTATATTTATATTTTAAATTTTTATTTTTTTGTTTTTCTTGTATTCTTCTGGTATTTGTATTTTTTATATCTTGTAACACATTGAATGTGTAGATTTGTGCATAAAAATCTTGTTCTATTGTTATTTTAGTTCTTCCAGTAAAATTTTCTAAATGTAACTTATTTTTTAGAATATTGTATCCTATTTCGATTTGCCATCTTTTAAAATATGTTTCTTTCATTTCTTCTGGTGCTATTATGTCTTCTGTTATATTTGTTAGCAAATATTCTATTTCTCCTGTATCTAACACTACTTTTGACATTCTTACTTTCAGTGTTTTTTTCGCTTTTAACTCGTTTTTTACTTCTTTATTTTTTACTTTTCTTAATCTATCTCCAGCAACATCTAATTCTATCCATTCATCATTTGATTTCATTGAGTTCTTTTCCTTTTCATACATTTTTGTTTGTAATCTAAATATATATTTTATTTTTAATTTTTCTAAGTACCATATCAAATCTATTCCTGGATATCCTCTATCAAATATTATTATACAGCTTTCTAAATTTATTATTTTACCTGCATTTTCTATGTTTTCCTTTGCTAGTTCTTTTTCTCCTTCTCCACAGTCTTTTATTAATGCATCTATCATAAATCCATTTTCCACATCATATATTCCTGATACTCTTGCTCTAGCTGATTCTCTGTCTCCTGAACTATTTTTTTGTGTTTTATATTCTTCTCTTAATTCCTTTGTATTCGGGATTTCAAACAAAGAACCATCTATTGCACATACATTATATCCTTTATATGTTTTATTTTCTTCTGGATAATTATGATAAAAATCTTCTAGATAGTCCTTATATATGTCTATAAATATCTGTGGCTTTAAATATTGTCTTTGTTTTGAAAAAGCTTGCTTACTTATACTTATTTTGTATGTACCATTCTTATTTTTTAAATATTCGTCTAGTTCCATACTTGTTGTTCGTCCTTTCTGCATTATTAGGTACCATACATAATCAGTAAAGCTCATTTTTCGTTCTCTAACAAATACTTTACTATTATTTTTATACTTTTCCTTTTGATTATTTTTTCTTTTATGTCTTTTACACTTTTATTTATTCTTTTGTATGACATATGGCAACCCTGCCATAATTATATCAAATCTTTTTTACTATTAGTAGATTCTTTCATAATTCTCTCTTAAGTTGACAGCATTGCACACCACCGTACGTACCGTTCGGTATACGGCGGTTCAATAGAATTAATACTTTAACAGTATACACTAGAAAGACTTAGATATCCTAATTTTTCTAGTGTTTTATTATTTAAAGCTATATGCATTTCTGGCGTATTCGATATTCTCCAATATGATTTTCTTGTATTTGCAAATTGCCATGCTTTACCTTTTTCCATTCCCAATCTTACTAGATTATCATATTTAGTTTTGATTTTCTTCCATTGTTTCCAATAGCACATTCTTATTCTTCTTCGTATCCATTCATCTAGCTTTTGTGCTATCCTTTTCATGTTTGCTATTTTGAAATAATTTACCCAACCTTTTATTACTTGTCTCAGCTTTAGAAATCTTGTTTCCATACTCATTGCGTTACTCCTTGATGTTATTTCTCGTATTTTATCTTTGAATTTCTCTATTGACTTTGGGTGTATTCTTATTTCAACTTCTCCTTTGCTTTGATAAAAAGAAAATCCTAGGTATTTTATTCTCCATGGTCTATCAACTTTGCTTTTCTCTCTGTTTACTTTTAGTCTTAATTTCTTCTCAATGAACTTGGTAATGCTTTCCATTACTCTTTCTGCTGCTTTTCTACTCTTTGTAAAGATTATACAGTCATCTGCATAGCGAACAAACTGCAATCCTCTCTTTTCAAGTTCTTTGTCTAGTTCATTAAGCATAATGTTACTTAATATTGGAGATATATTTCCTCCTTGTGGTGTTCCTTTTTCTGTCTTTTCAAATACTCCATTTACTAATACTCCTGCTTGTAGATACTTTCTTATTAATGACACTACTTTATCTTCTTTTACTGTCCTTCTTATTATTGATATTAGTAAATCTTGATTTACTGTATCAAAGAATTTCTCTAAATCTATGTCTACTACCCATTTATATCCATTATTCATTATTTCTTTAGCCTTTAGTGTTGCTTCGTGGCAACTTCTATTTGGTCTGAATCCATAACTATTTCCTGAAAATATTGGTTCATAGATTTTGCTTAATTGTTGTGCTATTGCTTGTTGTATAACTCTATCTACTACTGTGGGTATTCCTAGCTTTCTTTTGCTTCCGTCTGCTTTTGGTATTTCTACCCTTCTTACTGCCTTGGGATTGTATTCCCCTTTCCTAATGTCTTTCTTAATTTGTTCGCCGTTTTCTTTCAGATATTGTAGAAGTTCATCTACCTGCATATCGTCAATTCCACTGGCTCCTTTATTTCCTTTCACTCTTTTATATGCTAAGTTCATATTATCTCGTGAAAGTATTTCCTCAAGTATTTCATTAGTTACTGTTTTAGTATCGATTTCTTCTAATTCAGACACATCAAGAACACTAGGTACTTCTACTTTACCTTCAGTTTCCAACCTATTCTCTTGTAGATAGTCTTCTATTCGAAGTTGTCTACCATTTTCATATTCTTGATTACCTTTCATTAAAACAAATCCTCCTATCGTTCAACCCTTCACAATTCGTATATATCCAAATTGCTACTATGGTATCTGCTGACTTCTGATATTTCATTCTAATATCACTATTAGCATTTTCATATCTATTTCAAGATATTTCCAAAATACCAGACCTCCCCAGGTAAGAGCAACAACCTTCATCTCATATATCTGCCACATTTACTGTATGAGCTTCGGATAGTTACTAGGGCTTTGCTTTGTTTAGCAAGCTCGCCCAACTCAATTCAGCCTTATATGTGATTTCTGTTCGTCAGACCGAGATTTTGCAACTCTGGCTTCTTTCAGATTCCACCTCACGATGGACACCCTTGCCATTTACTAACAGTTCGCCACTATCAGGCACTGTATGGGACTTTCACCCACAAGTTGTTGCCCATGCTGGGCACACTAATCATAACCACCCGTAAAACGGGTGGTTTGCTCTGCGCCTAGAAGGCTTTTGTACTGGCACTTCTGGGCTTAAGCCCTTCTGAATGGTCTGTCAACCGCATTTCTTTCTCAGGCTACCACTTAAGTGGTCCTAACCCTTTTTTTATTTTTCTTTCTTTTTCCTTTTCTTCCTTTTCAAATGGGTCAACATATTCTTTGATACTTATTTGATCTGTTGCTATATCTTCTTGTAGTTGTTTTCTTATATATTCTTCTATCGCTTTTTTATTTTTGCCTACTGTATCCACATAATAGCCTGTACACCAAAAGTGTCTATTTCCATATCTGTACTTTAAGTTTGCATGCCTATCAAATATCATCAAGCTACTTTTTCCTTTTATATATCCCATTACACTTGATACACTATATTTCGGTGGAATACTTACTAGCATATGTATATGATCTGGACATAATTCTGCTTCTATTATTTCTATTCCTTTCTGCTCACATAATCTCCTTATTATTACTCCTATATCTTTTCTTATTTTTCCGTATATTTCCATTCTCCTATATTTGGGTGCAAATACTATATGATATTTGCAATTCCAAGCACTATGTGCTAAACTATTTTTGTCTATTTTCATAGATAAATCTCCTCCTTTGATTTTATTTTTGCGGTTGACCAAACCAAAAATATTATATCAAAGGAGGAGATTTATTTCACTCATAGCTAGAAGCTTTTAGAACCCCACGTAAAACGCGGGGTTTTCTTTATCCAAGAAAAAAGCAGACACTGTAAAAGGTCTGCTTTTTTTCATCCCGTAAAAATCATTTTTTCTACTTTGTATTTTTTTTATATTTTTTATAACATACTACACCAATTACAACAGCAATGATGACAATTCCAATTGGTATCATTGTTTTTTGTAATCCAGCATATGGTAATTTAAGATTAGATGTATTATTTGAATTGCTATTATTGCCTACTTCAATTTCATTATATTGATCATCTTTGTTATCATCTATATCTGTTTGCTCGTTGCCGATTTCAACTTTTTTACTTTCTGTTGGCAAAATTGTTTCTGTATTTGATGCTTCGAAATTTTCTACAGTAATCTCTGAAGTTGTATTTACAACATCTGCTTTTGCTACAAATGTTATTTTCGCAATTTCTTGTTTTGTTGTGACACATTCTCCATCTTTAGTTGTTGCTATCATTTTTCCTTCATTTACCATTGGTGTATCCCAATTTCCAATTCCTTCTAAATTTGTTATTTCGAAAAGTGCCATATCATATTTTAATTCTGCCATATATGCCCCTATTCCACCTTCAATATTGGTAGGGTCGATTTCTACAGTTATGACAAATGTTTCTCCTTCTTTTACTTCACTTTTGTCAGAAAGTAATTCTATTTGATATCCAGTATCTGCTGCCATTGAAATCGTAATAAAACTTAATATACAAGTTATCATTAATATAATTGTTTTCACTATTTTACTCATCTTTTTTACCTCATTTACTATTTTTCTACAACATCTCCACTTGAATTTACTGTCCAATATGGGTTGTTTTCGTCTACTGTGATAACACATCTACTTGGTAATTTATTTATCCATGGTAGTGTATCTTCTTCAATGTCTACAACACTTGCTGGAATATTTAGACCTGTCAATGCTAAAGGACAAGATCCATATCCTTCTGCAAATGATCCTCTTGCTATTGTAGTTGTTCCTTCTGGTATATTTAAAGTTCCTGTTTTTTGTAATGGTACATACCATAAAGTACTTCCATCTTTTGAATATACACATCCATCTATAGATTTTAAGTATGGATTATCTTCATTCACAATAACTTCTTTTATTCCATTGTAAATATATAGCCCTACACTAAGTGTATTATAGCATACTTGATCTTTACCTGATTCACTACACATGATATTATCTGGCCCAAATTCTGTTACTTTAAAGGTGCTTGGTAATTTTAATGTTTTTAAATTTCCTGTAAATCCACTATATCCTGCCAAACTAAAAGATAGTTCATCTATTTGTTCCACACCTTCTGGCATTTCATACACACCATCTTCTAATATTTTAGCTGGTGGGAATGATACTAATCTTTTCGTATCTTTGCTAAATAATACTCCATCTATTACTTGGAAATATTCATTTCCCTCTTCTACTACAAATTCTTTTAAAGAATATGTTGCAAGATCATAGAAAGTATGTGTTCCATATCCTGTAGTATCTTCTGTATATTCATAAGGATATGTTGTTGGAGCAACATCTCCACCAATTACTTTAACTGTTTTTGGAATAACAATGCTTGTATTTGTAAAGTTTCTTGCATGGTCAAATTCAGCATCTCCCCAAAGTATTAAATTTTTAGGTAATACCAATTCTCCTTCCATTTTACTACTACATTGTCTAAAAGCATTTCTATAAATATATTTTATACTATCTGCAAATTTTACACTTGTGCATTTTGTACCATAAAAACTATGTGCATCAATAATTTCTACTCCTTCTGGAAATTCCAATGGGCCTGTTAGTCCACTTTTGTAAAATGCTCTTTGTGGTATAATAGAACAATTTTTAGAGAATTTTACTGTTTTTATGTTCGTACATTCTGAAAAAGTCTCACTTCCCATGCTAGTAACTGAATCTGGAATGATAATATCACTTGCTAAATTTGCACACTTGCTAAATGCTGAACCCCCTATCGTTTTTAATGTATCTGGTAATGTTATTTTTGTTAGCCCTGTTTCTTTAAATGCTGATACATCTATAAGTTCTACATTTTTCAAATCTATATTTGTCAAATTTGTATATCCATTAAATGCTAATCTTCCTATTGTTGTAACTGTATTTGATAATATAACTGAATTTACATTATCAAATCCTGTTACTTTTGAATATCCATTTCCTATTTGTTCTACTGTTTTTCCATCTATACTTTCTGGAATAACCACTTCTGTATCAGATCCTGTATATCCTGTAATGTTAATTGTATTATATTGTGTTTGATATGTAAATTCTGATGCTGGTGTTTCCATTTTGCTAGTAACTGTCACTTCACATGTTGCTTGATGATCTCCATCCTCTGTTGTAACTGTTATTGTTACATTTCCCTCTTTTATTCCTTCTACAATACCATTTTCATTTACCGTTGCTATTGTTTCATTACTTGAATCCCATGTAACATTTTGATTTGTTGCATTTATTGGGTCTAATACCTTTGTTAAAAGCGTTTTACTTCCAACTGCTACAGTTTCTGTTTCTTCTGTAAGTGTTACTCCTGTAACAGGATATACTACATTTATTTCACAAGATGCTGTGTAATTTCCATCTTCTGTTGTAGCTGTAATTGTTGCTTTTCCAGCTTTTGCTCCTGTTACTGTTATTGTATTATCCTGTGTTTTTGTAATTTTTGCAATAACTGCATTGCTAGTTTCCCAATTTACATTTTGATTCATTCCTGTCATAATTGCTGTTATATCTATTGTTTCTGTACTTGCTATGGTTTCATTTGTTTTGTCTAATTTCATACTGATTTCTCCAGTTGGTGTTTCTGTGACAGTAACTTTACAACTTGCTGTATGATTTCCATCTGCTGTTGTTGCTATTATTGTAGCTTCTCCTTTTGCTAAAGCTTCTATCGTTAGTGTTCCATTTTCTGATGATACTAAATTGATAGCATCTGCATTATCTGATGACCAGCTAAATTTCTGATTTGTTGCATTTTCTGGTTTTATGGTTGCTGTTATTGTTCCTGTTTGTCCTTTTTCTAATGTCATTTCTGTTTTATCTAATGTTATTCCTGTTACTGGAATATCTGGTGCATTTACTGTTACATTACATTCTAATGGTATTTCTATTCCATCTACAGTTACTACAAATGTTATTTTTGTTGTTCCTTTTGCTAAACCTGTTAATTTTAATACTCCAAATGTACCTGTTTTTTCTAATTTTGCAACTGTTGAATTTTCTACTCTTGAAGTATATGATCTTTCGACATTATCAGGAGTTGTTATAATTGTTAATGTTGTTTCTTCTCCTGCATTTAATACTATATCTGTTTTGTCTAGTCTTGCTGTTCTTTCTTCTACAATTGTTACTTCAAATGTTGCTTTTTTGCCTTCATATGTTACTGTTAAAGTTTGTGGGCCTAATGTTGTATTATCAAATCCACTTACCATTTCTTTTGTTATATCCATTTCCTCTGTTGTTTCATCATTATATGTTAGTCTAATTTTTCCTCCTGTTACATCTAATGCTTCATAATTTTGAATGTATGTTGTTTTATTTGGCTGTTGTGCTATTTCAATACTAACTAATCCTTTGGCTACAATAGTTACTTGGAATGTTGTTTGTTGTTCTCCATAACTTACTGTCAATGTTTTTGGTCCTAATGTTGTATTGCTAAATCCACTTACCATTTCTGGTGTCATGTTCATTTCCGCCGTTGTTTCATCATTGTATATTAGTCTGATTTTTCCTCCTGTTACATCTAACTCTTCATAGTTTTGAATATATGTTTTCTTAGTTGGTTGTTGTGCAATTTCAATGCTAATTAATTCTTTTGCTACAATGGTTACTTGGAATGTTGCTTGTTGTCCTCCATAACTTACTGTCAATGTTTTTGGTCCTAATGTTGTGTTATTAAATCCTGTTACCATTCCTGTTGTCATGTCTATTTCTTCTGTCGTTTCATCATTGTATGTTAGTCTGATTTTTCCTCCTGTTACATCTAATTTTTCATAATTTTGAATATACGTTGTTTTATTTGGCATTTGACTGATTTCAATTTTATTTAATGCTTTTGCAAGAATTGCAATTTCAAATGTTGTTGTTTTTTCTTCATAATTTACTGTTAAAGTTTGTGGTCCCAATTTTGTATTATCAAATCCTGCTACCATGTCTTCTGTCATGTCTATTTCTTCTGTTGTGTCATCATTATATGTTAGTCTAATTTTTCCTCCTGTTACATCTAATTCATCATAATTTTGAATGTATGTTATTTTATTTGGTTTTTGTGCAATTTCTATACTAACTAATTCTTTTGCTACAACTGTTATTTCAAAGGTTACTGTCTTTCCTCCATATGTTACAGTTAATGTTTTTGGTCCTGGTTCTGTATTGTCAAATCCTGTTACCATTTCTTTTGCCATGTCTATTTCTTCTGTTGTTTCATCATTATATGTTAGTCTAATTTTTCCTCCTGTTATATCTAATTCCTCAGAGTTTTGTATATATGTTTTCTTATTTGGTTCTGCAATAATTTCTATTTTCTCTAATTCTTTTTTCACTATTGTTATTCCAAAAGTTGCAGTTTTTTCTTTGTATGTTACTGTTAAAGTTTGTAGTCCTACTTCTCTATTGTCAAATCCACTTACCATTTCTTTCGTCATGTCTATTTCTTCTTTTGTTTTATCATTATATATTAATCTAATTTTTCCTCCTGTGACATCCAATTCTTCGTAATTTTGTATATATGTTTTCTTATTTGGTTCTGCAATAATTTCTATTTTCTCTAATGCTTTCTCCTCAATTGTTATTTCGAAATCTACACTCTTTCCTTCATATGTTACAGTTAATGTTTGTGAACCTAATGTTGTGTTATCAAATCCGCTTACCATCTCTGGTGTCATGTCTATTTCTTCTGTTGTTTCATCATTGTATATTAATCTGATTTTTCCTCCTGTTATGTCTAATTCATCATAATTTTGAATATATGTTGTTTTATTTGGTTGTTGTGCAATTTCAATACTAACTAATTCTTTTGCTACAATTGTTATTTCGAAATTTGCATTCTTTCCTCCATAAGTTACTGTTAGTGTTTGTGGTCCTAGTTCTGTATTATCAAATCCCGTTACCATTCCTAATGTCATGTCCATTTCTTCTGTTGTTGTATCACTGTATGTTAATTCTATTTTTCCGCCTGTCACATCTAATTCTTCATAATTCTGAATATATGTTACTTTATCAGGCATTTGACTGATTTCAATTTTATTTAATGCTTTTGCAAGAACTGTTACTTCAAATGTTGTTGTTTTTCCTTCATAGCTCACTGTTAGCGTTTGTGGTCCCAATTGTGTATTATCAAATCCTGTTACCATGTCTTCTGTCATGTCTATTTCTTCTGTTGTTCCATCATTATATGTTAGTCTGATTTTTCCTCCTGTTACATCTAATTCTTCATAATTTTGAATATATGCTGTTTTATTTGGTTGTTGTGCAATCTCAATGCTAACCAATTCTTTTTCTATGATTGTTACTTCAAAAGTTGCAATCTTTCCTTCATAGGTTACTGTTAATGTTTGTGCTCCTACTATTGTGTTGTCAAATCCACTTATCATTTCTACTGTCATGTCTATTTCTTCTGTTATTTCATCATTATATGTTAATCTGATTTTTCCTCCTGTTACGTCTAATTCTTCATAATTTTGAATATATGTTGTTTTATTTGGTTGTTGTACAATCTCAATTCTAACTAATTCTTTTTCTACGATTGTTACTTCAAATGTTACAGTTTGTCTTTCATAGGTTACTGTTAATGTTTGTGGGCCTAATATTGCATTGTCAAATCCTGTTACCATTTCTGGTATCATGTCTATTTCTT
This sequence comes from Bacillota bacterium, assembly GCA_963929465.1. Classification (GTDB taxonomy): domain Bacteria; phylum Bacillota; class Clostridia; order TANB77; family CAG-508; genus CAG-269. The sequence continues at coordinate 10,923 of CAWVJG010000094.1, forward strand.
CTGTTGTTCCATCATTGTATATTAATCTGATTTTTCCACCCGTTACATCTAATTCTTCATAGTTTTGAATGTATGTCGTCTTAATTGGCTCTTCTATTATTTCTATACTTTCTACTTTTCTTTCTAGTACATCTATTTCACACTCTGCTGTATATCCCCCATCTTCTGTTGTTGCTGTTATAAGTGTATTTCCTGGATTTAATGCTGTCACAATACCTTCCTCATTTACACTTGCAATCTCTGGATTACTTGAACTCCATACTACATTTTTATTGCTTGCATTTTCAGGTAATACGATTGCACTGATTGTTGTCTCATCTCCAACAAAAAGATTGCAGTTTGATTTATCTAAAGTTATTCCTTCTACCTTTACTTCTTCTTGGTTGCTTTTAATTCTTTTAAATAGCAATACATCTATCAAATTAATTTCATTATTTTCATCCAAATCTGCTGATACTTCATATTCATTCTGCAAAACATTTTTTTCAATGGCATGTTCTTTGATAGCTATAAAATCATTTTCATCCATGCTTCCATCGCCATTCAAATCTCCTCTTAAAACAATTGTGTTTTGCTCTCCATCTTGTTCAAAAGTATCTCCTGTTGATATCTTATCTGAATCATTTAATAGCTCTCCTGCTTGATTGTATATTTGAATATCTGGAATATTATTTTGTTCTTTGAATTCTTTAACTGTCATTCCATCTGCATTTTGATAAAGATATCCATTATCGATTACATATGTTTTTACAAACTGATACGCTGCATATGTAACTGAAAAAATATTGATTATAAAAATAAACATCATCAATTTAATTAAAAATTTCTTTGGACTTTTTTTCACCTTAATTTCCCCTTTGATAAATATTATATATATTAAATATATAGTTTTTATATCTTATTGTAAACGTACGTTTTTAACTGTAAAATTCCATTACTCTATTTTTCTATACGGATATTCAAGTTTCAGAAATTATTACAGTTCCATTTCTTTTCTTTTTCATTTTTGTAATAGACACTTTTTTGATAAAATTTATCTTATTTGTTAATTTTTTATAGTCAAAATCTGAAAAGATATTTACAAATATTAGGGATTTTGTTGAATTTTTTTCTATTACATATTATACTTTGATTAAAATATATAAAGTGTTAAGCTTTTTAAAAGAAAGGATTTTAAAATGACAAATAGTAGAGATTTTTTAGATAAATTAGTTAATGTTGTAATTGATAGACCATTAGGCAGTAGACATTCTGAAAAATACCCAAATCATATATATCCTGTGAATTACGGATATGTTCCAAATACCATAAGTGGGGATAACGAGGAATTGGATTGCTATATATTAGGGGTATTTGAGCCTTTGGAAACTTATAAAGGAAAATGCATTGCCATTATTCATAGAACAACCGAAGATGATGATAAATTGATTATCGTTCCAGCAGGTAGAAATTACTCAAATGAAGAAATTAGAGCATTAACAGAATTTCAAGAACGTTTTTTTGAAAGTGAAATTATTCGAAATAATGTTGATTTTGTATTTAATAAAAATATTCCTGAACTTTCTGTAAGTAATTTAGAAAATAGTCTTACATTTTATAAAACTCTAGGATTTAAAGTAGAATATGAAAGACCAGAAAATAAATTTGCATTTCTTTCAATGGGAGATATCCAATTTATGTTACAAGAACTATCTGATAATGAGAAATGGGACTTAGCTCCTCTTACCTATCCTTTTGGAAATGGTATTAATTTTCAATTAGAAGTGGATTCTGTTGATAAAATTTATGCAAAATTAAAAGAACGTAACTATCCAATTACCTTTGATGTTGAAGAAAATTGGTATAGACAAGATGATAAGTTACTTGGAAATAAGGAATTTTTAGTACAAGATCCAGATGGGTATTTACTAAGATTTTCTGAAGATTTGGGTGAAAAAGAGGTAATATAAATGCAAAAAGAATTTTGTATAATTATCAATTTGTCTTCTAGATATAGATTATCTAAATTGACGTATTTCACTCTAAATAAAAAGTATATAATTATAATTTCATTTAACTAAAAAACTGTTCAAACAGTTTTTAGATAAATATCGGAAGTCAACCACACTTGATAAAACTTTCACATAGTATTTCATAAAAATATTTACATTTTTTTATATCAATGATATTATGGATAATAAGGAGGGGATTAAATGAAATTTAGTAAAAAGACTATTTTAATAACTATAATCATTATAGTATTACTAATTATTGCAACTACAGTTGCTGTTGTTTTTAAAATTAAAAATGAAGAAAAAGAAACTAATTTAGCAAATGGGAGCGAAACAACTGATTATATCAGTAATCAAAATGAGACAAATAATACATATTTAGAAATGGCAAAAGAAATATGGGAAAAAGAAGTAGTTTTATTAGAAGCAGTGAAGTCAGGGGATATAAAAACATTAGTAAAAAATGCGAGAGATGAAGAATATATGATAGATGATTTTATAGATAACCCAGATCAAGAATTTATTGATGCAGCTTCAGAGTATTTAAAATTCATGTATACAGACTTAACATGGAGTGAGCCAGATGAAGAAACATATGAATATTGGGCAAATTATTTAGAAAAAACGATTAATCAAAAATTGAAAGGTGAAGGAGCATCAGATGATTGGATAAGTCTTGGTACAGATGATTTAATAAAAGGAAAAAATTTTTCTAAGTTGTATTCTACTTATAGAGAGATCTATCCAGATGCTACTGGAGACTGGAATAATGAGACAACAAGTGAGGCCTATGAAAAATTAAAAGCAACAATGGACAAAATTCCAGTAGAAAATTCAATGATTGATATTGACATTTTAGAATTTGATACTGATGGTAATTTTGTATTAGCATATGATTCTTTATTGGGAGATACAGAAATAGAATCCCTATACAACTCTTACTGGTTAAGAGATAGATATGGTAATGATTCTTGGGTTGGACATTTCATCATGGAAGATGTTTTAGATTAAAATAGTAAAAGTATGATGAGAAAACAATATGAAACTTTAATTTACACCACTCAAAGTTTATTTAATTAAAAAGTTTGACTTTCGAAAAATAGAAATACAAGAAATTATACAATATGAATACTTCAAAACAGAAGAAAATTTATTTCATACCTATGTATCTACACATATCCCTTAAAAAGTTATTGAACTAAAACGTGTTTTATATGGTATTGCTGCTAAAAAATAATTTATAGGAGTTGATTAGATGATTGAAATTAAGGAATATGATGAAACATATGTTGAACAAATTTCAACAATTATCATTAGAAATTTATTAGAAGTAAATGTAAAAGATTATGGTGTAGAAAAAGTACAAGAAATGGCAAAGGACTTCACAGTAGAAAAATTAAAAGATGCCTTAAAAAGTAGAAAAAAAGTATTTGTTGCTATAAAAGATAATGAAGTTGTTGGTACTGCTGGAATAGATGTTTCTTGGTACAATCCAGATGAGTATTATATCCTAACTGTTTTTGTAAGGCCTGAAAATCATGGTGAAGGCATTGGCCGTCTTTTGATTAAAGCGATTGAAGATTATGCTATTCATTCTAATTTTAAAAAATTAATTATTCCAGCTTCTATTACTGCTCATGAGTTTTATTATAAGTTAGGATATCGATATAAGGATAACCAGAAAGTTTTAAATGAGGAAAATATGTATTTGATGGAAAAAACGTTTTAGTTGAACGATTTTCAAGCTTTTTTTACAAATATACTACAATTGATACCTATGAAGTTGAACTTATAATTTTTTTATGAAGTTATAGTTTTTTAGCTATAACTTCATAAACATGCCAAAATTTCATATCTCCTTTTGCTGTTAGTTTTTTATATTTTTTTTCATTAAAATATATTATCTTAAAATTTTTAAATATATCCTTTATTTCCTTTTCATTTACAAATGTTCTCCTAGTGTCTTTACTCCATTCATCTTCCTTCCCTAAAAAATTTCCTACAAAATATCCATTTGGAGAAATAGCATTAGTAAATTCGTTACAAAACTTTTTAAAGCACTTTGGATTGCAAAAATATATACTAAGATTTGAAGTTACTAAATCTGCTTGATTTTCTTCTAGTTTAATATTTTCAAATTTTTCTATAATAAACTTTAAATTAGACGTATCAGATATTCTATTTTTTATGATATCTATAACATCTTGCTCTTTATCTACTGCTGTTACAAAATAATTTTTCTTCAATAAATATATTGTATCATTTCCAGAGCCACATCCTAAGTCAATAGCTCTTTTCATTGTAGTATTATCTAATTTCATTTCAAAAAATTTTTTTAATATGATACTAGGATTTTCTAATTCAGTTTTCTTGTAAAATTCGTTCCATGTTAACATAGCTATTCTCCTTTTTTATTGTATTGAAGAATTTATTATTTTATATCATATTTTACATAATTGATCAATTATTATATTAAAATACTACAGATATTATTTTATTTACTCTTTGTTTTATATCTTTTATATCCCCAATAGCCTCCTCCACTTAGAAGTCCTAGTGTTATAATTCCTCCTAAAGCACTTCCTTCTTCATTATTAGTATCAGTATTGATGGTATTTTCTATTTCTGTATTTGTTTTTCCTACTAAAGTATTTGTTGTATAACTACTTTCTAATTGTACTGGTTCCTTCACATTAATTGTTATTGTACTTGATTTTCCATTCTACTATATTTATATTAAAACAAAAACTACCACTTGAATATCTTTGTTCTAAAGAAATATTTACATTCTACTATATTTATATTAAAACATTAGAGCCTTCTTGTGCACAAGCAGACGGCTATACGATTTACATTCTACTATATTTATATTAAAACTCAGAATTTAGACAATATTTAGAAAAAGAAATATTTAATTTACATTCTACTATATTTATATTAAAACAAAGCCGTTAATGTTTTCTCAACATCATCACAAACATTTACATTCTACTATATTTATATTAAAACATAATAGTATTAAGTTGAAAGGAAGGTTGATATTAATTTACATTCTACTATATTTATATTAAAACGCACAATTCCTTTTCCAACATCTTTTTCTTTAAATTCATTTACATTCTACTATATTTATATTAAAACCCGAGCTTGACACAAAACGATATTGTAAAAAATAATGCATTTACATTCTACTATATTTATATTAAAACAGAAGATTTAAGCGGAAATGAAGTAGTTTTAACAAAATTTACATTCTACTA
>CAWVJG010000095.1:0-23164 GCA_963929465.1 Bacillota bacterium
ACGGATTGTATCTCCCTCTTCTGCTTTTCCTGCAACTTCATTTCCTTCTGCTTTGATAATTTCAGATGTTTTATCTACTCTGAATGATTTATCTTCATCTACTACTGGCACTTCTTCTGTGTCTTCTTCCGTGTCATCTCCTAATGTTGCTACTGCTTTATTTAGAATATTTTCTTGTTTATTGATATCTTCTTGGGTTACTGTGTAATCTATACTTAACACTTCTTGTTCTGTTTGTGCTGGTACAGTTACTGTTTTACTAATTCCTAATTTTTCATCTGTAACTAGTAAATTAACTAATTCTGTATTTCCTTTATTATCAATTGTAATTACATAATGAATTATATCTCCTAATTCTGCTTTATCTGTAACTTCATTTCCTTCTGCTTTTATTAATGTTGCTTTTTTATCAATTGTAAAATCTAATGTATCTACTTCTTCTGGTTCTGTTGGTTTTTCATTATCTCCTACTAATGCAACATTGGTGATTGCTCCATCAATATTAGTTACTTTTACAGAAAATACTACTGTTGCTGTTGCCTTTGCTGGCACTTCAATATTTATACCTTCGTTCATTAATTGTTCAACTGAATATGTTTTATCTCCAACTGTAACTTCGGCTTGTGGTTCACCTTGTATTTCAGCATTATTTTCTAAGATTGATTTTAAGTCTGTGTCTTTTACTGTTGTTTTTCCATCTACATCACCTGTATTTTCTACAGAAATTGTATATGTAATAATGTCTCCTTCTTTAGCTGGTGCCTCTACTTTTGTTCCTTCTCTAGTAATAGCACTTGTTTTTTCTGTTTTTATAATAGATGTTTTGACTGTTTCACTTGTTTCGTCATTAGCAATAGCAAAATTCTCTATTGTTCCTGTTGCATCATCATTAACTTTTACTTTAAAACTTACTGTAGTTGTTCCTTCTACTCCATCTACTGTAGGCTCTACATCTACCAACCATCTTAAAGATGTAACATTATCTTGTTCATCTCTAAATTCTGTTAAATTAGCAATTTCTTCTTCTGGTTCAACATATGTTGTACCTTCTGGTATAACGTCTGTTACATAAATTCTTTCTATTTTTTCGTCAGTATTATTTTTTACTGTAATTGTATATGTAATTTCTTCTCCAGCTTGAACTAATGTACTTCCTGATTGTGTTTCAGCTGTTTTAGTTACTGTAATATCCGTTGGTTCTACTGAATTAATATTACTATATGCACTAGCAAAAGATGCTTGTAATTCTCTTGGTGTCCATGTTCTATATTCACCTTGTTCAACTAAACGTGCTGGAATAGTTACTGTTTCCTCTCTTGAAATCGTTGTTTCTTGAATATTATCTGTTGTCGTCGTTGTCCCTGTTCCTGTTCTTCCTGGTGTTGCTGTTCCTGTAGTACTTCCTGTTGCAACAGTTCCTTGATTTCCTCCAGCAGTTGTTGTTGCATTATTATCTGCTGTTTCATTTGATGCTGTTGTTGTTTCTTCTGCTCCTTCTGTACTTTCCGCTGATTGTTCTTCAGCAGTTTGTGTTGTTTGCTCTCCTGATTGTTCTTGTGTATCAGTTGTTTCTTGTTCTTCTTGTGTTGTTCCTGTTGATTGTTCATTGTAGCTTGCTAAATCTGTAGCTTCTGTAGTACCTCTGTTTTTCAAAAATACTACAGTACCTACAATAGCTGCAATTACTAGTATAGCTATAATAATAATTGCTACTACTGTTTTTTTGTCTGGCACCTTCGTATAACCTGCCATCTTAATTCCTCCCTTTTACTCAATTTGTTTTGCTTTTAGTATTAATCGTTCTCTATTTCCGTTTGTGCATGTAATGAGTGTTACTTCTCTTATTGTTTCATCATTTGTGGCTAAAATACTAACATCATTCGGATCTGTAACAAATATATCGTAAATTTCATATTGCATTGTTGTCTTGGTTAAGTCTGTTAATTCTACTATATCTCCAATTTCTAGATTTTTTGTTTTCCCAAACATAGTTCCATTGTAATTATTATGTCCTGCAATTGATAGATTTCCATAAGCATTTACATTGCCTCCCCAGTATCTGACAATACCATATTTCATTGGCTCTTTTGTTTCTTCTGGGTTTGAAGTTTCTATTGCTAGTATTGGATATTGAATATTGATTTTTGGAATTGTTACAATTCCTATGACATCATATCCTTTCAAATTTACTGTTTCAGTATCTTGTATTTCTACATTTGAAAAAGTTTCAAGCACTTCTTGATTTTCTTTTTCATTCTCCATGCTATCCCATTGCTTCATTGCAATTAATGCAATTAAAATAATTGCTCCTAATAATAATATGATAAATATGGCTCTATAAATTTTTAGTTTCATTATTTATCCTCTTTTTTGTTTAGCTTTTTCATTCTTGCGAAAACAATAATTAAAGCGATTACTACCATTGCTAAAGCTACAAATAATATGATACTATCTCCTGTAATAGGTAATTTTGCAGTTTCTTGTACTACTCTGGTTTCTTGACTTTCTGGTTGCACTTTTTCTTCATCTTGAAATGCTGATACCATTAATTTTGCATCTGTTGTTACTGTTCCATCTTCTGCTGTCTTTCTAATAAATACAAGATATTCTTCACCTTCTACTGCATCTTTTGGTTGTCTGATTTCACTATTATTTACAGCTTCCCATGTAGTATTTTCCATCAATTGATTATATAAGGTATAGAATTCAGAGGTTAATTGAATCTTTGAATACATATCTTTTTGATTATAAATTTCAGAATTTAATTCATCTGCTAATTCGACTAATCTACTATATGATGTACCTTCAGTTACTTTCATTATTTGATATTGATATGTTGCATTATCCGTATCTGTAATTTTTAATCCACCAACTGTATGTGTTGTTTGTACACCATCAATTTCTTCGTTAATGTCTACTAAGTCACTAACGGTCTCTGTACTAATTCTTTTGGTTGTATTTTCAACATACTCCATCTCTGTCTTATCTAGGGCTTTTGATAAATCAAGTGGTAACACATCTGTCTTCTCTTGACCATCTTGGTTGTATTTTACATAAAGGTATGCTGATTCTCCTGTAACAGCATTTGCATCAATTTGTGCCACATAATTTCCTTCTCCGTCTCTTGCTGATACAAATTGCAAACTTTCTTCTGATACATCTTGACTATTAGATATAGCTGAAGCAAAATTTGTTTGCATTAATTCTTGAATATATACAATATATTCTTTATTTTCTTGTTCATCAGTATTACTGATTATTTGAACTTTTTCATTTGTAACTGCTAAAACTATCATAGGTACTAGCATGATTATCATGAATAAAATAATAGCACCTGTAAGTTTTGCTTTGAAATTCTTCATAAATACTCCCCCTAAATAATATTTTATAAAAATTTACGCCCATATTATATCACAATTATTTTCAAATGTATACCATTTTTTGAATTTTTTTCTATTTCCGTAAGGTTTTAGCGTTTTTTTATGTCGAAATTTGTTGATTTCTCAATATTTTATGTTAACACGCTTTTGTGGATTTTTCTTTACATAATTACTATTTTTATAAATATTTATCCTTATTTTGTATAACTATTCGTATTATTTTTTTCTTTTAATGATATTTTATATATTTCATAGTGAAAATAAGATGCGTAATTTTTTAGTTTGGCTTTTTCTATACAAAGACAATGAATAGAAAAAAGCGATTTTCTATTCAACACAAAAAATCACAATGCTATTTCTATTCAATTCATAACATCATGATTTTATTCTAAATCATTACCACTTATTTACTAAAACTTTTCTATTTTAATTCAATTTTATTTACTATTTTTTATATAGCAAGCTTCTTTCTTATCTTCTCACTTGCATTCTCATTTAAGCTTTTCTCTAATGTTTTAAACAATTTCATAATCCAATAATTCTACTTGATTACTTATGAAGCTCACATCTTTTACTATCTCTTTTCCTAAATCTGTAGACAAATACTTTTTATTATCATCTGCAAAAACCGTGACAATATTTCCTTCTTTATTTTCTTCTAAACGTCCCTTTGCATTCCCTTCTGATTTTCCTTCCACATTTTCCTCCAATTTTTCTTGTGCCAATACAGCACCTATCAAATTTGCTCCTGATGAAATGCCAACACCTAACCCTAATTGTTTTGCCAATTTTCTTGCCATATTGACGGCATCCTCATCATTGATTAAGAATATATCTTTTTCAATGATACCTGCATTTCTTTTAAATATGTCTGGTATAAAATCATCTCCAATGCCTTCGATCTTATGTTGTCCTAATATTTTACCATTTGACAATATCGGCATTTTTTCTGGTTCTAACGCATATATCTTTATTTTATTATCGTTTTCTTTTAATCGTTTTCCTATTCCCATTAATGTTCCACCTGTTCCTACTCCAGAAACAAATCCACCAATTTTCTTTCCTTCTAATTGCTCTAAAATCTCTTTTCCCGTTGTTTCATAATGTGCTAATACATTATCTTCATTTTCAAATTGATTTGCCAAAAATCCATTTAATTTTTTAGCTAAATTCTTAGCCTCTTCTACACATTTTATAAATCCACCTTCTTCTTTTGATATTAATGTGATATTCGCACCATATAATTTCATCAATTCAATTCTTTCTTTGCTTGCCCAATCTGGCATAAAAATATATACAGGATGTTTATAATATGCTCCTAAGGCTGATATGGAAATACCTGTATTTCCACTTGTTGCTTCTATAATTGGCATATTCTCCTTTAAGATTCCTTTTTCTTTCGCGTTTTTTATAATATAATATGCTACTCTATCTTTTATACTACCTGTTAAATTAAACATCTCCAATTTTGCATATATATTGCTTTGTTTTCCTTTATACCTGTATTTGATTTTTATCATTGGTGTATTACCAATAACTGTATCATTTTCCATAAACATTTCTCCTCTCCATCATATAAACAATTTTCGAACTTAATATCTGATGATAGTATTACTTGCTTTTTGTATTATATTCAAGAAAAAAATTATGGACACTGAACTTGACGTCGTAGGAGGGGGAAAGAGACAAGCGAGAAAGGGAAAGAACCATATTTTACATATTATGGTTCTTCTCTTTTATCTATCATCTTATTCCTTATATATCATTGTTTTTCTATTTGTTCTCTTATCTATTTTTCTAACGCATTTACTTTCATTTATTTTTCTCTTCTAATAATCCAATCCTTTTCACATTTCATTGGTAATTTCATCAACACCTTTTGACCTTTTACACCTGGACTAACCGCTTGTATTTCTTCTTTGGTATCATAGTCCCATAAACTGTCAATTGTAAATTGCACTGGTTCTAACTTATATGGAATCAAAATTTCCATTTTATCTCCCACTTGAAGTTTGTTTTTTATCTCAATAACAGATTTTTCTTCATCATATTCTACTACTTTTCCACCAAATTCATATTTTTCGTTATATTGTCTTCCACCATATTCTTGTATATCTTTGTTATTTCTATCATTAAAATAAAATGTGGTTAATCCTCTTGTTTTTACTTTCTCCAATTCTTTTAAATATTTTGTATAATCATAATGTTCTGGATCTTTTTCATAGTCATCAATTGCATTTCTATATGCTCCTATCACACTCGCTAAATAGTATTCTGTTTTTAATCTTCCTTCTATTTTTAAACTATCAACACCCATATCGATAATTTCTGGTATTTCTTTAATCAAACACAAATCTTTTGAAGAAAAAATACTTGTGCCATATTCACTGGTTTCAATTGGCATCAATTCTCCTGGATTATTTTTTTCTTCAGCATATAAATTATATGACCATCTACAACTTTGTGCACAATCTCCTAAATTTGCACTTCTACATGCCATAAAATCACTCAAGAAACATCTTCCTGAAAATGCAAAACAAATCGCACCATGAATAAATATTTCAATTTCCATTCCTTCTGGCTTGTTTTCCATAATATATTTTAATTGTTTTTTATTCATTTCTCTTGCCATTATCATTCTTTTGGCTCCATTATGATACCAAAAGTTTGCTGCATGTAGACTGACAATATTAGCTTGTGTACTCACATTAATGGCTACACTTGGTGCATATTGTTTTAATACTTCTATAACGCCTCCATCTGCTGCAATAATTCCATCTGGATTTAGTACTTCTAATTTTTTTGCCATTTCGATAATTTCTTCATATTTTTCATCCCATGCAAAAATATTTAATGTTACATATACTTTTTTTCCTATACTATGCGCATATTTGATGGTTTTTTCTAAATCATCATCTTTCATGTCTGCTCTTGTTCTTAATGATAATGATGAGGTTCCGCAATATACCGCATCCGCTCCATACAAAAATGCAATTTTGGCTTTTTCATAAGAACCTGCTGGTGCTAATAATTCTACTTTTTTCACTTTTTTGCCTCTTTTCCTTATTTAATTTAATTATTTATGACAAATTTTATCATAAATTCACCTTTTTTACAACAATTTTCTAAATTCTTCTATTTTATCTAAATATGTGGTATAATACTAGTGAGGTGAATAAAATGGCTTTTAATCCAAAGAGTAAAGAAGAATTTTTGAATTCTTTAAAAAATATAGAAATTAATCGACCACCAGTAGAAAATTTTATCGAAGATTTTGTACCTGTTGGATTGTCTAATGTATATGAACTTTTTCTAAAATTAAAAGATGTTCCTCTTAGTACTGCCCAATTTAATTTTCTTGCTAATAAAGTCTCTTCTAATTATTCAGAAAATGTTTCTAACTTATTGCATAATCCAATTACTAGTGTTCAAATTGAGCAATTATTGGAACTGTTAAAACAGGAATATCTTACAATGGTTACATCTAACAATCAAAATCATCTATCAGAAGAAGAACAATCTCATCTAAAACAGATTATCAATAAACAATGTCCAGAAATTTTTTTGGATTTAATTGAAACCCCTGTTAGTGCTGAGGACTTTAAAAAGCAAAAAGAATTTGTAAATGATGCTGTTTCCAATCTTTTAGAACAATATTATCAACAAACCTCTCCTCATGCTCAGCAAAACTCAAATTATTTAGAGTGTGCTATCTATTTAATTTATCGAAAATTAAATCCAGAACTTTCTATTTCTATTGCAGGACGTGAAAAAGGTAGAAAAAGTTTTAATGACAATACAAATAAAGAATTAGATAAAAATATTAGGAATATTATTCCCAGTGATGTAAAAACAGGAATTACACTTTCTGATATGCAAAATCATATTATTTCTAATCTAGAAAATCCGAATAATTTTACAGATAAAACAAATGCTGATTTTTCTGGTTTTACCATTGTGTTAAATCATATAGATGATGCCCTTCATTTGGATGAAAATGACCCTGAAAATGCAGAGCTTTTAAAACTAAAGAAACAAACAACTGATAATTTAAGATTTTTACATAGTGTAAAAAATTACTTAAGCATAAATGATGATTTCTTGACTCAAGAAGAATATTTCCAAGTATATATAGAATTGTTGCAGCACTTACAAGATAGTACCTATCCAGAGTGTACACACGAAATAAAAGAAGGATCTTATTCTTCTAGATTAGAATATGCTATTGCCAATTATAAGAAAAATATGGAAGCAAATTCATTTGCTCCTAATATAACAGATGCTGAAAAAGACGAATTGCACAATCTTACTGATTGTTTAAAAAGAAGATTATATGATAAATTGCAAAACGAAATGTTACGAGTTACGTTTCCACATGTACTAGAAGACCCCTTACTTACTGACAAATTTAAAATAAAAGGAAATTTCGTTAAATTTGTCAAAAAAGAAAATGGTTTTTGTGCAATTTATTTTGAATTAGTTGATGCTTTTGGTCGAAAAACTGAAGTACAACTTCAATCTAGTATGCGATATAAAGAGACAAAAAATGGACTTTCTACGCATAATGACATGCCTAATAAAAAAGTCGATATTAAACCATTTTTTGAATTAACAAATGATCGAAATGATCCTGAGCTCCTTAACCATTATCTTTCATTATTGGGAAGAACTTCAAAAAAACAAGAAGAAGATTTAAAAAAGGAATTAAAAAAAGAAGAAGAATTCATGTCTTTATCTACAATAACACCAGCAGAAAAAAGAAACGCAAAGATTACAATCCAAAGGTTGCAAAAAAAGATTGATGCAATTGAAACTGCAAGAGCTAATATTAAAATTAAAGATGAATATATCGAAGAACATGATATGATTGATACAGATAATACAAAAAAAGAAGAAAATGCTGAATTCATAAATACAAATGGTAACCCAATAAAAGTATATAATACGCAAACATATAGGCGTGTTACGAAAATGCCAATTGAACAATATCTTCCTATGTTTGCCGAATATTTATCTCCTGCTAGTATGAAAGTTATCAGTTCTGCACATGCTACTGCTCCTGAGGCGCATATTAATAAAAAGGATTTAATAGAAAGTTTTACAGAAATCCTACGAAAAGGAGATGAAATTACTTATCTTTCAGAATTGCTAATTGATAAACTAAAAGAAATTTTAAAAGTGAAAGATACAAATCAACTTTCTATGGAAGAAATCCTAAGATATGTAGAAGATACTGAAAATGGATTTTATGCACCTGAAGAAAAATTTTGGAATACTCCTAATGCCAGCTCTGGAAATAAATATGGAGAACATAATGGTTCAGAAAGATAAGATTGCATATTTGTAAAGTATTTGCCTACTAACCTTTTGTACATGGAAAAATCCACATAATCTGAAAATAAAAGTCAATTTTTCCTATACAATGACAAAAAGCTGATATTCTAATTAATATCAGCTTTTTTCTCATTTAATTCTACTAACAGCTAATCCATCTCCTACTTCTAAAATTTCTGTTTCCAAATTTGGATTTTCACTTACCTCTTTTATGTATTCTCTTAAATTTCTAACTGCTGTTCTTTGTTTATGTTTGTTATAATCGCTCATAACATAACCTTTATATAAAATATTATCTGCAAAAATAATTCCATCTTTGTTAATCATTCTTAAAGCCTCTTTTAAGAAAAATGGATATTTTCCTTTAGCAGCATCAATAAATACGACATCATATTTGTTATTTAACGTTGGTAAAATTTCTACCGCATCTCCTTCATAAATGTTTATTTTATTTTCTACCTCTGCTAGTTTAATATTCTTTTTTGCCTCCTCTACTCTATCTACTTCTCTTTCAATTGTATCTATCACACCATTTTCTGCTAAAAATTGTGTAAAACAAATTGCAGAATATCCAACTGCTGTTCCAATTTCTAGTATTCTATTTGGCTTATTTTTACTTAGATATTTTTCAATTACTTCTAATGTTTCATCCATAATGATTGGTATATGTTCCTCTAATGCTTTTTGTTTTATTTTTTCTAACTCTATTGTGTTCAATTCTGTCTCCTCCATATCGTTTAACATTTTCTTATATTTTCTTATTATCGTTGTTTAATGTTCTATTCCATCTTTTGCTTCCATTTCTTGTTTTTTGATTGCTCTATTCATTTGTTTTAAAGTTGAGATTGGTACATCATATTCTATAATTTCAAAAACTTCATCTGGTGTATATCCACCTTTTAATAATGCTTGTGCATCTTCTTCTACCATCTTTCTTTTGTTTTCTAATAATTCATTTCCCCTCACATAATTTGCTTTTACATTTATGATTGTTTTTAAGCTTGTCCCATTATGTTTTAATAAATTAAAGATTTGTTTAACGCTTTTATTTTCTTCTAAGTATTGTTTTATTTTTTCTTTTTGAATTTTTTTATGATATCTTTCTTCTTTTTCCTCTTTTCTTTTATATATTCCTTTTATCTTTTTCATTGTATCTGTTTCTTTATGTGGTTCTGTTAAAGCCTTCTGCATTTGTGCAATTTGCTTTTTTTCATCTGGAGATAAATCAGATATCGTACTATATTTTATTAATTCATCATATGCTCTTTCTCTACTATATAATGCTTCATATAATTTTGTAATTAAGAAAATGGATCTTGCCCTATCCATAAATCCTTCTAATGTTTTTATAATTTCTGGCAATTCGTCTTTCGTAATTTCTCCCTTATGTAATTTAGCAATAATATCTTTACTATATGCTCTTTGTTCTATATTCGATTGCTGTCTTTTTTGTTTTTCTTCTTCTTCTTTTTGATCTAAATAAACTTCTATTCTGTTATCTGCCTCTATCTCTTGTTTTGTTCTAGCAATTTCTTCTTGTACTCTTGTATATTCTTCTGGTGTAATAGCTGTTTTTTTATCTATATAATCTTCTAATCTCTTTACTTTTTGCTCTTTATCATCTGTTATTTTTGCTTCTATATCTGCTAAATCTATTAAACTTCTATCAAAGTTAACATATTTTTTTGCTTCTTCTATTTTTGCTTGTATATCTTTCTTTCCAATTCTTCCATATAAAAAATCTTGTTGAACTTCTTCAATAAATTTTTTTCTTTCCTCTTCTGTAGCATATTTTACTTGTAAAGCCTCTCTCATTTCTTTCTTTTTTTCTCTTTGTTCTATTCGTGCTTCTACTATGGTTAATCTTTGTGCCGCCTTTATTTGTGTACTTGGTTCTGCATTTTCCAAGATTTTCTCTAATGTTTGTCTTTCTCCATCTAAATCTCCGTTATCTCTTTGTATTTCTGACAAATACCATAATCCTATTTCATCTTTTTCTTCAAAATGTAATAATACCTCAATTTGTTGTGTTGCTTGTTCTTTTTCTCCTGTAATATATAAAGCTTTTACTAATTTCTCTCTTGATACAATTTCTTCTGGATATTTTTCTACAATGCTTTCTGCAATACTTCCAATTTGTTGATATATTCCTATATTTTGCTTTTGTAAAGTTTGAAATCTATTTAATGCGTTTTTTCTACTTTTAGGATTTTCTGCCTTTTTTCCAGAGTTCTCTATGTTTCTAATTTTTCTTTCCAATGTGGCTAGTTTTTTATATGCATTTCGCTTTTCTATCATTTCTTTGCTAATTGGTTTGTTTTCTTTTTGATATTCAAGCATTTCCAATTCTTTTCTTAATGCTTGATTATTTGGTTCTTTTTCTAGCAACCTTTTTATATATCCTATTGCTTTCTCATAATTTCCAGATTTCTTTTCAATCAATGCTAATGCATTAATATATCCTTTTGAATCAGTTTGGCCTAATAAAGTATTTCCTATTTCTCTCGCTTTCTCTAATTCCTTTAAATTGATATATACATACATTAAATCAATTTTCAATCCAATATCATTTGGTGTGATTTCTAATGCTTTTTCTAAATTTTCTTTTAATTCTAAATTTATTTTTCTTCTTTTATCCCAATTTTTTTCTTTTCTTTCTTCTTTGCTAAGCTTAAATATGATAGAACGATATATTCTTATTTTTTTCTCGTTTTCTTTATTTATTTGATTCATTTTTTATCCTCTTCTATATAATTTATTATTTTCTAATCTACTTTTCATATTTTCTTTAGTATATACTATTATGTTGAATTAAGCAAGTTTCATCTTATGATATAGTGCAAAAATAAATGATGTTTCCTTTTTCTTCAGTGTCCGATTCCTCAAAGGTATATTGTTGTCTAAGGCAATATAAAAAGAGCCAAGATTTAACTGGCTCTTCTTACTTCAACTAGTTTTCTTGAGCTATCGCGCATGCCGCACGATACTCACATTTGGTGCAATCACCTTCGCACATGGGACATACCATCCGCAATGTGCAATTTAAACAAGAGAGTTTCTGACAATAGAAATATGGACAAAAATCCATCTCACATTCTTCACACCCTCTGTTTTCAGGGTCTAACATACACCTCCGTTGAATCTCAGAGGTGTTTTCTATTTCTTTCATAGTATACCTCCTTTATGTATTTTCCTTATTATATATGCATTTAGGAATTATGTCAATCTTTTTTTATAATTTTGAATTTAGAGTAAAAGCACTGTTATCATTACAGTGCTTTCCTCTATTTTTCATTCTAATAAAATTTTTATTGTTTACTTCTATTTGCTCTTTCTCTTTCTTTTGTATCTAGTATTTTCTTTCTTAATCTGATTGATTTTGGTGTTACTTCTACTAATTCATCATCTTGGATAAATTCAATTGCCTTTTCTAGTGACATTTGAATTGGTGGTACTAAACGTAATGCATCATCTGAACCAGAAGCTCTTGTATTTGTTAAATGTTTTTCTTTACATACATTGATTGCTAAATCTTCTCCTCTTGAGTTTAATCCAACAATCATACCTTCATATACTTCTACACCAGGTCCAATGAATAAATCACCTTTATCTTGTGCATTGTATAATCCGTATGTTACAGATTTTCCATTTTCAAAAGCAACAATGGTTCCTCTAACACGTGCTTGGATATCTCCTTTATATGGTTGGTAAGAATCAAATATATGATTCATCGTTCCTTCACCTTTTGTGTCTGTTAAGAATTCTGTTCTATATCCAATTAATCCTCTTGCTGGAATCTTAAATTCAATTTTTGTATGTCCATCTTCAGCAGGTTCCATATTTACCATTTCTGCTTTTCTTCTTCCCAATTTTTCAATAACATTTCCTACACAGTCATCTGGAACATTCACTACTAAATCTTCAATTGGTTCACATTTTACACCATCAATTTCTTTGAAGATAACTTTTGGACGAGATACTAATAATTCAAATCCTTCTCTTCTCATTGTTTCAATTAATACAGATAAATGTAATTCTCCTCTTCCTGATACTTCAAAAGAATCTGGTGAATCTGTTTCTTTTACTCTTAATGATACATTTCTTTCTAATTCTTTAAACAATCTATCACGAATATGACGAGATGTAATAAATTGTCCTTCTTTTCCTGCAAATGGTCCATTATTAACACTAAATGTCATAGATACAGTTGGTTCATCAATATCCACAAATGGTATTTTTTCTGGATGATTAAAATCACAAATGGTATCTCCAATGTTGATATCTGGTAATCCTGCAAGTTCAATAATATCTCCTGCTTTTCCTTCTTCTACTTCTACTTTATTTAATCCAACATGTGTATATACCTTTGCAATTCTACCTTGTGTCACTTTATCTTCTTTTCCACAAATTGCTACTGGCATTCCAACCTTGATACTTCCTCTTTCTACTCTTCCTACTGCAATTCTTCCAACATAATCATCATAATCAATGTTAGATACTAACATTTGTGCTGGTCCTTCTTCATCACAGTTTGGTGCTTGAATCGTATTGACAATTGTTTCAAATAGACAATGTAAATCACTTGTTTCTTCATTTAAATCCATTTTTGCAATTCCGTTTTTTGCTGAAGCATATACAACTGGGAAGTCTAATTGTTCATCATTTGCATCTAACTCAATAAATAGTTCGATAACTTGATCAACAACTTTTTCTGGAGTTGCTCCTGGTCTATCAATTTTATTAATAATGACAATTGGTTTTAAGCCTAAAGCTAATGATTTTTTCAATACTTCTCTTGTTTGTGGCATTGCTCCCTCAAAGGCATCAACTAATAAAAGTACTCCATCAACTGTTTTTAGTACTCTTTCTACTTCTCCACCAAAATCTGCGTGTCCTGGTGTATCTACAATATTGATTTTAATATCATGATACATAACAGATGTATTTTTAGAAAGAATTGTAATTCCTCTTTCTTTCTCCAAATCGTTAGAATCCATGATTCTTTCTGCTACTTGTTCATTTTCTCTAAATACATGGCTTTGTTTTAACATGGCATCTACCAATGTTGTTTTTCCATGGTCTACGTGTGCAATAATCGCAATATTTCTAATGTTTTTGTTGTTCATTTTATTACTCCCTCTCTTTTCTCATGGTTGTCCAATTGGGGACGTTTCTGTTTGGGACATTTTTATGTCTACTTAAAGACATTTCTGTTTGAACCATTTATTTTTATGTAAGTTTATATATTTCTTGAAAAGTTTATTTGGTCTGTTAGAAAATATATTTTAATACAATCTACATAAAAATGTTCCAAACAGAAACGTCCCCAATTGGACAAAATGCCCCGTCCCTTTTGGCAACCTATTATCATAACTTAAGACGTTTTCCAAAGTTTTTCTTGAAAAACGCCTAATTCTCTAAAAATAAGCTTATAAAATTATACACCGATTCGTTAAATTTGTCAATTACTTTATACAGTTATCCCCATACTTTGTAAAAAGTTTGCACTATCACTTTCATTAACAATTGATTCCATTTCCTTTTCATCAAATATATCAAATTCTGTGTTTTTATATTGAACATTGACATCTAACACAATTGCATATGGTATATAGCTCTCATATATAGCAATTTCTTCAATGGTTCTTTCTTTTAATAGTGTATACTCTTGTATAAATCTTTTAAATTTCATCCACTTTTTTAATTCATTTTCACCATAGGGACTTAAAAATATATTTGTATTTTCAGGACTTTTCATGAAATTTGCAAATATGGCTCCTGCTATTGTTCCTATGAAAGCACCACCTATCATTCCTATAATTATCATCATATTAGCAAAATCAGCTTCGCTTTCAACTATCCATCCTATCATGCCACCAATAATGGCCATACATATTATTATAACGACAATAATTTTTTTAGATTTGTCATCATTTTGTTCTTTGGCAAATTTTCTTATTTTATATTCTTCTAATACATATTGTTTCCATGTTCTAAAATCAAAACTTACATTTTGTTTATCATTGATTAATGTTCTAATGATATATAATTGACTTTGACTAGTAACTTTATTTCTATAATTTTCTTCTTTTAAATAAAAATGAATTTTCGTTTCTCCCTGCTCATTACTTTTTGATACATCAATTATCTTTTGAGCATACAATTCCATTATATCTGCTATCAAATCTTTATATCGTAATTTTTGATTGATTAAATATCCTACAATGGATGGTGGATATTCGGTTGATATATCTCTATTTAAAAAATTGATATCTTCATAACTTTCTTTTTGGTATTTTAGATTTCTATATTTTTTATAGATAAATATACATAGTCCAAATAAAATCGCTATATATATAATGATCAAATTAGGATTTAGTATAATAACTGTACCAAATGTCATATATACATATATAATAATTGCTAGTATGGATAAGCCCAATCCAATTGTTTTTACCGTCTTATTTTTGCTATTACTAAGTCCAATTGCTATGGCAAATAAGACTAATATAATAAAATTGTACATATTTCCTCCTAACTAGCAAGTTCTATAATCTTGATCATAATTTCTTCTGTAACTTTATCTAACACTTCTTTATCTTTGCTTCCTTTATATTTGCTATAATCTAATGGTTTTCCATATGTAATCGTAATTTTATGATGATCTTTTGTTCCACCTTTTATACCACAAGGTACAACTTTTGCTCCACTTCTAATAGCAAAAAATGCAACACCATCTTTTACTTTTTCGCCTTTTTCTAATCCATTTCTAGTTCCTTCTGGGAATAAGGCAATACATTTTCCTTCTTTTAAATCTTTTAAAGATGCCTTAATTGCCGTAATGTCTTTTTCATCTCTTTTTACTGGTATTGCTTCAAAAGCCCATCCTAAAAATGCTAAAAATTTATTTTTATATAATTCCTCTTTGGCTAAAAATTTCATATCTCTTTTAGCTGTTACAACCATTAGAGGTGGGTCTAAATAACTTCTATGATTTCCACAAAATATTAATGCACCATCTTTAGGGACATTTTCTAATCCTTTTATTTCTGCTTGATAAAAAATCTTAAACCATATATATAGAGCTCCTCTGACAATCCATTTTATAATTTCCTTTAATACTTTTTTCATTTTTATCTCCTTTTCTTTTTTCTTCTATTTTTTATTATTTTCTATTATCTTTACAATCTGATTAACCACTTGCTCCACACTTAAATTTGTAGAATCTACATATATAGCATCTTCTGCTTTTTTGAGTGGTGCAATTTCTCTTGTGGAATCTCTTTTATCTCTATCTTTGATTCCTTTTAATACTTCTTCATAAGAACTTTCTATTCCCTTTTCTTGATTTTGCAATACTCTTCTTCTTGCTCTTTCTTCTGCTGCTGCATCTAAATAGATTTTTACATCAGCATTTGGAAATACCACTGTTCCAATATCTCTTCCTTCCATGATAACATTTTTTCCTTTTGCAATATTTCTTTGTACTTCTAATAATTTATTTCTTACCACTGGTAATACTGATACTGGTGAAACCAAATTATTAACATCATTTTCTCTAATTCTTCTGGTTACCTCTTCTCCATTTAGGAATATTTTTCCATCAGGGTGCATTTCTATATTGATGTTTTCTAACATTTTTTCTATCTTTTTTTCTTCTTGTATATCAATATGCTCTTGAAGCATATTTAAAGCAACACATCGAAAGGTTGCTCCTGTATCAATATTGACTAATCCTAACCTTTCTCCCACTAATTTGGTTATGGTTCCTTTTCCTGCTCCTGCAGGTCCATCAATTGCCACTACAAAAGACATATGTTTTTCCTCTTTTCTTATATTTTTATACTCTTAAATTAATGAAACATTTATGGTTACTGTTCATTTCCCAATACATAAGTGAAAAATATTTGGAAATGAACTATAACATTTTATGTAAGTTATCAGTTTTCTAGTAGTTACTTTATTTGATATTATTATCAAAAGATGATATAATATATATGGAATTTATTGTCATATGCACAAAGAGAAAGGAGATGTAAGCACCAATGAAATTTATAGGTGCTATCCTCTGTATTATCGCCATTTCCAGTATACCTGGATTTGGTGAATTATCACTTGTAACCAAGTTCGTACTCTGGATCATTTCTGGAGGATTTGGGGCTTGGTTGGGTCGACTTGTCAAAGATTTTGTCGACCTAGATTAACACCCAATCCAGTATCTTTAAGCACTTATGCCTAGATACTGGATTGTTTTTTTCTTTTTAAGTCAAATTCTATTCTTGTTTTTCTGGCACATATATATTTTTAGCTACTACCTCTAGTTCTACAACATTCATGGCTGTTAATTTTTCAATTTCTTTTCTAGCCCTATCTTTAAAATCTTTAATTCCATTGATAACATTATATCCATACATAACGGTAACTTCTACATAGATTTTTGCACCTTCGCCATAGTTTTCTACTCTTGTTCTTAATATTTTATATATTGCTGGTGTCTTAACAGCAATATATTCTAATATTTGTCTGAATACCAAATCTGATATGGTAAATTTTCCAAGATAACTAAAGGTTGGTCTGATAATCGATTTTTCTGATATATATGGTTTTTGTCCTTTCCCTTTTGATTTAAAAATTTGTAATGGGTCTAATAAATATCCAGAAAAATCTTTTTTTATTTGAAAAGTTGGTACTGGTATAACATGTTTTCCTTCTGTTACACGAATTCTTCTTGCTGTTTCCATCTCCTGTTTTGTTGCTACATCTGTTATATAGATGTATTCACTAATTTCAGGTAGTCCTAAATTGGCTGCAATTTTTTGTACCATACCATCAGAAGTCCCTAATATTAAGATACTTTGTGGTCTTTCTTTTTTTAGTGCTTTTACCACTTTATCTCTTTCTTCTTTTTCATAAAATAATGCATGTTTAACTGTTCCCACTTTAGTAGGTGCTTTTTTTGCTGATTCTCCTGCTAACACTTCATTATCTTTAATTAACAATCCATCATCTATAATATAGTTTATGTTTCTTTCGCTTGCTACCATTTGTGCACGGTAACTTTTCCCTGTTCCTGATGGTCCAACAAATGCATATACTTTTATTTTATTCCCAAATAGTTCTTCTAATATCATATTGATTTGTTGTTCGCTTTATGCTACACAACTTACTCCTTCCTTTTTGTAATCTTTTGACTTTATGACATTTTGTATGTTGTCACTTTATAGCATTTTTTCTTTTCTGTATCTTTGATTTTTTATCCCAACTTTTTTATTTTCTTTTATATTTATCTTCTTTGTTCCATTCTCATCTTTATTCATGATGTCTCACTTTCATCTTTAATTGGAATAACTTTCATAAGTCACATTTGGATAACTAAATATTTTTCCACCTTCTGTAAATTGACCACTTGGGCTATGATCTTGGTCAATAACTTCTCTTCCCACTAAGAAATATTTATATTTAGATTCTTCACTTGCTGTTCCTCCTCCTATGACAACTGGATCATCCCAAGTAGTATCTACTGCATACCAATTTCCATTTAATTGTACATAATTCCAAGCATGATTTTCTGTTTCTCCTTGTGAATTTGTTGCTGTTCCAATCACCATCACACAAGGTATATTTAATTCATCTAGTAAATACTTAAAAACTCTTGCATATCCTTCACATACACATTCTCTATTTACTAATGCTCCATAAATATTATATATATTTTGTTTTGATAAACTACTATCATAGCTAATGTTATCTACCAAATAGTCATGTACCATTTTAATATCTTCATAGGTATTTCCTGTTCGATTTTGGATAATCTGATTTTTTATTTGTTCAATTTGTGTTATTGCTTGATCAACTGCTTGTTTAGAGTTAAACTCTTCTGTTAGATAATTGACTTCATTTCCAGAATTGATATATACATTATATGTTGAAACGTCTCTTCTAGTGGTGGTTTCTATATTTAAATACATTTTCTTAGGACTCAAATAAAAAATTTCTGGATTATCATATGTATAGGCTTCTATGGCAGACTGATAATATTCTCCTAATTTTTCTTGTCCATTACTTTGAGATAATATATCTGAAAAACTCGTTCCCAATTCGATTTGATAAGTCCCTGTTTTCATTTGTTCTTTATTACTTTCAAATGCTCTGTATATAATTCTTGATTTTTCGTCTAATTGGTTATAAAAATATTTATCTACTTGTACATTTGAATAATCTGTATTTGCATTACTATTATTTTTCTCTATCGAACTAATCGGATTTTCAACAATTTCTGGTACTTCAATATCATCCTCTACTGTTTTTTCATTACTTGTGGTAATCGTAAAATTTCCTAAGTTTTCCGTAAATGCCAATGCTTCTTCATCTCCTGAAATTTCTCGAATGGCAATAATAGAAAAAACAATGATAACTGCAAAAATACCTATAATCACTAAAAACAATATCACTGATGTGATTTTATCGATTATTTCTTCTTTCATATGTTTGTTTTCCTTTCATAACACTATGCTTTTATTATATCATTTTTATTATTTAAAAACTAGTATAAATTCAAAAAAATTAGCAATACTAAAATAAAATGACAATTATTTCTAATATACTGAACTGATAAAATATTTTTTAAAAGAAAAATGCTATTTTCATTTTATCTGTTCAACGACAAAATTACCATTATGAATTAGGAGATTTCATTATGAATTTTAAAAATTTATTCTCTTCACTTTTTACTTATATACCTAATAATAAAGAAACTTATAATTTTAATTTAGTAGAAGACTTAAATACAAAAATATATCCAGATAGTACATTAGGAAAAGAAGGCAATGAAAAAACAAAAATCTTTCCTAGTGTTACTGTTAATACAGATTATTTGAAAACAAAATATAATTTATTAATTAATTCTGATATTATTTTTCGTGATTTTATCTTAAATGCTAGAGGAAAACAATATCATGCACTTTTAATTTTTATTGATGGAATGATTAATACAGAAATCATGAATGAATTTATTTTAGAACCTCTTATGATGAGAAATCGAAATAATCTCTATGACAATTCACAAAATAGAGTCATTTCTGAAGCTGTTGCCAATAATATTACCGTTCGAAAAGTCAAGAAATTTAATTTGTCAAATTACATTTCTAGCTGTCTTGTCCCTCAAAATGCAATCAAACAGGTTTCTACTTTTGAAGAAGCCATCTCAGGAATTAATTCCGGAAACTGTGCTTTATTTGTGGACACTTTGGATATTGCTTTTGATATAGAAGTAAAAGGGTTTAATCAAAGAGGTATCGAAAAACCTAGCAATGAAATTGTTATCAAAGGCCCTCACGAATCCTTTGTTGAAAATATTAGAACCAACACATCTCTTATCAGAAGGTTTGTCAATAATGAAAATTTAGTGATTGAAAATTTAAGTATTGGCAATATTACAAAAACAAAATGTGGTGTTTGTTATGTTTCTGGCCTTGCCAATGAAGACTTAATTGCAGAAGTAAAATTCCGAATGAATAATTTAGATGTTGATTCTTTACTTTCTGCTGGTCAATTAGAACAATTGATTTCAGATTCTAGTAATTTAAATACACCTCAACTTATCTCTACTGAAAGGCCTGATAAAGCTGCAAGTTACCTACTAGATGGAAGAGTAATTATTCTAGTAAATGGCTCTCCATATGCCATTATCACACCTGGTATCTTATCTGATTTTTTAAGTTCGCCTGATGACAAAAATCAAAAAGCATTATTTTCTAATTTTACGAAATTGATTAGATTAATTGCTGCTTTTATTACCTTATTATTACCTGGTCTCTATATTGCTGTTACCAGTTTTCACCAAGAAATTTTACCGACTGAATTATTGTTCTCTATTTTAGCTTCTCGTGCCAATGTACCTTTTCCTATTATCTTTGAATTATTGGTATTAGAAATCTCATTTGAATTAATCCGTGAAGCTGGTTTAAGAGTTCCTTCTCCGATTGGCCCTACAATTGGAATTGTTGGTGCTTTGGTAATGGGACAGGCTGCTGTTAGTGCAGGAATCGTAAGTCCTATTTTAATCATTGTTGTTGCTATCACAGGAACTGCCTCTTTTGCTATTCCAGATTATTCTTTTGGATTTCACTTAAGAATATACCGATTTGTTTTTATCTTTTTAGGTTACCTTTGTGGATTCTTAGGAATTGCACTTGGTCTTTTTGTATATATGATTGCTATGTGTGATTCAAAATCTTTTGGTGTTCCTTTTACAGTAGGTGCTTCTCCACTTGAAAGAGTAAAAGGTAGTTCTTATTTCTTACCACCTATTGAAAAAAGAGAATATCGTTCTGGTTTCTTAAATTCTAAAAAAGAAACCAAACAAGGTCATATTTCAATGAAATGGAAATAAACGGTTGCCAAAGGGGACGTGCCATTTTGGCAACTGTTACAAAATCATAAAAAAATTTTATTAATATGCAAAAAAAGTTGCCAAAATGGCACGTCCCCTTTGGCAACTCCTTCGAAAGGAGTTTGTATGGAAACCTCTAAAATAACTGCTGCTGAAGCAATTAGTATTGTACTTGGAATGTTTGTTGCTTATACTTTAGTTGCCCTTCCCAGAAGTATGTTAGACGCAACTAAAACAGCTACTTTAATTAATCTGATTTATGTAGGTATTATTGCACTATTAATAACCTTTTTAATTTATAAATTACTTATCAAATTTCCTGGAAGTGATATTATCGATATTGCAGAATACCTTGGTGGAAAAACATTAAAAACATTTATCGGTATGGTGTTCATCTTTTACTTTTTATTTAGTAGTAGTGTTCTTCTTAGAAATTTTTGTGAATGTTTAAAAATTGTATATTATCCTATGACAAGTTTAATCTTTATTATATTAACTTTTATTATTGTCATTTGTATTACACTACACCATCGTTTTTCATCCATTGCTAAAGTAAATCTATTGATTATTCCTTTAGTCATTATTAGTATTATTTTCTTATTTATTGCTAACATGAGGAATTTCTCTTTGGATAACATCTTTCCGATTTTTGGAGATGGACTATTTAACACTTTTGTTACTGGATTAGGTAATTTAGGTGCTTTTGGTGGTATTACCTTACTATATTTTCTTCCACCTTATTTAAAAGAACCTCAAAAAATGAAAAAAATTTATCTAACGTCCATTATTTTAGGAATCATCTATTTCTTGTTATGTGTTTCTATTATCTTATTTATGTTTATCTCCTTAATGTATACAAATCAAATTATGCCTTTGTATTCTGCTGCAAGATATATTGAATTCGGAAATTTTTTCCAAAGGTTAGAATCCATCTTCCTTCTTATATGGATTTTACAAATGGTTTGTTACTTAACGATTGTTGCTAAAATTTCTCTTTCCATATTCAAAAAAATCACCAATATTCGTGATGAAAAACCAGTGATTTTTGTATTTGGATTGCTAATTTTTGCAATTAGTTTACTTCCTAAAAATTATGCAGTTTCAAAATTTATTGAGGATTACATCTATCATTACATGGTAATTATTGTTTCCATAGTTTTAGGAGTTTCTCTCTTAGTTCTCGCATATTTCAAAAAAAGAAAGAAAAAGGAGTTGAAAGCAGATGCACAAAAATCTATTTAAAAAAATCTTTGTTATTATTTTAATCATCATGCTTCTTCTTGCCTTTTCCAAATCTTATTCTACTTTAAATATTGATAACTTAAGTGTCATTGTGGCTATGGGAATTGATGTTTCTAATAAAAATCGTTTACAGATTAGTTTTCAATTTACCAATCCCTCTTCTGTTTCCGAATCAGGAACTTCTGAACAAGCACCTTCCATTATTTATTCTGTAGATGCTTCTTCCATTAGTTCAGGTATTAATTTGATTAATACCTATATAGGAAAATCTGTTAATCTCTCACATTGTAAGGTCATTACATTTTCAGAAGAAATTGCAAGTCGAGGAATCTCTGATGAAATCTATACTTTAATTAATGATACGCAAATCAGACCTTCTACCAATATTGTCATTTCGAAAACCTCTGCTAGATATTATTTAGAACATTCCAAACCTTTATTTGAAAACTTGATTACCAAATATTATGAAGTCTTCTCTGCTTCAGGTAGTTATACCGGATTTACTGCAAATGCTACCATTGGCGACTTTTTTGATAGTTTAATATGTCATTCTTGTGAACCATATGGCATATTAGGTGGTGTTACGAATAATTCGACAGAATATACAGGAAGTACCAATTCAGAAAATGATTCTACTACAAAATCAAATGCTTCTTCTTTGTCAGGTCAATCTACTGCTGAAAATACAGGTCTTGCTGTTTTTAAAGATGATGTTTTGGTTGGTGAATTGAATTCTATAGAAACCTTATGTTTTTCTATTATCCGAAATCAAGTAGATGGATTCTTAATATCTGTTCCAAACCCAAATAAGGCTAAT
>CAWVJG010000096.1:0-39318 GCA_963929465.1 Bacillota bacterium
TCCAGAACCTTCATGTGTGGTAAATACTTTTATAACTTTTCCCGTAAAATCTAATTTTTCCAATTGTGTAAACATACTCATTGGCATTGTTCCCCAGAAATTCGGAAAACCTAAATAGATAATATCGTAATCTTTTAATTTGTTTGGAAATTCTTTTATTTCTGGTCTTACTTCTAGTCTTTGATCTCGTTTGGCTTCATCAATACATTCCGAATAATCATCTGAATATGGGTGTACTTGTTCAATTTTAAATAATTGGCTATTTGTAAGCTCTGCAATTTTTCTGGCAATTACTTCTGTGTTTCCTATTTCTAAATTTTTAATTTCTCCATTTACATAGTTGTAACCTGCTCTGGAATAAAAAATGACAATACTATTCATTTTTAACCTCCTTACCTTTTGTTCTATATTAGGAAAGTCAAAGAGAAAAGTTAAAAATTATGCAAGTTTTTAGACTTTCCGATTTGTTTTTTTCTATTCAAATTATAACAGCACAAACATTGACAGGGAAGTTCAAAAAAGTTATAATTGTTTTAACTAAAAGTTTAAGCGAGGTGTTCTTTTATGTATAATAAATATCTTGAAGTGTTTATTGAAGTAGCAAATACTGGTAGCTTTTCAAAAGCAGGAGAAAAACTTTTTATCTCTCCTACTGCTGTTATGAAACAAATGAACTTAATGGAAAGTGAACTTGGGCTTTCTTTATTAAATAGAACAAATCATGGAATTACACTTACTGAGGTTGGAAAACAGATTTATGATGATGCTAAGTTTATTATTGATTACACAGATAAAGCAATTAAAAAAGCCAAAAAGTTACAAAATCAAAATACACATTTTGTAACAATTGGAACTTCTTTAATATGTCCTTGTAAACCTTTGCTTGATATATGGTACAAAGTAAATGATAAATATCCTGAATTTAAAATTAAAATCGTGCCTTTTGAAGAAAATCATTCTAATGTTTTAAGTACCTTGAATAATAATGGTGCAACTTTAGATTTTCTTGTTTCACCTGGAGATTCGCAAGAATGGTTAAAAGATTTTAGCTTTTTTAAGTTGGGAACTTGTCGATTTTGTATTGCTGTTCCTATTACTAATCCATTATCCAAGAAGAAAGAACTTTCTTTTAAGGATTTATCTGGCGAAAAGATTGCAGCAATCACTACTGGAAAAAGTAAACAAAATCAGGATATTGTTAATAAGATAAAACAAAATTGTGATAATGTAGAAATCATTGATGCTCCTTTATATTATGACATGAACCTTTTTAATAAATGTGAAGAAAATGGCTATTTACTTGTTACTTTAGAATGCTGGAAAGATATCCATCCTGCTTTTAAAACGATTCCTATTTCTTCTGGTGAATCTATGCCTTATGGGATTATATATTCTAAAGAACCATCTGATGATGCTTCAAAATTTTTAGATATTGTAAAGACAGTGGTAAGTCAATCATGATTTTATATATATAATAAGAAGAGGATAATTTTTTAATTATATTATAAAAATTGTTAAAAGCAGATAATTATATCTAATCATCTGCCTATTTTCTAATATTATATTCATAAAACATTTCTATATCTTTTCTATTTTATTTTCTTTCTATAAATTGTTCTACTTTCATATGAAGTTGATATTTATCTCTTAAGTCTGCTATTTCTTTCATCATAGGAGATTTATGGTGTATGTCTAATGCTTCTTGATTATTCCATCTGTCAATTAATAGAACTGTTTCTGGATCATCCATTGGAAAAAAATATTCATATTTTTCATTTCCTTCTTCTGCTCTTACTCTGTCTACAACTCCTGATGAAACCATTTCTTCTGCAAATTTTCTTGCACTTCCGTCTTTTCCTGTATAATAAATATTAATTGTTAAACTCATATAAATCAACTCCTATTTTAATCATTTTAATTAAACTTTTTTATAAAAAATGATTATACACCTAAAAATATATAATCATTTTTTTCTTTACTTTATTCCATAAAAATTAGCTATGCTATTTGTAATTGCTTGCGCATATAGATTCTCATTTCTTAAAATATTATTTAAATCTTCATCTACATTGATATATCCAAGTTCTACTAAATATCCTTCTATACCTACATTTGAATTTCGATGTTCATTGACACCATAAGCTTTATTGGTTCCATCTACATAGGCTCCTGTTGCAATTCCTCCAATTTCTCTTATGATATATAGATATGGAATAGAATCAAATATTCCTTTATAATTTTCTCTTGAAAAAGATGTTTCATTTTTTTGGTTTTCAACTTCTATTGTTCGAACATAAACTCCATCTTCTACTTTGTCTGTTTGATTAGTAGAATATGGTGTGTTTGCAGTTGTAACAATGTCATCTGCTAATTTTTTAGCAAATGTTAAATCACTATTAGAAGAGGCATAAATTTCAACTCCTCCATCTACATTATCTGAAAGATTGCTATTCAAATGTAAAGATATAAGAATTTTGGCATGAGATTCATTTGCCATAGTTACCCTTCCATTTTCATCATAAATATTATACATGGTGTATTCCTCTTCTGACTCTGTTCCATCTCTTGTTAATAATACTTTTAACCCTATTGCTTCTAACTGTTTTTTTAATTCAAGAGCACAATCTAAAGCAATTTCTGACTCCATATATCTACCATTGACAGCTCCTACATCACTTCCTCCATGTCCTGGATCAATAACTACATCATAGATATTATCTGGCAATTCATTTACTGTTGTGATATGGAACCCTAAAATAGGCATATTATTTATTGTCGTAAAATCCATATAAATTCTATTATTGGTATGATTTCTTGTTAAGGTATAATATTCTATATTTCCATATTCTGTATCATTAGATAAAGAGTAGTATTTTGTTTCATTATTTAAAAATCTAACTTTTAATAAAATATAGTAGTCCTCAACCTTTAAACTTTCTAAATCTAATCCTGTATTAATTTCTTTTAGAGTAGAAAAAGAAAGTTGATTATTTTCATGAGTATATTCTGTATCTATACCAATTTCTTCTCCTGATGCTGTTTTCGCTACTACTTCCACAGAATCTATTGAATTGGTTTCACGAATATCAATATCTCCTTCTATATTGAAATGCGTACCATATACAATATATCGATTTACATTTGCATATACATTAGTTTCAATTTCATCAGCAATTTCATTGATAGATGAAAAAGCATAGACGGACTCATTTTCTTGTCTTTCGTTTGCATTTACACGATAGATGAATATAATTATAACTATGATAATAACAAACATGGTGACTCTTTTGGAAATCAATGGATTTTTCTTATATCTTCTTTTCTTCTTTTTTTTCATGCATTACTCCTTAAATTCTTCCTTTTTTCTTACTAATTATATATCATTTTTCCAAAATTGTTCAAGATTTTTTTATAATTTTTATATGATATGTATAACTATTCAGTAGTAAGAATATCTACAATTAAACGAGTTCTTGTATATTTATTTTTTTATAATAAATATACAAGAACTCGTTATTAGAAATTTGATACCACTGAATCATTTCTGATATGATTACAATGATTATTGACAAGCATTTACAATTTGGTTCATATATTGCCAGTAAATACTTGTACTTCCTTCATAATGACTTGTAAAGGCAACTACTAATTCTAAATCAGGAACAACAAAAATATATTGTCCGAAATGACCTTGTGCAAAATATGCAGGATAGTTTTGATCTCCAAAAGTCCTTACCCACCATTGGTATCCATAATCAGCTGAGCCAGATGACCTATCAAATTGCAATGTTGTTGATTGTTCTATCCATTCTGAAGAAATAATTTGTTCTCCTTCCCAAACACCATTATTCAAATATAGTTGTCCAAATTTTGCCATATCATATATATTCATTGCAAAACCATTTCCACCATCTGAGATTCCTTGTGGATCTGTCGTACATTCAACACTATCCATATCTAGTTTATCAAATAGATATTCTTTTCCAAACTCATAAGCAGTTTGTCCTGTTGCTTCTTGAATAATTGCAGATAATAAATGTGTATTTCCTGTAAAGTAATTAAATACGGTTCCTGGTCTTGACACTGCTGGACTATTTAATACATAATCTACCCAGTTATCAGATGCTAACCATTCATTCCAATTAGCAGTATCACTAGCCTCCAATCCTGTTGTATGTGTTAATAAATGCCATATGGTAATTTGGTTTTTATATTCACTGCCAGATTCTAATATTTGAGGGAAATAGGTTGATATTGGTACATCGACACCTTCAATATATCCTTTATCAATAGCAATTCCTAAGATAGCAGATGTAACACTTTTAGAAGTAGATTGTAAAGTAAATACACTATTTTCATCATATCCATCTTTATAATATTCATCTACCATCACACCATTTCTAATAATCACTTCTGCATTGATTGGATAAGAATCAAGAGATTCATGCACATTTTCTATAGTAGCAGTGTCAACTGTGTCTGTTGTTTGGTTTGTTTTAACACGATTGTATATATATAGTGCTAATACAATAAGAACAACCAATATCAATACTATTATGATGATTTTTTTGGCTGTTTTCTTTTTGTTGTTTTCATTTTCCATATATCATTCCACCTTACATTAAATTTCCCCTCCATTTCTTTTTTATCTTAGCATTTAGAGTTAACTCTAAGTCAATACTTTTTTTAAAAAAAATTTTTATTGAATAAAATTCGTTTGTATTTTTTATCCAAAAGAAAAACTTGAAGGAAAACATATATTGTTTTTCTTCAAGCTTTTCTTTCTTATTTTATATCCTATATTTTCTATATTTTATATATGTAAATATAGCAGCTCCACCTGCAATAATAATACCAATCATTAATATATTTCCAATTCCCGCATAAGGCAACTTTGAATTACTAGTAGAGATATTATTTCTTCCTGAATTACTGATGATATTTTTATCATTGCTTGTATCGCCTATATGATTATTATTTGTACCACCATTTTGGTTGTTGTTGGTATTATCCGTATTAGTATTGCCATCATTATTATCGCCTGTATTTGTGTTATCATTTCCATTGTTATTATCGTTATTATTGTCATTATTTTCTTGAATGTCTATCACAAATTCTACAATTGTTTGATTTCCCGCTTCGTCTATTGCTGTTAATACATATGTACCATTTAGAGAAATCGTATCTCCATTTTGATAATCTTCTACAACATTACCATTTCTTGTTAATGTTACACTTGCTAAATTTTCATCCTCTATTTTAGGTGCTACTTCATTTTCATATGTTACTCCATCTTCTACTCCTGTAATTGTAGGTGGTGTTGTGTCATTTGGATCTGGTGTCACAATTTCTGTAATTGTAATGACACTTACTATCTTATTGCCTTGTTCATCTTCAGCATAAATTGTATATGTTCCATTTTTTGTAATCCTAACTGTTGCTTCTGCTGATTTATCATCTAGTTTCATTTGAAGAGTTGTTCCATTATTTTCAAAATAAGCTGCATCTTGTTCTCCATTGGCTATTTTTATTGTTGCAATTTGAGATTGTGTATCTGTTACATTAATTGTTACTTTTATAGCTACATTCTCATCGATACTTTCATTTGTTGTTTGAATTGTTGGAGGTGTTGTATCATCCACTTCTGGTTCTTCTGTAATCGTTGTTACTTCAAATACTTCTGTTTTTGCATTTTCTGCCTCATCTTCAACATATACAGTATAAGTTCCATTTTCTATAATATTAATAGCTGCTATTGCAGAATTTTCTTCTTTTTGAAGAGTTAATTCTTGTCCTCCGTTTTCAAAATAGTCTGCTGTTTGTTCTCCTTGTGCTACTTTTACTTTATTAATGTTCGTAAGATTATCTAAAAGAGATATAGATACTTCAACATTTTCATTATCTGTATTTTCTTGATTTATTGTAATTTCAGGTGCTGTCTTATCAATAATAAATTTTACCACTACTTCATTTCCTGCTTCATCTACTGCATTTAAAACATATGCACCTTCTTCTTCTATGGTATCTCCGTTTTGATAATCTTCTACATCCAATCCATCTCTTGTTAAATAAATTTCTGCTAAGTGTTCATCTACAATAGTTGGTGTAACAGAAGTATTATATATACCATTATTTTCAATATTATTCACTTCTGGTGGTGTGGTATCTTCTTCTGTTGGTGGAGTTTCATCTATATTTGTAATTTCTATTGTTTTAACCGTTTCATTACCATTATCATCTTTTGCATATACAGTATATGTTCCAATAGCGTTAATTGTAAATTCTGTATGAATTGCTACACCTACCTTATCTTGTCCGATTCGCGTTCCATTTGTTTCAAAATATGCTAAGTTTTGTTCTCCTTCTGCCCATTTGATTTCATCAACATTAGAATTATCTGCTTGAACATATACATCAATTTGTTTTGGATTTTCTGTATTTTGTGTAAGTGTAATGGTTGGTGCTTCACTTGGTTCTGGTTCAGGAGTATCAATTCCTATAAGTGTTTTTGTATAAATGTGTGAATATCCTTGTTCATCTTTAACATATACATTAATTGTGCAATTTTCTTGAACTGTATATTTACCAACTACTTCTCTTCCTGGTTCTATTGAAATAGACTCTCCATTATTTTCAAAATAGTCCTTGTCAATATCATCGCCTATCGCTACCTTCATTTCAACAATATTACATATTGTATTTGTAGCAGTTATGGTCAAATTACCAGGAGAATTTTCATCTTGTTCTATTGTTACATTCATTACTTTTTCTTGTGCAGTAATTCTTTTTTGTGTAAATAATTTATAACCAGCTTCATCTTCTATGCAAAACATATAAGTGTCATCTTCTGGTGCTGTATAACTTACATTAACTGTTTGACCTTTTGTAATTTGTAGTCCTTCTATCGTATCAAATTTATCATAATCTTCTCCTATTTCAGATACTTTCGCCACCTTAACAGAAACAATGTCACAAATCGCATCTGTTATTTGCAAATTCACTTCTCTTGGATTTGTTCCATTTGTAATCTCTACTGAAATTGGTGTATTTTGCTCTGCTATATAAATTTGACGAGTTGTTTTGTTTCCTTCGCTATCTTCTGCATAAATCACATATAAGCCTTCCTCTGTAATTTCTGTATATCGTACAGATACATGATTGCTTTCTATAAATTCTAGATCTGTTCCCTGTGTGCTAAAATCAATATTATCATTTATATTCTCTTTTTTTGCAATCTTTAATTTTGTGATTGTATTATTATTACTTGTTACATCAATATTTAAATTTAATGAATCTTTCTCTTTTGTCAATGTAATTTGTGGCATATCATTTGGGTCATTGACTGTCAACCTTGCCAAAAAGGCATATCCTTTTTCGTTTTTTGCATAAACTGTATAACTTCCATAACCATTTAATTCAAATGTTTCTTCAATGGTTCGTGCTGGTGTTATATCAAATATATAAATATCATCATGCTCTTCTTCGAAATAACCTATATTGTCAGTATCAATATATTGATGCACATATTTTAAATCAATAATATTACTTTCTGTATCTGTTGCAGTTATATGAATTAAATTGGGATTTGTTTCATCTCTTTCTAACACTATATTAAGTGGATAATCTTCTTCTGAAGTTGCCGATGTTCCACTATCTACCGCTTTTGATACAATTGGTAAACTAATTGGCAATATCATCATCGTAATGATTAAAACAACTATGATTTTTTTAATTGTGTTTTTCATTTTACTTCCTCCTTTGGTATATCAAAATATAGTTTTTTGTTACTATACTTTTTGACATTATATATCAAAAATATTATACCATTGCCAAAATGTTTTAGCAATGGTAATTTATATTATTCTCCTCTAATATCTGCTTCTACTTCTTCATTGTTTTTATTATTCTTATCATGTACCTTCAGATAGTATGGTTGTATATCAAGCAAACTATCCATGTAGACAATATTTCCATTTTTGTCATTTATTTTTAAATTTGGAAATGTCCTTATCATCTTTTTATCTCCCCAAAATTCATAAATAAATTTTGATAATTTTTCATTCCCATAAATTTTATCATATTGTTCTATAACTGCTTCTTTATTAGCAACATCAATATCATTTTGAACAATCATTCTTACTAAGAAAAATTCAATTGCAAAGGCAGTTGACACACAATCTATCATGAGTAAGATAAATACTGTCATAACAAATGTTTTTAATGCTTTATAGGTTTTAAATTTGCTTTTAGTCCAATCGATGATTTTATCTATTTTGGGATTCAAAGAAGCGATTAAATAAATTCCTAAAAATCCCCAGAAAACAGAAAAATACACGCATATTCTTCCATTAATATTTAGTGGCATATTAGAATAATCCCACCATTTTACGCCTAATAACATTTCTCCTACAAAACTGACTACATATTCTACGATTGAGCCAACAATAAATCCCCCTATAAAAAGTGTATTAAATTTTTTAGGAAATTTGTGTAAACAAATAATCATAATCACAGCACCTAAACCATAAATCCCACAAAATGGTCCATATAAAAAGCTTTGCCTACTTTCCCATACTCCTTTGGTTATCATACCATATATAGTTTCTATGATATATCCCAATACACTATAAACAATAAAATATGCTAAAATTCTCCAAATACTAATTCCATTAATTGTTCTTTTCTTTTTCTTCTTTATATCAGTATTCTCCTGTGTTCTATCATTTGTTTCTTCTATTTGTGTATTTTTTTCTTCGTTTTTTATTTTCTCATTTTTCTTTTCTTCTTTTTTCATATATTGCCAAAAACCCTTTCTACAGTAAACTTTTCAATTCTTCAATTTTATCTTTATAAAATTGTGTCATTACTTTATATGTATTGCTATCCTCTAAATCAACATCAACCATTTTTAAAAGCTCTACTGATTTTTTGGTACATCCCTGACTTAGCATATGGATATATTTTTCTATAAAACCTTCTTCTTTATTTAAAATCTTTGTAGCAATACAAATAGCTGCTGATATACCTGTTGCATATTTATACACATAAAAATCTGTATAAAAGTGTGGAATTCTAGACCATTCATATTGTATTTCCTTATCAAGAATAATGTCTTTTCCAAAATATTTTTGATTCAATTGATAATATATGTCATTTAAATCTTCTGCTGCTAACATCTCTCCATTTTCAATTTTTTCATGTACTTCTTTTTCGAATTCAGCAAACATAGATTGTCTATAAAAAGTTGCTCTTATCATTTCCAAAAGTTCATAAATATATTCTGCTTTTTTCTTTCTATCTTTCTCATGTTGTATTTGATATTCACTAAGTAAAATTTCATTCACTGTTGAGGCAACTTCTGCTACCATAATCGTATAATTAGCATTAATTATATTTTGATTCTTATTAGAATAATATGAATGTATACTATGTCCTAATTCATGAGCAATGGTACTAACGTCTCTTTTATTTTCTGTAAAACTCATCAACACAAATGGATGTACTCCATATACTCCAGAACTATATGCTCCACCTCTTTTATTTGGTTTTTCATATACATCTATCCAACGATTTTCAAAAGCCTTATCCAATATATCACCATATTCTGTGCCCAATACAGATAGTGCATCTTTTACTTCTTTTTTTGCATCTTCAAAAGAAATTTTGTCTTTTTCTTCTTGAAATGGATTAACATAGATATCATATATATGCATTTCTTTCGTATTTAACAATTTCCTTTTTAAAGATATAAATTCATGATTAATTTCTAGTCCCTCATTGACTCCTTGCATAAGGGCTTCATATACTTTTATGGTTGCATCATCATGAATGGTTGCTTTTTCTAAAGAAGAGGTATATTTTCTCAACTTAGAAGTAATAACCGTTTGCTTTACATTTGATAGATACATTTCTGTTAAAGTATTGATATATTCACTATATTTTCTATACATTAAATAAAAAGCTTGTTTTCTTACTTCTCTATTTGAACTTTTTAAATATGTTGTATATGTTGCATCTGTTAACTCTACTTCTTTTCCATCTTCATCTATTAATTTTCCAAATTTGAATTCTGCATTTGTTAAAATATCATATATGTTTTCTGGTCCAGAAAATACTTCTGAGTAATTGGCAAGTAAATTTTCTTCTTCCTTACTCAAAACATGTTTTTTCATTTCTAAAATATCTTCTATATCTCTTTCATATGGTTTTAATCTTTTATCCTCAGATAAATAGGTACGAATTATTTTTTCATCTGTAAATGTAATTTCAGGTGTGATAAAAGAAGTGACTGTACTGAATTCTGATGATAGATTTTCCACCTCTTTAAATAACTTGATTCCTTCTTGATCTGCCATATTCAAATGATAAGAAAACATACCATAAGAATAAATTTTATCAAAGTCCATCAATAATTTTTCATACAAGGCATAACATTGATATAAATTTTCTGAATTCTCACACAATATACCTTTATATGTTTCTATTTTCTTTAATTCATTTTTTAAATCTTTTATCTTTTCATAAAATTCTTCTTTATCTTTAAATAAATCTGTTAAATTCCAATTGTATTTATCTTGCACTTTTTCCATTTTTCTTCCTCCTTGTTGCACATTGTATCATATCTAAATCTTATATACAAGAATAATAGCAGGTTTTTTTCTATACAAAAAACACCTTTATGAATATATAATCATTTGTAAAAAATTATATAAAATAAAAGTGTTTTTATGTGACATATATTTAATAAACAGGAATTTTTATTTCCATTCCTTCAGATAAATTGCTAGTTGTCATCTGATTAATTTCTTTTAATTCTAATATAACATTTTGGATATCCTCATCTTGAAAATATGCATTTTTTTGTATTTCTTCTTCTGCAATTTCCCACAACGTTTCTCCTTTTACAACATATTCTGTCTTATATTTCGTTTCACTATTAGAATATGTCTTATGATTTGCAACACATATAGCTATGCTTATCAGGCACAATAAAATTGTAATAGATCGTATAAATTTATATTTATTGATAATTCTTATATGTTTCATAGCTTCCTCCTTAAGAATATATGTTCGGTATGTTTGTATTATATACGAACATTTATTCTTTGTCAATACCTATTGCAAAAAAATGTTTGTTTCTTTATTTATTAGATTAATATTGGACTGATTTGTTCTCCCTCTAAAGCATATTCCATTGTTTTTATGATGTATTCTGCATCAAATACAATAGATCTTGGTTTTGTGATTGGATTATCCTGTCTAAATGGTACAAAATAATAATTTTTTCTATTTAATAATTTTCCTATATTTTCAGCATTACCACTTAATCCATTATTTGTAGATGGTGCAATGACTAGTGGACGATTGTTTCTTAAATGTGATTTGGCTGCCATAGTTGCAGGTGTATCTATAATATCACAGGCTAACTTTGACATTGTATTTCCAGAACAAGGTGCAATAATCATAATGTCTGTCATTTTTTTGGGACCAATCGGTTCTGCATCTACAATTGTATGAATAATTTTCTTGCCTGTCATTTCTTCTATCTCATTAATAAAATCTTCTGCTTTTCCAAATTTCGTATCTAAATTGTAACTGTTAAAAGACATAATTGGTACAATTTCTGCTTCTTTTTTTATTAGTTCTTTCATTTTCGGTAATACTTTTCGAAATGTGCAAAACGAACCTGTTAATACAAATCCTATCTTTTTCCCCTTTACATCCAAATAAGTTCCTCCTTTCAAATTTTTTATTGTATAGAAAAATGCGTTGAAATTCTTTGTTTCGTTAACGCATTCCTTCTTATATAATATGACTTTATGTAAATAATGGTTGATATTTCTTTATATTAAATTAATATATTATTTACACATAACAACAGGCACCACCTATAATTGGTGGTGCCTGTTACTTGACAGAATTCTATTTACTTATATCCCTCTATTTTTTACTTCTATTTTATTTTCATAAATCACATCCATCACTTCATCAGAATAATATTTGTCAAAAAACATATCTATATTGCTTGTTGCTGCAATTTCACGATTTCTTTCATCTTGTCTGATTGCTGCTAATGAAGATACAGATATATTAAATAGCATAAATATAGCAAATAAAGCTGTTATCGTTCTAAAATATTGATTTTTTATAATGTTATCAATATGATCGATTAGTGGCATAACATATTTCATAAATAATATTCCTCCTATTCCCCAATAAGTACAATGTAACAAGCTTGTCCTTCCATTTATATTAAACCATAAACTTGAGTAGTCCCATGATATGGTTCCAAATAAAAGCTCTTGGAAGTAAGAACATAAGTATTCTACAATTCCTCCTAATACCATTGTTACAAAAAAGATTTTTAGATATCCTCCCTTTATTTTAGGAACAACAAAATAGTAAGCTAAAATTCCTAATCCATATACTTGTGCAAATGGTCCAAATAGCAATCCCTGTCTTGATACAAAATGGCCATTTTGTACTAATCCTACAATCATTTCTACGACATATCCAATGATACTTCCTATGATAAACACCCAAAATATTTTTATACACTGATTTATCCATTTTTCTTTTTTCATTTGCTCCACCCCTTATATTATTTTGTAATTTTACTATATCATGCAAATCTTAATAATATTTTTAGGGATTCTTAAATTTACCTGAATAATTTCTTAAGAAAAATTAATGTCCTTTTGGGGACGTTTCTGTTTGGGACATTTTTCCAATTTAAAAAATATAAACAATAATATTTAAGAAAAATTTATGAAATGACAAATGTAAATGAAATCATAAAAAAATTAAGATATCTAATAGGAGAATCTCAAATTTTACTTTGAGAAGTGCCTGTTAGATATCTTTAGATTTGCTTAATGATGTAATGCTATCGAGAATTGAAATAAATTTACCTTAGATATTATTATTTTTTTATTTAACCATTTTTTTTAAAATGTCCCAAACAGAAACGTCCCCAAAAGGACATTAATTTAAATATTTTAATACTGAAAAAACAGTGTCTAATATTAATATTCCAATCAATATAAAACAAACAAATTTCTGAATGTTATTTGTATTTCCTTTTGTTATATTTTGTATTTTATCTTGTATGTATGGGTGTAATTTTTCTAATAATATCAAACCTATAACACCCCAAAATATAGAATATAATAAACTAACTCTTCCTTGAATATTCAAGAAGTCATTTGAATAATCCCACCATCTTAATCCAAATAACATTTCTAGTATAAAAGAAACCATATATTCAAATAAAGTAAATGCAATTGTTGCAATTAAAAATTTTAGAAGAGGTTTTTTGTATAATTTTTTTGTTGCCATTAGCAATAAAACTGCTCCAAATCCATATATTGGACAAATCGGTCCAAACAAAAATCCTCTTTTTACAAAATACCCATGGACAAACATAGCATAGATAGTTTCAATTAACCAACCTAAAAAAGAATATATGAAAAAGTAGGTTATATATTCAATTATTTTATCTTTTGTTGTTTTGGCCAAGACTATTTCCTTTTCCATAAACTTCCCTCTTATTCCCTTTCTATTTTATATCTTCTTGTATTGATTTCAATGCTTCTTCTGTAACTTTACTTTTATCAAATTTATTTACAATAAATACAACTACACCAACTAATAAAAATGTAATCGCATATATAACTAAACTTGATTTCCAATCACCTTTCATCAATGTATTTCCTGCAAAAGTAGATGAAACCACTGAAGGTAATCTAGCAAATGTAGATATTAATATAAATCTTAATGGTTTTACTGGTAATAATCCTGCAATATATACTAACAAATCTTTAGGCGTTCCTGGTATCATAAATAATATAATCATAATCCATTCAATTTTCTTTGGATTTTTAAATAATTTACTATTTTCAATCTTCTTTACTTTTTCTTCATCACAAAAATCATATACAAATTTTCTTCCTAATTTTCTTACTAAGAAGAATAGCCCTGTTGTAATAATTGCTACAGATACGGTGATAAATAGCAATCCTCCCCAGCCACCATAACACATACCTGCTAATATTTCTATTGGTTCTCCTGGCAATATAAATAAAAATACTTGTGCCACTTGAAGACCAAACAACATTAATAATCCAACAAAACCAGAGTCATTGACTTTATTTTTAAAAGCCTCTTGCCCCTCTACCGTACTTAAGTTTTTCATGACTGGTATTAAATAGGCTAGTACTCCAACAATAATTGCTACTGCAATTATTGCAATCATGATTCTAAATATTTTTATCTTCGTTTTTCTACTCATTTTTATCCTTTCCGTTTATGTTAAAATAAACCATAACATATATATTATACCACATTTTTCCTAAAATGTATGCATTTTACTTTATTTTTGTCTTACATTTTTGTCACATTTAGTATAACAGGTATTTATTAAGTATTTTTTTACGAAATATTAAAATTTTCTTAAGAAAAAAGATAAAGCACTTTTATACTTTATCTTTTTTAGATATTTTAAACAAGTTCATCTTTCAATTCTTTATAAATAAATTCTGCTTGCAGTTTACTAATATTATCTGTAAAATGGACATGATCTCTATACATATCATCACTTCTTAATTGGTTTGTAAATGTATATAAATCAATGATAGGTATATTATGTTTTTCCATAATTATATTAGCAATTTCATTATATTTTTTTACATCTTGATTAAATCGAAAACTACCTTCTTTTCTTTTATTATGAATAGTATCATCCACATGTGTCGTAGTTATCCAAATAAATTTGTTAGCAATTTCTTTTCCCATGGCAACAATATCTTCTAAATTTCTAGCATATTCTTCCTCTGATATCTGTTTTTCTAGAGTTGCTCGATTACTTCTAATATCATGCAATCCACAATTCACTAATAAAATATCAAAACGCTTTCCTTCTTTTGCTAAATTTTGCATATATTTCTTTACTTGATTACTGTCTCCTCCATTTGCTCCAAATGGTCGATTAGGATCTGTTAATGCAATTTTTATCTCTTCTTCAGTTCCTTTCCTGTTATAATCTGCAATTCCATCAAATAATGTTTTTAAATATTGATGATAATATAAAGAAATACTATCTCCAATTAAAAATATTTTTTCCATAAATTACTCCTTTATATTGTTTTTACAAAATTATTAATAAATTTATCTTTGTTATTTTATTCTTTTTTCCAAGTCATAACATACTCTGTTTCATTAAATTGCTCATTTAATTGGATTTTAGTGTTTTTAAATTGTAGATTTGAGAAAAATATAATACCATTCATGTTTTTTTCAAATACCTTTACAAAAAGTTCTGCATTTTCTTCTAAATTATTTCTATAATAATTTAGCAATTTGGTTCCAATTTCATGTCCTCTATTTTCTTCTTTTACAAATATAGCTTTGATTTCATTCTCATCAATCGAAATAAATCCTAAAATTTCATCATTTTCTACATAGACATAAGTTTTAAATTTTTCTAAAAAATCTACTTTTTCTTGATTATAGATTTCTAACCAATAATCTTTTTCAATAAAGCTATTTGCTTTAAAGTTTCCTTTTACCCATATTGTCATGACTTTTGTTAAGTCCTCT
This sequence comes from Bacillota bacterium, assembly GCA_963929465.1. Taxonomy (GTDB): domain Bacteria; phylum Bacillota; class Clostridia; order TANB77; family CAG-508; genus CAG-269. Next base: position 15,598 of record CAWVJG010000096.1, read on the forward strand.
TCTTTTATTTTTCTTATCATATAATCACCTTTTTCCTTTGTTTTTCTTAATGTAACAAAAAAATGTGTATTTTTCAATATATTTTTGTTAATATTTGATGATTTCTTTTTATCCTTCAACTAATTTTTTCATAATTCCTCCATTTATCATTTTTGTTATCATATCACATTTTTTTATAATTTGGTATATCTATCATTCTTCCTATTATATATCCTAAAATAGTTTCTCCTGCTACCAACAATATAGACATGAATATATTTAATTCCATGACACTATTTCCTGCCCATACAATCATATATATTATATATATCATCAATAGTAATACATAATTTAATAACAAACTTTTAAAGAATTCAGAAGAGGATTTTCGTCTCATCTTTTTTCTTTCCATTGTTTAATCTTACATTTAGATTACATTTTTGTAAGACTTAAAAAAATGCTTATTTTTAATAAGCATTTTTTAGTACATTTTTGATTCTCACATTTTATTTAGAAATATCTACTTCATTTTCTAACATTCCAACTAAATCTATTGGTCTTTTTTGTTCTATACTATACACTATTTGCTGTGGAGTTGGTAATTTCCCTAAAGTCCTTAAACTTTCTAATTTTTTATTGTATGTTGTCACTATATCTTTATATTTGTCTAATCCCATTTTTTTAATAGCAGAACATAAAATATCTGTATATACTTTAGCATCTTTACAAGTAATTAAATCATTTTTAAATTCTTCTGCTGATAATATTTCTCCGTTTTTTCCTTCGAACTCGTCTATGGACAAATTATTAAATAAATATGTATAAAATGTATCTTGATAATAATCTTTAACTTCGAAAATATTACTTGCTTCATCTTTTACACTATCTAATTTATCAACATCTGAAGTCTTTCTATCTAAAATATTAAAATATCGAGCTTTTGCTATATCTTTCCTTTCTGCAATATCATCTATAGCCTTTCTTGTTTCTTTACTTATGTTATGATCTTTTTCCGCACTTAAAGACAAATCTTCAACCATATAATCATTTTCTTCTAGTTTAGCTTCTATGGCTTTTTTGATTTCACCTTCAAATATTTCTACTGTTAAATTTAAACTCTTAAGTTTCTCCTTTTCTTCTGGTAAGAGTTCATCATATCTTTCTTTTTTTATTAAAACAATCGCATCTGAGGATAAAGTCATTTTACCTTTAAATGCTGTATCTGTTGGTATTAATGAAACACAATTTCCTTTATTTATTTGATTCATTAATGGCTCAATGATAGCACATGTTTTATTTGAAAAAGTATTATTTATATCATCTGGTACGATTCCATTTATTGAAAATAGTAATGTTGAATTATAGTCCGAAGTATATGGTGAATATTCTTCTAAAATCTGCTCTTGCCTTTCTGCATATTGCTTTATTCCCTCTTCTGAAAAATCTGTAAGCATTGGTATTACTCCACTCTCTAAAAGCATATCTGATAGTGAATTAATAAATTTATTGGCACCATTATATTTTTTAGTTAAATATGGCTCTTCACTAATTGGCAATATTGTTTCACTTCTTGGAACTATATTTGATACTCTTACTAGTGCTAATCGGTATATCGTATTTTCTAATTGTGTAAAACTTTCTTGTAAATCTGAACTTGTAATTCCTTCTTTTTCATAAATATCTCTTAAAATTTCTGGTTTCATATATTATCTCCTTTTAGAATGATTACGATTACTTTTTACTAAATAATTTTCTAAAAAAATTCATTATTTTTACATAAAATGGTTTATTATATTCTACCATATAATTAGGTTCTTCTATTTTTTCTGCATCTTCCTTTGACTTGTTTTCAGATACATTTTTAAATAAGTCGTCCAGATTATATTTTTTATTTATTTTTTCTTCATATTTTTTTTGGTTATCTAAAAAAATATTTCTTAATTCATTTTTCTCATCTTCTGTTTCACACCAATAATTAAGATGTAAAAGTCCAAGCATGGCAATCGTTTCTTTTTTTATATTTTGTTTTTCTATTGGTATATTTGTATGATAAACTGGATTATAATTTTTATCTTTGTTTTCTTTAAATACATTTCTTAATTTTATTGGTATTTTATTTTTATATTTTTCATCAATTATATCTAAAAAAGCATCTACTTCTGAAAATACTTTGCCTTCTTCTTTTGTTTTCATTATTTTTCGGCTCCTTCTTTTGTATCTTTTTAATATTTAATTAAAATATAACATATCACTTAAAATTTAGCAAGATTATTGTTTTATTACATAAAAAATGGCTCATAGGAAATATAATCCTTACTTCTGTTCCTTTATCTTTCTCTGAATTCAATTCTATGCCAAGACTTAATTTATCACATAATTTTTTGCATAAATATAAACCAATTCCAGTAGATTTTTGTCCTATTAATCTTCCATTTTCTCCTGTAAAACCTCTTTCAAATACTCTTGTAATTTCTCCCTTTTTTATTCCAATTCCATTATCTCGTATGTATAAAATCACTTTATCATTTTTTGATTTTGCAAATATCTCTATTTTCTTATTTTCATCTTTAGAATACTTGATGGCATTTTGTATAATTTGATTAATAATAAAAGTTGTCCATTTACTATCTGTGTAAATTTCTTGTTCTAAATCTTTTAACTCCAAAGCTACTTTTTCATTTAGTAATGTACTTTTATTTTTTAATATAGCACTATTTACAATTTCTTTTAGATTAGTTTTTGTTATGATATAGTCTTTTTCAACAGCATTACTTCTTGCATAAAATAAAGCTTGTTCAGTATAATTTTCTACTTTGTCTAATTCTTCATCTATGCTTTTTGTTACTTCATTTTTATGGTTTTCAATAATCATTTTACTTGCCGCAATTGGTATTTTTACTTCATGAATCCATAATTCTATATATTCTTTATATTCTTCTTGTATACGTTTGTAGTAATTCACATTTTCAAGCATAGATTTCCCTGCATCTTGCATGACTTCTTTAAAAATTTTGCCTTCTGAAAAGTTAGCATTTTTGATAATTTCAGAAATCAAATACTTTTCATTTAATTCTTCCATATTCTTTTTTAATTGATTATAAAAATGTTGTTTTCTTTTATATTCAACAAATATAGAAATAGCAATAACAATTATGATAATAGCAGCTATGTAAATTTGTGCAATAATCCCGATTTGATAAGCCAATAATAATATTTCTATACTAATTAAGGCTAATAGAACACTTACAATCAACAATACCTTATCTTTTATAAAATCACTAAATTTCATTTTAATATATACCCCTGTCCTCTTTTGGTCTCTATTCTATCATGTAATCCTAATTCTTCTAGTTTTGTTCTTAGTCTTTTGATATTGACATTTAATGTATTATCATCAATAAATTCTTCACTTTCCCATAAATAATCCATGATTTCATCTCTTGATACCACTTCATTCTTATGAGTGCTTAAATAATATAAGATACTATATTCATTTTTTGTTAAGTCTATTTTCTGATTATCTTTTTCTATGGCTCTTTCTGCTATATTTAATACAAAACCATGACAGTCAATTTTTTCTGGATTTCTTCCTGCATTTTGATTTCTTTTTAATAAACCATTTATCTTTGCAAGTAATATTTGTATATTATATGGCTTTGTAACATATTGATCTGCTCCATAGTTTAGGCTCATTAATTCATCAATTTCATTATCTCTACTTGTTACCATAATAATTGGAACATTAGATACTTTTCTTACTTCTTTACAGACAAATTCTCCATCTGTATATGGTAAATTAATATCTAACAATACCAAATCTGCTTTTTCCTCTAATATATCTTGTATCGTATTATCAAAATTATCTAGCCCTTTTGTTTCAAATCCATTCTTATTTAAAAATGTTTCTAATTCTTGTCTTAGTTTTTTATCATCTTCAACAATTAATATTTTACTCACTTTTTAATGATTCCTTTCTCAAGATTGTATTTTGTTAAATAGAAAAATCAATTTTTCCTATTTAGCAGTATATATCAAGCTTTTCAACCTTTTTCTTTATTTTATTTCATTGCTATTATACGAATTTTTATTTATTTCGTCAAATGTTTTAATTTTATTAGTTCATTAAATTCTTCCTCAAGTTCTTTTTTTCTTTTCTCATCTTTTGTCATTGCTAATTCTGAAGTAATTTGTGATATCTTAAAATCTAATAATAGTTTATCATTTTCATTTTTACTTTGCTGTTTTTTACTTCTTTCTTTTTCATATTGTAGATAAGAAGAATAATTTCCTTCATATTCTATAATTTTATGATTTTTTATAACTAAAATATCTGTTGCAATATGATCAATAAATGTTTTATCATGTGTAACAAATAAAATCGTTCCATTATATTCTTTTAATAATTTTTCCAAACTTTCAATAGATTCTATATCCAAGAAATTAGTAGGTTCATCTAATATCAATAAATTATTGTCTGATACCAATATTTTAGCAATCGATACTTTTACTCTTTCTCCACCACTTAAATCTTTTATATTTTTCTCTAAATCTTTATCTTTGAATAATAAATTTGCTAATATGTTTTTTACAATCATTTCTGATTGATTCGTATCTTGCATGACATTTTGTAATACATTTTTACTAAAATCTAAGTTTGAAAAGTCTTGAGAAAAATAGTCTATTTTTATATTTGGATTTACTGTTATATGTTGGTTGCCATTTATGATTTGATTTATAAGTGTTGTCTTTCCTACTCCATTTTCTCCTATTAAAGCTGTCTTTCGGTTGGTTTTGACAACACAACTTGCATGTTCAAATAATAATTTATTTCCTAATTGGATATTCAAATTTTCAATATGTATTGCTATTTTATTTTTCACATTTTCTTCTGTTTGATATTTCATATATATTTTTGGATTGTTTTGTGGTTTTTCTTTTACTTCTAATTTCTCTAATCTAGTTTGCAAGGCATTTGTATGTCCTTCCAATTTTTCTCTTATGTTTTCAACACCTCTTTTATGTAGTCTTGCTTCAGAGTTTCCCATTCGTTTTGGTGTTTTTCGAATTTCTTTTGCTGTATTTTTTGAAACATGAATTGCTTTTTCTAATTTTTGTTTTTCATTTATATATTGCATATATTCAAATTCTTTTCTTTTCGTTTCAGCCTCTTTTTGTAATTTATATTTTGAATAATTCCCTTCATATCTTTTTACTTTTCCATCTTTTATTTCAATCATAGCCGTACAAATTTCATCTAGTAGACTTCTATCATGAGATATGATTAATATCGTTCCTTGATATTTTTTTAGTTCCTTTTCAATATGATTAATCCCATTTCTATCTAAATTGCTTGACGGTTCATCTAGTAATAAGATACCATTTTGATGTAATACTTTTTGATGAAATGCTTCTTTCTTTTTCTCTCCACCACTTAAATTTTCATTTTCATGATTGATTTCTTCAAACTGCTCCATATATATGATATTTTGCTTATGAATGATTTCTCCTGTATCTGGTTGTATTCTTCCAGCTATCATATTTAACAAAGTGGTTTTTCCTGATCCGTTTTGTCCTACAATCCCTATTTTCTCATTTTCATATATTTTCAAATCATCAATTTCTAATATTTTTCTATCTCCATAATATTTTGAAATGTTTTTTAATTCTAATACCATAAAAACTCCTCCTTTAATCATATTAAAGAAGGAGTTTATTATCTTTTACTTTAAATCTCATCTAATTTTCGCATTTGAATTCTTATATCTGTTATATTTCTACACGTTAATTTGGTAGTTTTTACGTATAGTACCTTAAAATTTGCATTATTAATAAACCATTCTAAAATATGATTACATCTTATTTTATATTTTCTAGTTTATTAATAATAATCATCTTACCACCATTTTAACCTTTCTTTTCAATTCCTTTCTATTTTACCATATGTTTACTTATTTTTCAATAGAAACTTTTCTTTATATTTAAATAATAAAAATAGTGTACCATATGATACACCATCTTATTATTAAACTTATTATTAAATGAATACTAATCTGTTGGATCTCCCAAATAATATATTTTTTTCTTGAAAATAAACTTGTTTGTTTTTTTCCAATAGAATAATAAACAACCAATAGCAAAAATAATTGCTAACACAGCTAATGTAATATGAGAATATTGTTCAAAAATTGCAAGCATATTTGCCCAATTTTCTCCCACCATATTTCCAATTGTTAATAAAACTGTATTCCAAACAGCTGAACCTGATATTGTATAAATTAAGAATTTTCCCATAGGCATCTCACTCATTCCTGCTGGTATAGAAATTAAACTTCTAACAATTGGAACAAATCTACAGAAAAATACAGTTTTGTTTCCTTTTTCATCAAACCACTTGTCTGCTTTATCAATATCTTCTGTTTTTAATCTAAGTATCTTTCCCACTTTTCCTGAAACTAATTTTTTTAGTCTTTCTTTATTTAATATTCTTCCTACATAATATAGCACAATGGCACCAACTAATGATCCTAATGTTGCGGCTATAATCATGACAACAATATTTAATCCTGTATATGTTGTCATAAATCCACCAAATAATAAAACTGCTTCTGATGGAATTGGTGGAAAAATATTTTCTATCGCTATTAATAAAAACACTCCCAAATATCCAAATTGCTCCATTATGGATAACATTATCTCTTGCATGTATCTTCTCCTTTTCATAATTTTTATCACTAGTATAGCAAAATATATTTTATTCGTCAACTTTTAAATTCTTTTTCTAGTTTTTCTGGTTTATTAATACTGTATCGTATATCTTCATCACTATATTCTTCTGGTTTCAATCCTACTTTATCTGTCATATAATCTAACAATAATACCACACCAATTGTTGTTATACACCCTATAATAATAAAAGTATTTGCAGTTGTTGTTATAGCTAATAACCCAGAGCATATTAATGATAAAATAGCTGTTGCTAAATTGGCTGTCAAATATCGTAAAGCTGATATTTTAGGTCTTATACTTCGATTAGTAAAATTATTTAGATATCTTGTCATCAATCCTACATATGGTCCTTTTATTGCATACTGAATAGCAAATAATACAATGATTAATATTAATGATGATCTTGATAATTGGTCTTGTCCAATAAATCCTATCACTATACAAGACATAACCATAGGAACTCCTAACCAAGTTAATGTTTTATTCCTAAAGTTGTCTTGTATTTTTTCTGTATTTCTGGTAGAAATTGCTGCGATTATCTGTAACATGGCAAATATAATGCCGAAATACTGTTCAGGGACGTGTATTTCTTTTAATATACTACTTCTCAAATTTACGATTGCTGTTATGGTTCCCATTAATAATGCATTAAACATAATTAATGAACGAATTCTCTTAGACTTCAAAAAATATCTAAAAGAGGTTTTTAATTGTACCATATATTCTGTAAATTTGATTGGTTTGACATTATTTTGCACAATCGTTGTATGTCTAAATTTAAAAGATAAAATGGTTGCAATGGTGCAACATATAAAACATAAAATCATTGGAATATATCCATTAATAACAAATGTAAATCCTGCCGTTGTTGATGCAATAGCCTCAAATATATAAAAATATGATGTAGATTTCCCATCTATCTTTGAAAATATTTTTCCTCTTCTATATCCTTTTGGCAAGGAATCATATAATATATTTGCTTCACAAATTCCTTTTATTGAATATCCTAATGCATATATAAATTGAATAATTAGTAATTGATAATATTCTTGCATAAATATCATAGATAATATACTTAATGTATATAATATATTTCCAACAATTAATGCATTCTTTTTTCCCACTCTATCTACTAGTCTTGTTACTGGTATCTGCCATAGAGTATTGGATAATGTATAAAATGCATCAGAAAATAGTACCTGAGCTGCTGAAAATCCCTTCACTTGTGTCAGAAATAAAAATATAATTGGGTAATAGAATAATAAATCCCATGATACCATTTTATATAATGGGAATAATCTAACATTTCTCTTTTTGTGTCTGATTAGTTTCTCCTTTGTACTCAAATTGCTTCTCCTCTTTTTATTTTATAGTCTAATACTCTGTGCAATGTAATTCATATTATAGGAAGTTTAGAAAACTTTCCTATAATATGAAAAAAGATGTCAAACATCTTTTAATCATTCATTTCTTTTTTTCCATTATACTCATTTACTAAATATAATGGTCTATCTTTACTTTCATTAAATATTCTTCCTAAATATTCTCCTATAATTCCAAATAATAATATTTGCACACCTGAGAAAAATAGAATCAATAATATAATTGCTTGATATGCTTGAATCATTGTACTTGTCACAATACATTTTGCAATCACATATACAAAATATACAAATAAAACAATAAATGTTGGTATACTAATATATGTTGATATTCTAAGTGGTGAAGTAGTAAATGATGTAATTCCATCAATTGCTAAATCCACTAACTTTTTATAATTCCATTTTGTTTGCCCTGCAATTCTTGGGTCTCTATCATATAGTACTTCTTTTTTCTTATATCCTATCCAGCTAAACATACTTTTTGAATTTCTTTGAGATTCTCTCATTTTTCTCAATGCATTCACACATCTTCTGTCTAATAATCTAAAATCTCCTGTGTCTTGTTGAATTGGTACATTTGTTAAATGTTGTAAAACTCTATAATACATTTTTGATGTAAATTTCTTTAGCCAAGTTTCTCCTTTTCTTGAACTTCTTTTAGCATAAACATCATCATATCCTTCTTCCCAATATTTTACCAATTCTGGAATCAATTCTGGTGGGTCTTGTAAATCTGCATCCATAAAAATGACACAATCTCCTGTTGCATAGTCTAATCCTGCAATCATAGCTATTTCTTTTCCAAAGTTTCTAGAAAAATCAACATAACATATCCTATTATCTTTTTCTCTATATTCTTTTATTAGATCAATTGTATTATCTTTACTTCCATCATTTACAAATAAGATTTCAAATTCATAATGTTCCATAGAAGTCATTAATTTTTCTAATCTTTCATATAAATGTGGTAATGATTCTTCTTCATTATATGCTGGTATAATTATGGTTATTTTTTTCATTTTTATTCTCATTCCTTTCTTAAGGCTCAAAACTGGTTGGAAAAGAATTATTTTTCAACCTTTTCACTTTTTTGTTCGTTTACTTCTTTCTTTGTTTTAAATGCAAAAAATTTACTTATAAAAAAGTTTAAGATAACAACAATCACTGTAATGGTTACTTTTGTGATGACATATTCTACATGTAAGACTGTATAAAGTAAAAATACACCTGCCATTTCTAATACCATCGTAAACGATCTACCTAATATAAATTTAAAAAATTCTGTCCATTTTTCTTTTGCGGTTTCTGCTATAGAATTAAATACCATTTTACGATTGGTAAAATAAGCAAATAAAATAGATATAATAATTCCTATTGTACTTGCTATATTTCCCTCAACTTGAAATGCTTTTACTAATATTGCTGAAACTCCTATATTAATGAGTGTTGTTAGTACACCAAATATTAAATATGATATCGTTTCTCTTGTACATAATTTTTTTATAATTTTTTCCATTTTTCTTCACTTTCTTATTTTTTTCTATATTAAATTTAAAATTATTCCATATTTTTTATTTATGATCTTCTTTATATTTCCATTTTTCATTATCATTCGTTAAAATCGTTACTATTATATCAATAAATATATTTCTTGTAAAGCACATAGTTATTGCTTATTCTTAAAATAATAACTTTTTATCATTCCTGGAATAAATAATAATATATATAACATTTTGTTTTCTATTCCTTTTATATTTCCTATGTTATATTGTTTTGTTAAATAACCAAATAAAATATAGTGTTTCATGACGTATAGTCTCTTTTTAAAAGAAACTCCTCTCATATCATGTTGTTCTAAAATTTCTTTGAAATATGCAAAATGTCCATATGGATTCTCTTTAAAAACTTTTCTAATATTTTTAGTATATCCATCTTCTTTGTAGTCACATAGCATAATAGGTTTATTAATACATTTCATTTTATATTTCAAATCCATTTCATGATACATTCTGGCTTCAGTTGAAAACTTTTCATGGTTTTCTATCTTGTACTGATATTGTTTTCGGACATCTGCAAAAAATACAATTGCTTTTTCTCCAGTTTCTCCGTTCTTTAAAATACAAATCAAACATAGTAGTTTCTTCTTTGGAAAACTGATTTCCAATATTATTTCCTTTTAAATCATATTTAAAAAAACATAAGCCATATAAATCATTTCTTTCTTTTGTTTCATGATAGGCTTGCAAAATATCATAAAATGCATTATCTGAAAATATATCATCAGAATCACATTCTACAATCAAATCTCCATCTGCATATTGAACAACATGATTGATAGCTGACATTTTTCCTTGATTTTTTTGTTTATGATATTGTATTTCTATCTTTTTTTCATTTATGTACTGATTGATTATTTCTTCTGTATTATCTGTTGAACCATCATCTATAATTAGCCATTGTACTTGTATACTTTGCCTTACTTCATCATTTAGTTCTAAGTTTTTCACAATGCTGTTGTATAAATTACCAAGCATATTTGCCCTATTATATGTTGGCGTAATAATGGATAATTTCATAATTATTCTTCCTTTAATACTTTTTCTAATTCTTTGATAATATGTTGATTATCATAAGTTTGTTTGTTTTCATCAAATGTTTTTATATTATTTTCAATAATATATTTTAATTTATTATAAATTTCATGTTCATCATTTTCTACAATCACTGCATTTTTATAATTCTCAACTGCTTCCCTTGCTGCTGTATTGGTAATGATAATTGGCTTATTCAAAATTTTTGCTTCTTCTAGTACCATACCATATCCTTCAAATTTAGAAAGTAAGCAAAATATATCTGCTTTTTTCATATATGGGTATGGATTTTCTTTGGCACCTAATAAGAAAAATGTTTCTTGCAAATGTTCATCTTTTATTAGTTTTTCCAATTTTTCTCTTTCTGGACCATCACCAATTATATAAAATTTATTCATATAATGATTTGCAATTAATTCTCTATGAATACGAATTAATCTATCTATTCCTTTTTGTTCTACTAATCTTGCAACTGTCAAGAAATTGATTTGATGATTATCAAAAGAAAAATCTATCTTTTCTTCTGCTTTTTTTATTACTTTTTGTGCATCTATATAATTATAGATAACCTCTTCTGTCGGTTTCATATTGGGATATCGTATATCAAACATTTCTTGATTATCTTTACTAACAAATATTAATTTTTGATACTTGTTATAAATCTTTTTGTCTATCATTAATTTTAGTTTTGCTTTTAAATTATTTCCATATACTTTTGAAATATCATTATGAATCCAAGCTATTTTCTTTGTATTTTTGTTTTTTGTACTAAATAACCTAGTAATTGGTCCTTCTAAGAAAGCTATTTCTATATCATAATCACCTTGAATATGTTTTTTATAATATTGTTTTTGGAAGCATAAAATTTTTAATGGTATTTTTATTTTTTCAAACTTGCTAAATTCCTTGTACGGTTTGTCAAATATTCTTTTTACTTTTATCTTATCATTTAAACTTTTCTCTAACTCGCCTTTTCCATAAATCGTAAATATCGTAATATCAAATGTATCACTTAATTGATTTACCATATCAACTAATACTCTTTCTGCTCCACCTAATGTTAAACTGGTTATTCCAAATATTATTTTTTTCATTTTCTAATTCTCCTGATATCATATGGTTGGAAAAGAATTAAACAAATTTTTCTTGTAACTTATCTCTTATAAATTTAATCCTTGCTAAACTTGTATACACTTTTAATGTAAGATTATTGACACTTCTCATATACAAATTCTTTAATCCTTTATCTTTTAAATAAGTATTTTTCTTCCAATTAGGAAATTGTGTATTTAATGATTTCCATGCCAATTTGATAATTCCTTTTCTTTCCTTTTTATCTTCAATCATTACCATTCTAAGCATCGAACTACATAAGATGTATCTTGTGTAAGTATATTCTATTTCTTCTTTATATTCATCAAACAAGTTATTTGTTTTGTAATATGTAATCACATGTTCTAAAACATCGATAATTTCTTTCGTTCTTGTATTTTGTACATTTGAGATAGAATTTTCTCTTTGTACATAATGGATAAATGGTTTTTGTACAATTCCATAATTATGTATCAATGGCAATAGTTTATAGAAAAACTCTACATCTTCATATCGATATCCTTTTGGAAATTCTAAATGGTTATCTTGTACAATTTCTCTTTTAATTAATTTATTCCATGCGACAACTCTAGTATGGATAAACATTTCTTTTTTATTGCTATATTGTTTTCCTTTACTTTCTAATATCTTATCTGGATATTCCCATAAAAAATCACATTCTACATAATCCAAATCTTCTTTTTTTGCTTTATTGTACATTTCTTCATACATATTGGTTTCAACATAGTCATCAGAATCTAAAAAGGCAATATATTCTCCCTTAGCATGTGGAATCGCATAATTTCTAGCATCTGATAATCCACCATTTTCTTTTTCCAAATATATGATTTTATTCGGATATTTTTCTATAAATTGTTTGGCAATCTCTTCTGAACGATCTTTACTTCCATCATTCACAAGTAAAATTTCAATATCTTCTAATGTTTGATTTACTAAAGATTGCAAACATTTTTCTATATAATTTTCTACATTATAAAATGGAACAATGATACTAACCTTTATCATGATTTATCGCATTCCTTTCTAAGGCACAAATCTGGTTGGGAAAATTGTAATTATTTTTTTACTCTTTTTCTTAAACTTAAATACCATTTTATATTTAAGCTTAAAATGATTTTTCTAAATAATTGTCTTATATCTTTCGCCTTAATATTTTTTGTCATGTTTCTTTTTCTAATTTCTTTTATATATTGCTTTTGATCTTTTTTCTCTAAAGTTTCTATTTTTAATAAAATTGCATTTGTATAATAAATTTTTAATGTTTCTGCTGTTTTTTGATTTAATTTATATCTCTCAATTTTTAATAAAGCTTCATCATATTGTTTTAGAGCATCATTTGCTTTTTTCTTTGTTTTTTCATAACTGTCATTTCTTGTAATACTTCCTTTTACTTGTACATAATGATATCCATAAAAATTAATAGAAATCATTGTCTTGGCAAGCACAATCACAAATGGCATTAATCCAAAATCCTCATGTTCTGTTCCGACCTTAAACTCTAATTTGTTCTTTGTAAATATTTCTTTTTTTATCACATACACACAAGGAGAATCTACCAAAACATCTGTAGCATATAGTTCTTCAAATCCTTCTTCTCCTGTTTTATTTTCAAATACAGGTCCACTGACTGTTTCTATGACATTTCCTTTTTCATCTTCTCTTTGCAACTTAAATTTAATTAAATCCATACCTTTTTCCATATATTGTTTTACCAACCCATATAAATGGATATCTAAATAATCATCTGCATCAAGAAATAGGATATATGTTCCTTTTGCTTTTTTAATTCCATAATTTCTTGTATCGGCAACCCCTGTATTTTTCTTTTTGTAATAAGAAATGATTTTAGGATTTTTTTCTTTATATTCTTGTATAATTTTATCAGATGTATCTGTACTTCCATCATTGATTAATACAATTTCTAAATCTTCATCTTTTTGTTTTAAAACAGATTCCATACATCTTTTTAATGTTTTTTCCGCATTATATACGGGAATAATGACACTTAATTTTTTCAATATTCTCTCCATCTTTCTTTTTAAAATATTGTTTCTAAAGTTTTTACAATGGTTTCATTATATGTTTCATAATCAAATGAATTGTTTATTTCATATCCATTTTGTATAAATTCTTTCATTGCCATATATATAGATTGTGTATCTTTCTCTACAACCGTTCCTCTTCCGTTTTCTACTTGTTCATAATCAGATACTTTTGTTGTAATAATTGGTTTATGTAATACAAAACTTTCTAAATATACAACTGGATATCCTTCATATTCAGAAGATAAAATGATACAATCACTTATTGTAAAATATGGATATGGATTTTCTTTTCTACCTAAAAATAAAATGGTTTCTTCTAAGTCATATTCTTTTACTTTTTCTTGATATAATTTTGTATCTTGTCCATCTCCAATAAATAAGACTTTAAATTTTAAATTCTCTTCTTTTAATTTTTTAGATGCTTCTATAATTCTTGTTAACTTTTTTTGTCTTTCATCATGTCTTCCTACATTTAAAAAAACAGGAATCTCTTCTTTTTCTAATTCTTGTATATTTTCCTCTATAATCGATTCTTGCGATTTTTCTATAATTTCTTTTCCATTTATCAAATTATTACAAGTCATCACTTTGTCTTTTAATTCAGGAAAAATCTCTATAAAACTATTTGTACCTTCTTTTGATACAAACACAATATGTTTAAATTCTTCACAAGTTACATTTTTAAAAAAAGTTTTTACTTCTTCTTTGTTTCCTTGGTACAGAGTTAAATAATCTGCATGACACCATAATGCTGAGTTTTTAGATGCCGTTCTTGCCATAAAACTACTTGCTAAAGAATATGTTGCAAAACTTGCTGAAAAATCAAATTTGTTTTTATATTTTATAATAAATTTTAGCCTATTACACAAATTACATATCTTTCTTAAAACGACATTTTTATTATTATTGGTATTATATTCTACAACCTTTATTTCTTTACTTAGTCTACCTAAAAAAACGCCTTCTTTTTTTTCTAGTGCAATCGTTATATCATAACCTTTTTCTGATAAGTAATTTACTAATGTAACAAGTGCAGTTTCTATTCCACCTAAGTCCAAGTTATGTGTTGCAAAAAAAAGTTTTTTCATTCAATTTCTCCTCTATTTAGACATTATTTTCTTCGTTATCTTATCATTATATTGTTTTTTTTGCAACTTTTTCTGACCAATAAAAATAAGACATACTCCCTCATAGTTTTGTCTGTCTTATTTTCTTTTGATATTATAAATTTTCTGTTTCAGCTATTACATTTTCGCTCTATAAATTATATTTAGAATTACAAATGTTCTATTAAAATTCGAGAAATTGTAAATATTTGTAATACCAAAATAGATATTGCAACAAACTTCGTAACTTTTTCCTCATTATATAAAGATTTTACTTTTATAACACTTCCCAATAATAGCATTACCAATGGTAATATTGGTAAGAAATATCTACCTTGTATACCTGCTATACTTGTTTGTCCAATAGTTGTCCATTGAACATATAAACTTGTAAATATTAATCCTACAATTGCTAATACAATTAATGATATCCAAACAATTTGATATTTTTTAAATTTGCCTTTTAATTCATTATCTGTAATTGCTGTAAATAGATAAATTCCTAACAATGCATATGGCACAATAGAATGTAGTTTAATTAGCTCTCCCCATCCTAAATCAGCTCCAAATAAGGATAATAGATAATTACTACCATTAAGATTTAATGTATATAACACATTTTGTATGTATAAAATCAGATTTTGCAATGCTAGTAATACTTGTATTTTTGAGTCACCTTCTCTAAAAGTAGATAAATATCTACTAGATATTGCTAACCAAATTAGATTTATTATTACTGCAATCCCTGCTATCACGCAGAAGTTTAATATTTTATTCTTATTTCCCGCATTTTTGAATTTCTCTTTTGGAATAATTAAAATTAATCCAACTAATGGTATATATACAATCTTACACAATGCAATAACAATAGATGAAATGAGCAGAATGACTTTTTCTTTTATTCCTAGTTGTTCTTTTGTTCCAAAAGCTAAATGTAATATATAAGCAATATAGAAAAATGCTACAGAAATTGTCATAGCATCAGGAGATAAAGAGGTAAATCCCTCTATCGCAATTGGTATCATTGCTGGTATTAATAACAATTTTTTTCCAAATGGCATAAGTTTTATTGCAAAATATAATACGAATAATGCAAATATCATATTAACGATTCTTCCGACATATGTTATCAAATATACATTATCTGTCACTAATCTTGCTAAAGCTATGCCTGTTGCTTGTGGTATATATTGTACAAAAGAATATACAGCTGCTGTTTCTGGATTTAAGATTCCTTTGTTATCTTCATTTAATTTTACACCTAAAAGCTCTTTCATCTTTGAATAATCTATTTGGGTCCAATCAGATGGAAATACCTTTGAAACACCTTCTGGCATCAAGGAACCTTGTACGCCATCTTCTTGTGGTGTCATCAATGTACCTTGTGAGACTTCATATGCTTTTAGCCAATGATAATATTCATCATGATTTTTAAATGTTGGCATGGTTATTAAAAAGAATATACATATAAGTGGTGCTATCATTAAAAAGATATTTTCTACCTTCATACCTTTTTTATAATATATAATACTTGATATGATGTAAACTTCTATTATCAATATGATTAATGTTAAAGAATATATAATTGTTCTGATATCACTTTTATATAAATCTAGAAAAATAATTGAAGCACCTTGCATTTCCTCGCCATTAATCATTAAATGATTATTTAAAAATTCATTTTTATCTGTATATCTTACAGTAAAAAATCTATTGGCTTCCTCAAGATCATTAAATCTTATAAAAATTTGATATTCTTTATCTTTGGAATCTTTTTGTTTTGGAAATTCTAATGTATATTGTGGTGTTTCTCTTACATAATTACGTAAAATTTCTTTTTCTTGTATCACATTACCATTGGCATCTTTTATTCCTACAGTGACTTTTCCTCCACAATTCACATCATCTTTATATGGTTCAAAATTTATTTTTACCTTCTCTAAGTTATTATCAACTGCAACAAAAGTTTGTACAATTTCAGTTCCTGTTGTAACTTCTTCTAATGTTCCAGTTTCTGCTTGCATCTCTCCTGTTGTATAAAGCTTTTCTTCTATTTTAAGTGAATAATTAGCTATTAAAATAATAATCAAAACAGTTATTGTTAAAACAACATAAAATTTCCAATCTTTTTTTAAATCTATTTTCATCGCTTTCTCTTCCTTCTACCTTCGTTTATTTTTTCTTACTATTATAATTAACGTTATTATATATTTTATAAATTTTGAATATCCTTATAGAAGATTTCAAATGTTAGTATTTTTTCAAGTAGGCTGTGAATTATCAAATTAATCTTCATATTGAACCGAAAAATTTATGAAATATATATTTACTTTATATTTAGTAAGATTACTCCAACAATAATTAATACAATTCCACCAATTGCATAAGCATTTAGATGTTCCTTAAAAATAAATACACCAGCTAGTATAATTAAAACTTGCGTAATCCCTGTAATAATTGGGTATATATAACTCAAGTCAAAATTTTTAATAATATAAAATGTATAAATTAAAAAGCTACCAATATATGCAATAAAGCCTAGCATTGCTTTTAAGCCCATAGAAAAATTAAATGTCCCATCTTGTATAGCAATTTGTATATTCCCTGATCCTGCTTTTACTAAAACAAGACCTCCTACTGTTAAAGTCAAATATAAAATAATGCTAAGAATTTTCATCATTTGTTTCCTCCTTTATCTTTTTTTCCAACTTCTCTACTTTTGCTGACAAAATCGCATTTTCTTGTATTAATGTTGTAACTTTTTCAAATAATTTTGAAAATGCCAAACTAATATAAAATATAATAACAATTATCAAAAATAGATAAATTAGAAACAAAGCATTTGTTGGTTCTGCTATATGTAACACTTTAGAAATCCAAATAACAATATTTGGAAAAATGGCACAAAGCAATGTTATAAATCCAAAACATAGCCACAAAAGTGTATATCGATAAGATAATTTCTTCTTTTGTGTAACAGTTAAAATAAATATACAAAAGAAAAATGTTGCTAAAATCAAGATTATTTGTAATCCACGATCCATATTTTATATCCTCCTCTTACCATAAATCATACATTTCCTGATTATCCATATACATTTAATATTATATTTCTCGATTCTTAAAAATACATGCTAATACAACAGCTAGTCCTACTTTTACAGCATAATATATTGACTTTATTGGTGTAATTGAAGATGATCCACTATCTCTTTCTTTCATTTTCATTGGAATTTCTATAATTTTAAAAGCATTTTTTGCTATAAAAGCATTTGTTTCTGGCTCTGGATAGTCAACTGGATAATTTTTAGCAAATATGCTTATTACTTTCTTACTGGCTGCTCGATAACCTGATGTTGTATCTTTAATTTCCTTTTTTGTAAATAATTTTATAATTTTAGAATATAGTATAATCCCCATTCTTCTAATAAATGTAGATTGAAATCCTTCTTTTTCTAAAAATCTAGAGCCTATTACCAAGTCATTTCCTTCTTCAACTTTTTTAATAAGTTCTGGTATATACTTAGGATCATGTTGTCCATCTGCATCCATTTGAATTGCCACATCATAATCATTTTCATATGCATATTTATAACCTGTTTGAACTGCTCCTCCTATTCCCAAATTAATAGGTAAATGTATAACATGAAAATTGTTTTGTCTTGCTATTTCTAAAGTCTTATCTTTTGAGCAATCATCTATGATGATATAATCAACGTCAGAGCAAATTGATTTTAAATTGTTTACAGTATTTACGATTGCTCCTTCTTCATTATATGCTGGTATGATTACTAGTGCTTTCATTTTTTCCTCCTATATTCTCATAAATTCTATATAAATTAACAAAACTCTCTTGTTTTTTCAATGTTGCTTTTAAAGTTAAAAAATGCAATTTCTAAATTTAAAAAACACATAAATGCATAACATTATTTTCAAAAATAATTTGTTCAGGTGAAAAATAATCCCATGATTTTTGTTCGAATTCTTCCTTTATTTCTTGATTAGCTTCTATTACTTTAAATTCTCTACCTGTAAATTTTAGTATTCTACTAACACACCAATCAGCTGAATATGCTTTAATATTAATATCTCCTGATGCTTTTAATTCTGGATATACATATTGTGGTGTTTTATCTCTATAAATAGCAATTGTATCAACTGTATTTCCTGTTGCTTCTTCATAATTTAATATTTCTTGATAAATTTGTGTAGTAACTTGTTTATCTAGATAATTTCCAATATAATTATCTCTTGTATAATCCATAAAATATACATATTGTATTAATAAAAATACAATGCATATGCAAATTACTATATCTTTTACTACCTCTTTTATATCAAATTTTGAGAATAAATACAACCCTAAAATTCCAATAATAGCTGCCATTGGATATGAACTTCTAGCAACAAACCATATAGAATTTGTATCTTGTAACATTTGTGGTGCTACTGTTGCAAATAATGTACCTGCAATTAAGTAAAACGCACTTAATATTTTTAATGATTTTTCTTTCGTACTGATATTTTCTCTTATTGCTTTGCAAATAATGATTCCTAATATAATAACAATGACTACTAAAAATAAATATTGAGGTAATAAATCATAACTATCCACTAACATTCTTTTTGTTCCATCAATTACTTTTGCAATTGACTCTGAAAAAATCATTTCTCCATTTACTCTAGCATTTGTAAAGAAAAATCTTACTAATAAGAAATTCAATAAAGCTGGAATTCCATATGTTAAAGCAACAATTACATTATTAACAATGAATTCTTTTAGATTTTTTGAATATTTTATAATATAAATTAATGATATGGCAACAAATAATCCAACAGTTCCTTGATAACAACAATTTGCTATTATCATGAAAATTCCTGCCCATATAATGGATTTCTTATTTCCTTGGAAAAACTTATCTATTTGTTCTACTGCTAATACACATAATAGAACAGATAACACCATGATTCCTTTTTCTATGTACAAAAATAATTCCAAAGAAAATGGATTAATTAATATTAAAGTAGCTATTATGACACTTACTATATGATTTTTTACATCTTTTTGTATTAATTTGTTTAATCTATACAAAGCAATTATCATACAAATCATGGCAAATACATATGACAATATATATGTCCATTCATTACTTAATTTTAGTATTCCCATAACTACATATGTAGCAATAGCTGTTACAATTCTTCCGCAAGATAAAAAGTGTTTTACACTACTCATTAATTCATTTGTAAAAACACTGTATGTATCTGGAGCATATTGTAACTTACAAAGTGCTCCAAAAAATACAATTGTTATTATCGCAAAAATATATAAATTTTTGTCTGTTATAATCTCCTTTATTTTGTCTTTTAAGTTTTCCATCTCAATTTTTCTCCTCTATTCCGTGTAATAATACGAAGCAACATACAACAAAGTTAGGCCTCTTATAGTTCTTCAGCAAATCCCTTTTGTAATTTATTAAATATTAAATATCCAATAACAATTGCTACTAAAACAATTGCAATTAAAATCAAAATACTTTGAATATCTGGCATTGTCTGATTATAAAAAATATCACGATATCCCTCAATAATATATGTCATTGGATTTAATTTTAATATCCAAGCTGCTTCTGGTGGCAATGTATCTACTGAATATACAATTGGTGTTGCATAAAACAATAATTGTAAAAATATACCTATAAAATGTTGTAAATCTCTTACATATACACACACACTAGAAACAATAAAAGATATTGCTAATAATAATAAGTATTGTGCGATAAATATTAGTGGATATAATAGAATATATTTTGTGATACCAATTCCACTAAAAATAACAAATGCAAATATAATAACTGTAGAAATCAAGAAATTTACTGCTTCACTGGTAACAACAGAAATTGGCAATATTTCTCTTGGAAAATATACTTTTTTCAATATGTTTCCATTTTCTATCATCGTAAACGCTGATCTTGAAATAGCAGTTGAGAAAAATGTCCATGGTATTAATCCACAACATAAGAAAACAACATAGTTTTCTTGAGGATTTTTTAAAATCATCTGAAATACAATGGCATAAACTGCTATTTGTAATAATGGATTTAAAAATGACCAAATAACGCCTAAAAAAGAATTTTTATATTTTCCTCTAATTTCTTTTTTTACATTTGTTTTTAATAACTCTCGATAATTATATAAATTTTTAAAAACATTTAACATTGATTATTCTCCTCTTTTTAGTATCTTTTTCAAAAATGGATATATATGTAATTTTGTAAGTAATACATAAAATGGATGCTTAATTTTGTATTCTAATGTATTTTCATAAAAAAGCATTTTATCTTCCTTTTTTTCTAAACGCCAATCTCTATCGACATATTGTTTATTAAAATTATCGACTAACCATTTATACTCTACTTGCTCACTAATTAAATATTTTGTTATTAATTCTTTTGTTATATCTTTACATGATAATAAATTTTTAGCATTTTCTATTTTTTCTTGATTTGGATTGTTTTTTATATTTTCAAAAATCTCTTCCATATGTTTTATCATATTATCAATGGTAAATCCATCTAGTATTCTTTTTCTTGCTTCTTTTTTATAATCTTCTAAGTTATCAAGAACTTTGTTAATTCCTTCTACATATGGAGTGATTTCTTCTTCTTTATAATTTAAATCAAAAATGTCTTCTTCTTTTTGTAAACATGGTACAATAACTCCCACTTTTGAATTGATTAATTCTTTTTGTCCTCCTACATCACATGAAACAACTGGAATTCCCATTGCTAATGATTCATATGCTGTTAATGCAAGTCCCTCTTTTATGGAACAATTTATTGTTAAATCACTAATTGCATAAATTTTTTCTGTATCTTTTACACTTCCCAAGAAGATTATTTTATCCTCTATTTTTTTATTTTTCGCTTCTTTTTCTATTTTATCTAGTAATGGTCCATCTCCAGCCACAACAACCATGAAGTCATTTCTAGTTTTGCTTAATTTATCTATAATTTCTAATAATAAATATGGCCTCTTTTGCTCTGCTATTCGGCAAATATAACTGATGATGTATTTTCCATTTGCTTCAATATGTTTTTCTTTTAAAATTTCTTCTTTATTAAATTTTTCTGGATTATAGATTTGTTCATCTACACCAATATATACCGTTCCTAAATCTTCTGGTTTTCTATGAAAATGGTCTACTAGTATCTTTTCACTATTTTTATTACATAAATAGGTTTTATCGATTACAGAAGATATACTACTTGAATCCCTTGAAAATCCTCCATTACGATTATACCATTCTTCCATATGTATATAATCCATGATTGGTATTTGTGGATATGTTACTTTTAAATATGGTAAAATATTATATCCAAATGTGCTATTTGTGTTAAATATAATATCTATATGATTTTTTTGGATTAGATAATTGATAAAGCTTATCCAATATTTTCTATCCAAAAATGTTGTCAAATCGTATACTTCTGCATTTTCTTCAAACTGCTGTCTCCATTCATTTCTGTTTGGTTCTGTTGATACAATGATAAAATTGAATTTATTTTTATCACTTCGTTTTATGATATCCAGATTAAATTTATCTGCGCCTCCCATTGTCATCCATGGTATAATCATCAATATATTTATCTTTTTGTTTTTTGCTTTTTTAGGAATTTCTATTTTATCAAATGTTTCGACAATTTCTTCCCAATTATAATCTTCTTTTGGATATTGAATTGCTTTTTTTAATATAAATGCTTCTTTTTTTTCTTTTTGCTCTATTTCTTTGTTTATATTTCTAACATAATTCATGGCCTTTTCTCTGTTGTCTTCATTTGATTGTCTTAACTGGCTTTCTTCTTTTTTCTTTTGGCGATACCAAAAGCCAAAGAAATTCATTCTAACTGGAAACATGCCTTCTTTCATCATTTTTAGCCACAAACACCAATCTTCATACACATTTTTATCTCTTATTTCAAATCCATTGACTTTTAAGAATGCTTCTTTTCTTATCATGGCTGTCATGACTAAAATATTGTCTTGCATCATTTTCTTAGGTTGATACCATTTTGTCCAAGTATAATATTGTCCATCAAAATTGATGGTATCTGCATATGCCCAACTTGCTTTTGGGTTTGTCTCTAAGGTCCAATAGGCACATTCTAAATAGGTATCCACAATCAAATCATCTGAATCAAGAAAAACAAGATATTTTACAGATTTACTTATTTTTTCTACTCCGAAATCTCTTGCAGCTGCTGGTCCTTCATTTTCTTTATGATATACTTTTATTCTGTTATCTAATTTTTCAATATCTTCTAATTTTTTTATATCTTCTTTATTGGTAGAACCATCATCAACAATAATCCATTCAAAATAAGGAAATGTTTGATTTAATACACTATTTACAGTTGTATCTATATATTTGTTGGTATTATAATATGGGGTTATTATTGCAATAATTGGTTCTTTTTCTTCATATTGTTCTTTTTCTTTTCTTTGTTTTCCTGGAAATATGTCTTTGTCTATATTCATACTCTCAATCCTTTCTAGGTACAAATTTTTAACTAATTGCTTTTATATATTCATCTACTACTTTTTCTGTGTCTCCATCCATCTTGATTTTTCCGTCACATAGCCAAATGGTTCGATTACATAACTTTCTTACAGATTCCATACTATGTGTTACAAATACCATTGTTTTTCCTTGATTTTTCAATTCTAACATTTTATCAAAACATTTATTTTGAAAATGTTCATCTCCAACAGATAATAT
>CAWVJG010000097.1:0-4041 GCA_963929465.1 Bacillota bacterium
GCTAACAAATATGGTAATATTGGTACAATTGCATTTGTCAATAATATTGTTATTATGGCCGCAATGGGCTCAACAATTCCAGATAATGTTGCATACACAAATGCTTTTAACTTAGACATCCCTTGACTTCTTAATGGCATAGATATGATAGCACCTTCTGGAAAGTTTTGAATTGCTATACCAATTGCTAAACTAACCGCACCAGCTAAGCTAATTCCTACATTTCCTATCATAGCTCCTGCTAATGTTACTCCCATAGCCATTCCTTCTGGAATATTATGAAGTGTTACAGCAAAAACAAGCATAGTGGATTCTTTTAGTTTTGCCTTAATCCCTTCTGGCTTATCTGTATGTAAATGTAAATGTGGTATGATACTATCTAAAATCAATAAGAAACCAATACCTAATAAGAATCCAATAACAGCTGGCAACCATGAAATTTCATGTTGCTCTGTTGCCATTTCCATAGATGGCATTAGTAATGACCAAATAGAAGCTGCCATCATAACACCTGCTGCAAATCCAATTAATAATTTTTCTACTGTTTTATGAATGGATTTTTTCATAAAAAATACCATTGCTGAACCTAGAAGTGTTCCTAAAAATGGTATCATTAATATAATCATTAAGTCTATATTCATTCTATTTCTCCTTTCTTTTGCATATTTTATTTCATTATATTTTTATCACATTTTTATACATTTGTATAGTAATTACTAAATAAGAACCTTGTTGTCTAAGACAATAAAAAATGCACATAAATTTTTTTGAGTTTATGCACATTTCTTATTATATTTATTGCTTAGATCTATATGTCATAATATTACTTACTGCTTCTGGTCTAACTGGTGACATTAAAATTTTTCCTGTTCCTCTATATACATTGACAAATCCTTCCCCTGCAACAGCTGAACCTAATAAACTTCTTGTAGATTTCTCTACTGTAAAATCTAATGAACTAGACCATGCAATTGCCATATTTCCATCAATTTTTATTTGATCATTTTGTAGTTCTACTTCAATTAATTCTTCTCTTGGCACTGGACTTTCTAAAACTGCAATTCCTTGTCCTGATAATGTTAAGTTGAATAATCCTTCTCCACCTAATACTGCAGAAGATAAATTACTTCTCATAACAACATTTGTATTTAGAGTAGCTTCACAAGCTAAGAATAATCCATCTTCTAATACAATGCTACCATTCCAAGCACCAACATCTTCTAGTAAAATATAGTTATATGTTGGTTCTAATGCTAATAATCCAGTACCATGGTATTTTGGTTTTACTGTTGATTCACTTGTTACACTTCCCTTTATCGCTTTTCCTATAAAATCTCCCACACCTTTTACATTTGTTTTTGATTCTATATTTCCAGCCATCCATTGCATTGCTCCTGCACTTGTTACATATTCATCTCCTTGTAATTGAATGACAACTTGTCTTCTTCTTACATTCATTTTTGCAGCAAAATATTCTGACATTGCTGTCAATTTATTAACACTGACATCTCTTTGAAATTCAACTACTGAAATATTTCCCTTTCTATCAATAATTTTTACATCATCATTATCAAATAAGTTTCTAACTGAAATCATATAAATACCTCCTTCTATTTCTTCAAACTCATTATATACAAAATTGATATACTTTTACAATATATTGTAAAAAATTTTTATATTTTTTTGTTATTTTGTTTTATTTCTATTTGGTTGTGGTATAATAATTAAGAAATTTAAAACAAAAGAAAGGAAGATGAATGTACCATGTCAAATGCCAAAGAGGAAGTAAATATTTGTAAACTTTATGACCAAGAATGTTTACTTTCTAAAGATGATTTTATTAAAAAATACAAGATTAAAGAAAATGGACTTTCTTCACAAGAAGCTGAATACAAATTAAAACAATTAGGACCAAATATCATTAGGCAAGCAAAGCCGAAAAGATGGTATCATTACTTTTTTGAAAGTCTATTTACACCTTTTAATTTAATTTTATTAGGAATTACTTTATTATTATGCTATACAGATGTTATTTTACCAGAAACACCTAGTTACGCCAATATTATTGTCATTGCCATCTTAGTTGCTGCTAGTACTTTATTAGACTTTTTTGAGGAATATCGTTCTAATAAAGCTGCGAACGAACTAAAAGAATTAGTTGCTACCACTTGTCATGTCATAAGAGATGGTAAAGAAGTACAAATTCCTATAAAAGACGTAACTCTTAGGGACATTGTTGTTCTTTCTGCTGGTAGCATGATTCCTGCAGACTTAAGAATCATTGAAGCAACTGATCTTTATGTCGGTCAATCTTCTTTAACTGGTGAATCAGATGCTGTTAAAAAACTAGTCGAAACAGAAATGAAACCAGAAGATTTAGATAGTATTGCTGATTTAGATACCATTTGTTTTATGGGAACTAATGTTATTTCTGGTAGTGCCAAAGGAGTTGTTATTAAAACAGCAGACTCTACATATTTTGGAAAAATTGCACACACATTAACTTCTGGCAAACCAAAAACAGCTTTTCAAAAGGGAATTGAAAGTATTAGTAAATTACTGATTCGTTTTATGTTAATCATTATTCCTGTTGTATTTATCCTTAATTTTTCAAAACACAGTATTGTAACAGCTTTTACTTTTGCCGTAGCAATTTCTATTGCAATTACGCCTTTGCTACTTCCTGTTATTTTATCTTCTTGTTTGTCAAAAGGTGCTGTCAAAATGTCTAAGAAAAAGACGATTGTAAAAAAACTAGATGCTATTCAAAATTTTGGTGCTATGAATATTTTATGCACAGACAAAACAGGAACTTTAACAGAAGATAAAATTGTTTTAGAAAAATATTTGGATATAAAAGGTGATGAAGACATTGGTGTTTTAAAATATGCTTATTTAAACGCAAGTCTTCAGACTGGTTTAAGAAGTAATATTGATGAAGCAGTTATTAATCGTGGTAAAGAATATAATATGCCAGAATTAACTAGCAAATATATTAAATTAGATGAAATTCCTTTTGATTTTGCTCGTAGACGTTTATCTATTGCTGTAAAAAATGAAGAAGGTAAAGATGAATTAATTACCAAAGGTGCTGTGGAAGAAATTTTGAATATTTCTACTTCAGTAGAATATCAAGGTGTTGTTTCTCCATTAACTAAAGAAATTAAAGAAAATATACAGAGAATTAGTAAAAACTTAAATAAAGAAGGTTTAAGAGTAATTGCAGTTTGTAAAAAATATAGTAATGAGCCTGGTTATGATTTTGAAGTAAAAGATGAAAAAAATATGATATTAATTGGTTTCATTGGATTCTTGGACCCACCTAAAGAAAGTGCCAAAGAAGCTGTTGAAAGAATGAATAAAGCTGGTATTCGTGTTATTGTTTTAACAGGTGATAATGCAGAAGTTACAAAATGTATTTGTGATAAAGTAAACATCAAATCTAAACATATTATCTTAGGAAGTGAATTAGATAAATTATCTGATGAAGCTGTTCAGAGATTAATTAGAAAAAATAATATTTTTGCCAAACTGTCTCCTATCCAAAAAGCCAGAATTGTAAGATTGTTGAAAGAACAAGGAAATGTTGTAGGATATATGGGAGATGGAATTAATGACAGTCCTTCCCTAACCAATTCAGATGTTGGTATTTCAGTAGATACTGCTGTCGATATTGCTAAAGAATCTGCTGACATTATCTTACTAGAAAAAGATTTAAATGTTTTATTAGATGGTGTAACTGAAGGAAGAAAAACATTTGCAAACTTAATGAAATATATCAAGATGGCAACAAGCTTTAACTTTGGAGAAGTGCTATCTGTTATTGTCGCAAGTGTTGCTTTACCATTTTTACCAGAAACACCTATACAATTATTAGTAGAAGGTTTATTATATGACTTTGGACAAATGACACTTCCTTTTGATGACGTAGATCCTGAAATTGTGCGAAAACCAAAAAAATTAGATATAAAGAGTTTAAAACATTTTATGCTATTTATGGGACCAGTTAGTTCAATCTTTGACTTAATTGTATTTGCTTCT
>CAWVJG010000098.1:0-12218 GCA_963929465.1 Bacillota bacterium
ACTAAATTCTAGATAGGTAGAATTTCATTCCAAGACTAAATTCTAGTTTTAAACAAAATCTAGAATTTACTTTTAAACTTAAATAAATAGAAATATTTTCTAAAAAAGGCTTGTTTTTCAAGCCTTTTTATGATACAATATTATCTGTAAGAAAAATAAAGCAAAACCGATTAAAAAGCAAAGTATATATATTTCAAATATTTACAAGAGAAAATGGTCATTGGCTGGAAACCATTAAATATCGTATATAGAAAATTCACTTTTTAGGTCCTTTTTTGAAATAATAGTAGGAAAAGGCGGTTGGACCGTTAAAACTATAACGAGGTTAGTATAATAAGATACTAATAAATTTAGGTGGTACCACGGAAAATAACCATTTCGTCCTAACAGAAACTAGGAAGAGATGGTTTTTTTGATGACAAAGATTTAAATTTTAAGTAAAATTTAATAAAGGATGTTGATAGATATGAATAATGAAGGAAAATGTCTTGAATATTATTTTGATTCAAAAACCTTTACAAAGGAACAATTAATGAAAAATATTGAAGAGGCAAAACAAGAATTTCCAAATAAGAAAGTAGAACCAAATTTATTTTTAAATGAATGGGGCGTATATATTTTAAAAATCCATTTTACAGACAAGATAGAATATGTTAGTAACTTTAAAGAAAAAAGAAAAAACAAAAAGGTACTACTTCTTACAGAAAAAAATAGGAAAATTAGTGAAAAAAGAACATCATTTTTAAACAGAAAATATGGACAATATAAACAAACAAAAGAATATCGTCCATTATAAGAAAGGTGTGTGTCGAAATCAAAGATGTTAATTTTTGCTATACAGTAGAAAAGGTTTATGGGTAACCTTTAAAAAACCTAAATTTAATAATAAGGAATGGACAAAATGAAAGAACAAATTGCAAATATCAAAGAAAAATCTATTAAAGAAATTTCAGAGTCAAAGGATTTAAAAGAATTAAATGAATTAAGAGTAAAATACTTAGGAAAAAAAGGAGAGTTAACGCTTATCTTAAGAGGAATGGGAGGATTATCTCCTGAAGAAAGACCAGTTATAGGAAGTTTAGTAAATGAATTAAGAGAAGAAATTGAAAATTTAATTCAAAGTAAAGAAAAAGAATTTAAAAATCAAGAACTTTTAAAAAGATTAGAAAATGAGACAATTGATGTTACAGAACCAAGCAAAAAAGTTGTTTTAGGATCTTTACATCCAATTACCAAAATTATACAAGAAGTAGAAGAAATATTCTTAGGAATGGGATATGAAATTGCTGATGGTCCAGAAGTAGAAAAGGCAACATATAATTTTGATAAATTAAATACACCACCAGATCATCCAGCAAGAGATGTTCAAGATACATTCTATATCACAGATGATATTGTATTAAGAAGTCAAACATCACCTGTTCAAGCAAGGGTTATGGAAAATCAAAAACCACCAATCAAAATCATATGCCCAGGAGCTGTATATAGATCAGATAGTGTAGATGCAACCCATTCACCAGTGTTCCATCAAGTAGAAGGATTAGTAGTTGATAAAAACATTTCTATGGCAGATTTAAAAGGAACATTAGAGATGTTTGCTAAAAAATGTTTGGGAGAAAATACTAAAATAAGATTTAGACCACATCACTTCCCATTTACAGAACCATCAGCAGAAGCAGATGTATCATGCTTTGTATGTGGTGGTAAAGGTTGTAGAGTATGTAAAGGAGAAGGATGGATAGAGCTATTAGGATGTGGAGAAGTTCATCCAAATGTTTTAAGAAATTGTGGAATCGATCCAGACATCTATTCAGGATTTGCATTTGGATTTGGTGTAGAAAGAATTGCCATGGCCAAATATGGAATCGAAGATATGAGATTATTATTTGAAAATGATATCAGATTCTTAAAACAATTTTAAGTTGAACGATAGGGACGTGCCAAATCGTTCAAAAAATGAACGATTTGACCTGATGTTCAAAAATTGAACGATTTGACCTGATGTTCAAAAATTGAACAAAAGGGAAGAACTATAACCATAAAATAAAAAATGAAAATGAATGGTTAATTATATAATATATAAATTAACAAATAACAAAAATTAATTAAAAATTTAATTGATTAAGGAGAAATGAAAAATGGGGTTATTTAAGCATTGGAGAAAAGAAAAAGAATATACATTAGCAGAAGTTCTGGAAAAGTTAAAAGAAAAAGAATATTTTAATCATATACCAGTACCAACTAGACCAGGAAGCTCAGATACAACATATTGGCTAAGAGAAGAAAAGAGAGAAGAAAAGGGTAGACAACAAATAGAAGTAAAAAATCCAATCTTAGAAACAAAACAAAAATCATCATCTGTCTTTGAACAAAAAAGAGATAGATTTATGAGTGAAGTGAATGGTGATGGGGAATATAGAAATATACCATATGATATTAGTAGAAGTCATAGTACAAAACCAGGAAGAGTAGTAAGATATAATGATTATCAATCAGCTAGAAAATACCAAAAGAGATATGGTCAATCTAGATAGTGAAATAAACATATAACATAAGAAGGTAATTGCTGTTTGAAAAATAATTGCATTTTTGCGTTGTTAAGCTTCATTATTTGTTTTGCCGTCTAGCCAAAAACACAATTATTTTTTAAACAGGTTTATACAGGAAAGGAAGAATAAAAATATGAAAGCAAGTAGAGAATGGTTAGAAGAATATAGTGATATAGATGTTGATACAGTAAAGTTAGGAGACATCCTAACAATGACAGGTTCTAAGGTTGAAACCATAGAACAAAAAGGAAACAACATAAAAAATGTTGTTGTTGGAAAAATTTTAGAAGTTACAAAACATCCAGATGCTGATAAATTAGTAGTAACCAAAATAGATGTTGGAAATGGAGAAATCCTTCAAATCGTAACAGCAGCACCTAACATCAAAGTAGGAGAAACTGGACAAATTGTGCCAGTAGCAAAAGATGGAGCAGAGTTACCAAAAGGTGTAACTATCCATACAGGAAAATTGCGTGGTGTAGAGTCACAAGGTATGATGTGTGGAATGGAAGAATTAGAAATTGATCCAGCAAGTTATCCAGATAAAGTGGTAGATGGTATCTTTATTTTAGATGACAAATACGAAAAAGATTTAGGAAAAGATTTAGTAGATGTATTAGAATTAAAAGAAGATATCATTGATTTTGAAATCACGCCAAACAGACCAGATTGTTTATCAATTGAAGGGTTAGGAAGAGAAACAGCAGTATCTTTAGGAAAAACATTTAAAAATCCTAGAAAAAATATTGATGAATTAAAAGTAGAAGATAAAAAAGAAATCGAAGGATTAAAAGTCGATATTACAGCACCTGACTTATGTTACAGATATATTGCAAGAGTCGTAAAAAATGTAAAGATTGGTCCATCACCTAAATGGATGGTTAGAAGATTAAATGCCTGTGGTGTCAGAAGTATCAATAATATTGTTGATATTACCAACTATGTCATGTTAGAAATGGGTCAACCAATGCATGCATTTGATATTAATTCAATTGAAGGAAAACATATTACAGTAAGAAGGGCAAAAAACAATGAAAAAATTATCACTCTAGATGAGCAAAAAAGAATATTAGATGAAAATGATTTAGTCATCGCAGATGATAAAAAAGCAGTAGCCATTGCAGGTGTTATGGGAGGACTAAATTCAGAAATCGAAAATGATACAGGAACGGTTGTATTTGAATCAGCTGTATTTTACGGTGGAGCTGTCAGAAAAACAGCTAAAAAAGTAGGATTAAGAACAGAAGCATCTTCTCGTTTTGAAAAAGGATTATCACCAGAAAATGCGTTAAGAGCAGTAAATCGTGCAGTAGAATTGGTAGAAATTTTACATGCAGGAGAAGTGGTTGATGGAAAAGTAGATGTATATCCAACAAAACAAAAAGTACATCAAATCAAATTAGATAGTGATAGAATTAATCAATTATTAGGAACACATATTTCTAAAGAAGAAATGATTGATATTTTAAATAAATTAGATATAAAAGTTGAAAAGGATATTGCCACTGCACCATATTTTAGAATGGATGTAGAACAATTAGCAGATTTAGCAGAAGAAGTATTAAGATTTTATGGATATGACAAATTAGAAACAACATTAATCAAATCTGATACCACATTAGGTATGAGAAATAAAGAACAAAAAATAGAGAAGAAAATACAAGAAGTACTTGTTAATAGTGGTTTATCAGAAATATATACATATGGATTTTTAAGTGAAAAAGATTTAGAAAAATCAAATATTAGTGATGCATTAAAGAAAACAGCAATTACTATTCAAAATCCATTAAGTGATGAATATAAGTTGATGAGACCATCAACCATACCAAGTATGTTACAAATATTAGCCAATAATGCCAACAAGAAAAATCAAAATGTAAAATTATTTGATATTTCAAGAAATTATAAAAACATGAATGGCGAAGTAGAAAAAGGAGAAGTACCTTTACAAGAAAATATTTTAACAATTGGTATGTATGGAGATGATGTTGATTTCTATATCTTAAAAGGAATTGTTGAAAATGTATTAGAAGCAACATATATTAATCATTATGAAGTAGAAAGAGAAACAAATAATAAATCATATCATCCAGGAAGATGCGCAAATATCACAGTAGGAAGAGATGTGATTGCTACTTTAGGTGAAGTACATCCAGTTGTTTTAAATAATTATGATATTGAAAAAAGAGTATATTTAGCAGAAATTAATATTAGTAAACTAGAAAAATATTCAAGAAATAACAAAAAATATGTAGAAGTTCCAAAATTCCCAGCAGTAGAAAGAGATATTGCCATTATCGTAGATGAAGCTGTTGAGGTTGGACAAATCGAAAAAATTATTACAAAGAAAGCTAAGAAATTATTAGAAGGATTAAAATTATTTGACATTTATAGAAATGAAAAACTAGGAGAGAATAAAAAGAGTGTGGCATATGCTTTAACATTTAGAGATAAGAATAAAACATTAAGTGATGAAGAAGTAAATGTTGCAATGGAAAATATTATTGCTGAATTGGAAAAAACAGTAGGTGCAGAATTAAGAAAATAATATAAAAAGGGAATTTGGGGACGGACTCATTTTTCCCTTTTTTATCTTTGCCAAAAAATAGGAACTTCTTCAAGAATATTGCATATATTTTATTATTAGAGGTGAAGAAAATGGCATATTCAGATAGAGAACTCATTGCTAGAATTGTTCAATGTGAGGCACGGAGGAGAAGGCGATAATGGAATGAAGGCAGTAGCAAGTGTAATTTTAAATAGAGTAAATGCAACAGTGGGGGAATATGCAAGAATATCACAAGGTGGCAGTGTTAGAAATATTATTTTTCAGCCAGGACAGTTTGATTGTGCAACAGAAACACTATTTAATCGATATAATCCTCAAAATATTTATAATATGAATCCAACAGAAGAGCATTATTACATAGCGGATTGGGCATTAGCAGGAAATCGATTAAATGAAATAGGAGAATGCTTGTGGTATTTAAACCCATTTAAACCGAGTTGTGATGCAACATTTCCAAGAAATGGTTCTGGAACATTTCATACAAGACTGGGAGAACACTGCTTTTATCGTCCAACCAGCCAATATGCAAGTACATAAGAACATTTTTAAAATAAAAGTTACAACAGAATGTGAAGATTTCATAAATGAAAATTAAGATGAGAAAAACTGTATTTTCAATAAAATAAGAAAATTTGAAAACATGATAATTATAAAATAAAGGAGGTTTATTATGCCAGATGAAAGACAAGATAAAAGAGAAAATAGAAATGTAACCATTAATCAAGATTCACCAGAAATACTAACAAATGCAATTTATACACCTGCTTTTTTACGAGAACAAATTGGAAAATTAATGAGAGTAGAATTTTTGATAGGAACAAATAATTTAGTAGATAGAATTGGTATATTAGAAGATGTTGGAGCAAGTTATATTTTATTACGTTCTTTAGAAAGTGATACAATCACCTATTGTGATATTTATTCTATTAAATTTATTACCATATCTAATAGAAGAATTAACAACTTTATGAATAATGGATATGGAGGATATAATTATTATTAAAGTGTCCAATTGGGGACGTTTCTGTTTGGGACATTTCTAATAATACTATTAAGAAACTACTTTTCTTTATTGGCATATTGAAGAACATATATGTTTTATGTTAGAATTACTGTATAATTAAAAAATAAAAGGAGGATGTTATGAAAAAGATTATAAGAAAAATTCTAGGAATGACATTAACTCTAATTTTTAGTTATCAAGTATTTTCATATGCTGATGTTATACTAATTGAACCAATAGATAAATTTAAACCCATAACCCTTTTAATTGGCTTTATAGGTGTTATCGTTTTAGTTGTGTCAACAATATCATTTTTTGCTTTAAAAGCAAAAATAAAAAGGCAGAAGAACTCTGAAAATGATAAAGAAGAGATAAACAGTTTAAGTGAAGAAGAAATTGCAAAAAAGAAGAATAGCATACAAAGCATATTTTATGTGTGGGGGATAATATTTTCAATTATTGGATTAATATATTTATGGTTAAGTGATGAGCTATCAATAATAACTTTCTTTATCCCAGTCATTTTAGTTATTGCATCATTTACCTTTAGATTACATCTTATATCATTTATGTTTAATTTAAAAAATAATAAAAAAATATCAAATATTATATGTGGAATAGCTGTGACTTTCGTTTGTATAATTGTATTATGGAATGTTGTGCCCAATATGATTATTAAAAACTATAATGAGCAGTTTTTACAATATAAAGAGCCGTTTTTACAATATAATAATGGATTTACTTATTATTATGCATCAGATGTAGAAGGATTAATTAATACAGCTATAAAAAATAATAAAACTGGAAAAAAGGTTACAATAATATACCAAGACACAAATTACACATCTGTTGATGAGCTAAAACAGTTATTAAATGAATTAAATACAGACCAAAATTATTGTATGGGAACTACTTATGATAATCATTATATAGAATCTATAATATTAAGTAAATATGTTCGTTCATATCCATACTTAATTGATATTCTGGAATATGACGGAGAACAGCGAAGCGGGAGTAGAGTAAACGATTTAATTCAGCTTGCAAGAGTTACAGTGGCTCCTTATGAAGATTTAGAAGAAGTAAAGATTACAATAACATATACTTCTGAAATGAATCAATCAACAACAATAGATGTTACTACTAGTAATTCAGAAGAAATTTCTAATTTAATGGAGCAGATTTCAAATACGAAGCTATATGATATAGAGATAAAAAGTTATAATCCAGCTGCATGCGATATTATCATTACAAGCAATGATTAATTTGCAAGATAATAGTTTTTTATAATTAAATATAGAAAATGCTAATATATAAATAAATATATTAGTATTTTTTCTTTTAAAAACTATTGACAAATTGAAAAAAATAGTGTAAAGTATATTAGCATTACATTTTAAAGGAGTCGTTATTTATGGATAAAAATGTAGAAATCAGTATTTTATGTGATTTATATGGAAATTTATTAACTGAAAAACAATTTGAATTCATAAATGACTACTATAATAATGACTTGTCTTTATCAGAAATTGCAGAAAATAATGACATCACAAGACAAGCTGTTAGAGATATCATCAAAAAGGGGGAAAAGAAGCTTTTTGAATATGAAGAAAAGCTATTGTTTATGAAAAGGATGTTAAAGCAAGAAAAAAAGATTGAACAAGTTTTATCAGAATTAACAAAGATTCAAAAAGAATCTTCAGATGAGCAAGTAGCTATTGTATTAGAGCATATTAAAAAAGAATTAAATTGTTTAGTTTAGACATATGAATAAAAAATGAATGGAGTTGAAAAATATGGCTTTTGAAGGATTATCTTCTAGATTACAAGAAATTACAAGAAAAATCAGAGGAAAAGCAAGAATTACAGAATCAGACTTAAAAGAAATGCTAAGAGAAGTAAAACTTGCGTTATTAGAAGCTGATGTTAACTATAAAATCGTAAAAGAATTTATTGCGACTATTCAAGAAAAAGCCTTAGGTCAAGATGTTCTAAAATCTTTAACTCCAGGACAACAAGTTGTAAAAATTGTAAAAGATGAATTAGTAGAACTACTAGGTGGACAAACAAGTCAAATTAATTTTACACCAAATCCACCAACGATTATCATGTTAGTAGGTCTTCAAGGTTCAGGTAAAACCACAACAGCAGGAAAATTAGCAAATATACTTAGAAAACAAGGTAAAAAACCATTATTGGTTGCTTGTGATGTATATAGACCAGCTGCTATCAAACAATTACAAGTTGTTGGTGCACAATTAAACATACCTGTTTTTGCAAATGAAAACTCAAAAGATGTTGTGCATATTGCAAGACAAGCATTATCTGTTGCAATGTCAAAACTAAATGATGTAGTAATCTTAGATACAGCAGGTAGACTACATATTGATGAAGAATTAATGCAAGAATTAAAGAATTTAAAAGCAAATGTGAAACCACATGAAATCTTACTTGTTGTAGACAGTATGACAGGTCAAGATGCGGTAAATGTTGCCCAAAGCTTTAGTGATAATGTTGGAATTGATGGAATTATCCTTACAAAGCTTGATGGTGATACGAGAGGTGGTGCAGCACTTTCTGTTAAAAAAGTAACAGGAAAGCCAATTAAATTTGCAGCAACTGGAGAAAAACTAAGTGATATAGAGGTATTTCATCCAGATAGAATGGCTCAAAGAATTTTAGGAATGGGAGACATTCTAGCAGTTATTGAAAAAGCTGAAGAATCATTTGATATGGAACAAGCAGAACAACTTGAAAAGCAATTGAAGAAAAAAGAACTAGATTTAGATGATTATTTAGCACAAATTAGACAAGTAAAGAAAATGGGTTCATTTTCATCATTATTAAAACTAATACCAGGCTTTAACCAAATAAAAGATTTAAAAGTAGATGATAAAGAATTTGTAAAAATTGAAGCAATTATTTGTTCAATGACGAAAGAAGAAAAACGAAATACAAAATTATTAAATGCAAGTAGAAGACAAAGAATTGCCAAAGGAAGTGGAACAACGGTACAAGACATTAACAAATTCATTAAATCTTTTGAAATGACACAAAAAATGATGAAACAGATGAAAAACAACAAAGGTGGTATGAAAAAATTATTGAGTGGAATCGATGAAAATACATTAAAGAATCTTAAATTTTAAGTTGTTATTAAATTTTTAAATTTATATATAAAAATTAAAGTGATTAGAGGGCTGACAAAAATCCGAAAAAGGGAAATTTGAGTCCGTCCCCATAATCCCGATTTTCAGGAGGTGAACCAAAAATGGTAAAAATAAGATTACAAAGACAAGGAAAGAAAAAAGCTCCATTCTATCACATTGTAGTTGCTGATTCAAGAGTTTCAAGAGATGGTAAAATTATTGAGCAAATAGGAACATATAATCCAATGACAGATCCTGCAACAATCGTATTAGACAAAGAAAAAGTTGAAAAATGGATTAAAAATGGTGCAAAACCAACAGATACAGTTAAAGCTTTAATTGAAAAAGCTAACTAGTAAACAAATGAAAAATTTCGTTTTTGATTTGTTTAATAAGGAAGGATTCAATTATGGAAGAATTTTTAAAAATTATTATTTCAAATTTAGTAGAGAATAAAGATGCTATCGAGATTAATACGATAGATAAAGGAAAATCTGTTACATTTGAAGTAAAAGTAGCCCAAGAAGATATGGGAAAAGTAATAGGAAAGCAAGGAAGAATTGCACAAGCTATTAGAAATGTTATGAAAGCTGTTGCAAATAAAGAACATAAAAAAGCATCAGTAGAATTTTTAGGATAATAGGAGTAACCAATATGTTACCAAATCTAGAAATTGGTCAAATCGTTAATACATTTGGAATAAAAGGAATGGTGAAAGTTAAACCATTTACAGATGATATTAGAAGGTTTGATGAATTAAAAACAGTATATGTCGAAAAAAACAGTACTAAAACAGAATATGAAATTGAAGAAGTAAAATATCATAAAGATATGGTATTAATAAAATTCAAAGGTATAGACAAAGTAGAACAAGCAGAAATGCTTCGAAATAGTTATCTAACAGTTTCTAGAGATTCAGTAGAAAAACTAGAAGAAGGAAGATATTATATCGTAGATTTACTTGGATTAGAAGTCTATACAGATGAACAAATTTTATTAGGAACTTTAGAAGACATATTCAATACTGGTAGTAATGACATATATGTTGTAAAAGATAAACAAGGAAAACAAATTCTTTTACCAGCCATACAGGACGTAATCAAACAAATTGATATAGAAAACAAAAAGATTATTGTTCATTTACTTCCTGGATTGATTTAACTAGCATGAAACAAAAATTTAATTATAAAAGTAATCACATAGGGAAGACTATCATTGTTTCGTGATAAAACAAGAAAGGAAACAAAAATCTATGAAATTTGATGTTTTAACACTATTTCCAGAAATGTTTGAAATATTAAATCAAAGTATCATTGGAAAAGCGATTGAGAAGGAACTAATAGATATTAACTTAATTAATATTAGAGATTTTTCAAAAGATAAACATAAAAAAGTAGATGATACACCCTATGGTGGTGGTGCTGGAATGGTAATGAAACCAGATGTAGTATATGATGCATATCAGTCAATAAAAGATAGAAATGCAAAAGTCATCTATATGTCACCACAAGGAAAGCCATTAAATCAAAAAAAGGTAGAAGAATTATCAAAGGAAAACCATTTAATTATACTTTGTGGGCATTATGAAGGAATTGACCAAAGGGTATTGGATAAAATTGTAGATGAAGAAATATCTATAGGAGACTATGTCTTAACTGGTGGTGAAATCCCAGCAATGGTGTTAATTGATAGTGTCAGTCGATATGTAGAAGGTGTTTTAAAAGAAGATTCTATAAAAGAAGAAAGCTTTTCAAATGGACTTCTAGAATATCCACAATATACAAGACCAGAGGTTTTTGAAGGAATGAAAGTTCCAGAAGTATTACTTTCAGGACACCACGAAAACATAGAAAAATGGAGAAAAGAAAAGTCTTTAGAAATGACAAAGAAAAAAAGACCAGATATATTAAAATAGGGAGAAAACTTTAGCAAGGGTCATAAGTCAAATCACAAGGGTAGGGGACATACCTTAACCTGAGTGGATAGACCTAAAGGTAAGGTGTGTCCCCTGACAATAATTAGAAAAGGAGGAAATTCTAAAATGGATATTATAAAATCAATTGAACATGAACAATTGAAGAATAAAATACCAGAATTAAAAGTTGGTAATACAGTAAGAGTACACGTAAGAATAAAAGAAGGAAACAAAGAAAGAATCCAAGTTTTTGAAGGAATCATTATAAAAGTACAAGGTGGAGGAGTTAACCAAACATTTACTGTAAGAAAAAATTCTTATGGTGTAGGTGTTGAAAAAACATTTTTAGTACACTCTCCATTAGTTGAAAAAGTAGAATTAGTAAGAGTAGGTAAAGCAAGAAGAGCAAAATTATACTATTTAAGAGATAGAGTAGGTAAAGCTGCTAAGACTAAGGAACAAGTAGGAGCAAGAATAGAAGATAGAGAAATTACTATCAAAGAAGATTTAGTAGAGGAACCAGCAGTAGAAGAAGCTCCAGAAGAAGCACCAGCTATTGAAACAGAAAATGTAGCTGTTCAAGAAACAGTTGATACAGTTTCTGAAGAAGTTGTTGAAGAAGTTAAAGAAGTAGAAGAGCCTAAAAAAGAAGAAAAAGCTGAAAAAGTAGAAGAAGCTAAAGCTGAAGAACCAACTAAAGAAGAAAAAGAAGATTCTAAAAAAGCTGAAGAAAAACCAGCAACAGAAGAAGATAAAAAAGCATAATATAAAAGATAATTAAGAGTTGTATTTTGAGATATTTTGTTCAAATACAACTCTTTTTCTTGTTTTTTATTTTTTGTTATGATAAAATTTTTGTAAAAATAAAAAGAGATTGAAATATATGAAAATAAAGGGTGTCAAAAATGTTTAAAGAAATATATAAACTAGGCGAATTATATTTAATGCAAAAGTATAAAGAACAAGACATGAAAAATCATGAATTAATAGATTTATTTTGGGAATGCACATTAACTTGTAATGCAAATTGTAA
>CAWVJG010000099.1:0-6296 GCA_963929465.1 Bacillota bacterium
TATTTGATGTAACAGATAAATATTTTGACAACACAGACCTATTAGCAGACACAGTAGCAAACAATATCACCATAACAGTAGGAGGCGTTGTCGCAACAAATGCAACAAAAACATTAACAAAACTTTCAGATTTAACAGCAACAGTAAATGGTGTAGACAATACAGTGGTTGGAGAAAGATATCAATTAGTGATTACTGACTTAGACCAAGGAGACGCAGAAAATTATAGTGGAGTTATGACATTAGCATTCCCAGCAGGTATCGTAACAGATAAATCTGGAAATACAAATAATGCAAAAACTATCACAATAGGTATTGATGAACCAGAAACAGAGGATGGACATGATGAAGCAGTAGATGTAGATGTTGTATCACCAGTATGGAGCATAGCTGAAGTAGATACAGATGCAGAAACAGTAAAAATACGTGTAAAAGATAAATTCTTAAATAAAGAACAAAGTATCTTTAATGTAACAGAAGATTCTATTACAATTTTCGTAAATGGAACAGAATCAACAGCAATTGCTACAATATTAGAAGGACCAACGGAAATCGTACCAAATCAAGAATATGAATATACCTTAACATTACAAAATATAACACCAGAAGATGGTGGATATATAGAATTTACGCCAGTTGAACCGATTATAGGAGATACAGCACAATACAAAAATGATAATGGTGGACATATTTCACTAGAAATTACAGCAGGAGTTGTAACAGATCAATATGGAAACCAATCAAATACACAAGTACTTGATGTAGGAGAGATTGATAAAACAGATCTAGAAGTATATGACATACAAAAGACACAAGATGCAACACTTGAAAAAGAAACGCTTGTATTTAATGTAACAGATAAAAACTATGACCCAACAGATCCAGTAACATTAGATGAATTAACCGTATGGTTGGATGGCGTACAAATTGATGACCAAATTACGAAAAATATCATTAGTACAACAGAAATCAAAGCAAATATAGATGGAGAAATTAAAGTATTAGGACATCAATATGTATTGGAAATTACAAGTATTGTAGAAAATGATACAGAATTTATTGCTTCAGGAAGAGATTATAGAGAACTAAGTGGTAGCTTAGAAGTTCACATTGATCCAAATGCATCAAGAGATATGAAAGGAAATACAATCAAAGAAGAAACAACAACTCTTACAGACTTTGTAGACTTTATTGAACCAGAGGTAATATACCAATATAATACAACAGATATAGACTATGATGGAAAAACATTTACAATGGTATTTGACATGGTAGATAAATATTATGATTCAGGAACATTAGCATTAGAGGATTTAGCAATTAGAATTGATGGTGTAGAACCAGACTGGACAAAAGTAAATAAAGCATTACAAGTACAAGACAAACTAAGTATGGTAAATGGAGAACAAAAAGTCATCGGACAAACATATACATTAACATTATCTAACTTAGAACAATTACAAGTAAAAGACGGAGATAATTACTTAGACTATAGTGGTGTTGTTACAGTAGCCATTCCACAAGATAAGCTACTAGATACAACAGGAAATGGAAATAATGCAACTACGCTTGCTTCAGGAATTAACTTACCAGGAGGAACTGGAACAGAAGAAGTAGTAGATGTTGTAGCTCCATTAGTTGAGAAAATATCTTCATCAGTAGATGTAAATGCAAGAACAGGAATCATGACATTTAAAGTAACAGATAAATATTTTGCAAATAGTACATTGACAAACGAAAACATTCAAATTATTGTAAATGGAAGTGTGGCAACAGGTGTTACAAAACAATTAACAAGTACACCATTAAATGAACAAAGAGTCGTAAATGGTACAACTTCAACAGTACAATATGGAGTGCAATATACATTAAATCTTTCAGGATTAGATACAACTGTAAATCAAATAAAGGTTAGAGTACCAGAAGGATTGGTATTAGATGCATCAGGCAATGGAAATAAAGAGACTGATTTGATTTTATTTAATACATTAATCGATACAAGTCATGATATAGACGAAAGCACTGGTG
The DNA here is from genome assembly GCA_963929465.1 of Bacillota bacterium. Classification (GTDB taxonomy): domain Bacteria; phylum Bacillota; class Clostridia; order TANB77; family CAG-508; genus CAG-269. The sequence continues at coordinate 2,029 of CAWVJG010000099.1, forward strand.
AAATTGAATTACTAGCTTTATTAGGAAATACAGGAGTAGCAAGAAATATGGTGGATAATGTTACATTTGTTGATAACATACCAGCAGATGTATATGACATATATACAAATACATATATTGATACAACAGCATGGGATGTATCAGCAATGCAAGATAATTCAATTATTGCATGGTATGAACCAAGTGCAAATGGAACAATAAAACTATATATCGGAAGTAATGATGAGATGTTTGGAAATAGAAATTCAAAATACTTGTTTGCATTTATAGGAAGTTCAGAAGAATCTACCTCAACAGAAACCATTACCAATATTGAATTATTAAATGTAACAAATGTAACCAATATGAATTCTATGTTCAGATTAACTGGATTAAATGCAATGACAACATTGGATTTAGGAACAAAATTTGATACATCAAATGTAACCGATATGGGCTACATGTTTGATAGCTGTGGACAAACAGCAATGACAACATTAAACTTAGGAGACTTATTTGATACTAGCAAGGTAACAAACATGACATATATGTTTGAACAATGTGGACAATCAAAATTAACCAACTTAGATTTAGGAGATAAATTTGACACAAGCAATGTAACAGATATGAGTAATATGTTTGCTCATTGTGGTTATAGTGCCATGACAAGTTTAAATCTAGGTGATAAATTTGATACAAGTAATGTAACCAATATGCAAAGAATGTTCTTTAATTGTGGATATAATGAAATGACAACATTAACATTAGGAGATAAGTTTAATACATCAAAAGTAACCAATATGAATGAAATGTTCTATGGTTGTGGAAATAAGAAATTGACAAGCTTAGACTTGGGAGACTTATTTAGCACTACTCAAGTAACAGATATGCGTAGAATGTTCCACTCTTGTGGAGCTACAGCAATGACAACATTAGACTTAGGACCAGCATTCACAAAAATAGCAACTGGAACTGTAGTAGGAGAAGATGAAACATATGAAGCAAGTGAAGATTTTGCAACAGATTGTGGAACAACAGGAGCAACAATATATGCACCAGAAGCAATCTATAATGATTTGAACAACTTCAAAGCAGGTTCAGATTCTACAACAACTATGAATTATGCAAAAGGAACCATCAATCCAAAATACAGAACAGAATGGCAAAAAGAACAATCTGAAATTGATGAAACAGATGCAAATAATCCAAAAATCAACATTACATTAAGAGGAACAACAAATCCAGAAGTGCCAGTAGATGAATACATTAGTGATGTAACCAGTTCATTAACACAAGATGATATCAAAGTATTCATAGAAGATACAGAAATCACTGATGTTGTTACAAAGACAATCGGAACAGCAACACAAACAGCAAATACAAGAACAGGAGCAAAAGATGTATTACAAGTATTAACACTATCAAACTTTGAAGAAGCAACAAGAAGAACTGGAAAAGACTTCAAAGAGTGGAGTGGTAATATTAGAATCGAAGTAGCACAAGGAACCTTATCAGATACAACAGGCCCAGCAGATGCAGAAGGAAATAGAATGACCTATGGAAACAAAAACATGGAATTAGCAGAAGATGGAGCTAGACAAGATAATTCAATAGCAGATACAACAAAAGTAGATAAAAATACAGACAATGTCATGTTTACAGACTTTATTGATCCAGAATTCACATATGAAAGTGCAAAAACGGAAATCATCCATGGAGATGAGGAAAAAGTAACGATTGTATTTGATGTAGTTGATAAATTCTTCCAAAGTACAACACTTTCAAACTTAGACGCAAGTCAAATAACGATAAATATCGATGATTATGATGTAACGGCATTAAATAATGCCATTACGAAACAATTAACAAAAGTACAAGATTTGACGGCAACTGTAGAAGGTGTAGAAAATACAAAAATTGGAGAAAGATATCAATTAGTGATTACTGGACTAGACCAAGAAGATGCAGATGGAAATGGTGATGGTTATACATATAGTGGTTATATGACATTATCATTTGCAGCAGGAACAGTTACAGATAAATCTGGAAATATTAGTTCTGCAAAATCTATCACAATTGGAAAAGATGATCCAGGCGGAGCAGACGGAGACGAAGATGTAGTCGATGTTGTAGATCCAGTATGGACATTGGGAGATGTAGATAGAGCAAATGGTGTTATCAAATTAAGAGTAAAAGATAAATTCTTAAATCAAGCAGAAAGTATCTTTGATTTAACAACTGATGATATTACAATCATAGTTAATGGTGAAGTATCAACTGAGATTGGTAAGGAATTAAGTGAACCACAAGAAATTACACCAAATGAAGAATATGAATATACATTAACATTAACCAATATCATACCAGAAGAAAAAGGATATACAGAATTTACGCCAGTTGATCCTATTGTAGGAGATACAGCACAATATAGAAATGAAAATGGTGGAAATATCTCAATAGAAATTGCAGGAGGCGTTATCACAGATCAATATGAAAATACAACCAATAAACAAACATTTGAATTAGGAAATATTGATGGAACAGGCCCAGAAGTGTATGATGTGCAAAAAGTCAAAGATGAAGCACTTCAAAAAGAAACCGTAATCTTCAATGTAACAGATAAAAACTATTACCCAGAAGATCCAGTAACATTAGATGAAATCACTGTATGGTTAGATGGACAACAAATTGATGACCAAATAGCAAAAAATCTTGTAAGTACAGTAGAAATCAAAGCAAATGTCAATGGAGAAGTAAAGGTATTAGGACATCAATATACATTAGAAATTACAGAACTTGAAGAATCAGACGAAGAATTTGTTAATTCTAATAGACAATACAGAGAATTAAGTGGTGATATAGAAGTTAGAATAGATCCTAATGCATCAAGAGATATTACAGGAAATACAATCAGTGATGAAACAACAACTATCACAGACTTTGTAGACTTTATTAATCCAGATGTAAGATATGAATACAATACATCAGACATTGATTATGATGGAAAAACATTTACGATGGTATTTAACATTGTAGATAAATTCTTAAATGAAGCTACATTAGATGTAGATGATTTAAATATCTTAATTGATGGAGAAGAACCAAATTGGGATGACACAGGAATCCGTGGAGTTGTAAAAGAATTAACAGAAGAGGATATCACAGCAACCGTTAATGGTACAATCCAAGTAGTAGGAAAACAATATACATTGAAATTGTCACATCTTGAACAATTAGAAAAGCTAGAAGGCAGAGAGACATTAGATTACAGTGGTATTATTACAGTAGCAATTCCAAGTAATGTTGTAGTAGATACAACAGGAAATGGAAATAATGCAACAACTATTACATCAGGATTGAACATTTTAGCAGGTGACCCAGGAGAAGCAACAGTAGTCGATGTGGTAGACCCATTATGGGAGAAAGTAAGCTCATCAGTAGATGTAGATGCTAAGACAGCAACTGCAACAGTTCAAGTTACAGATAAAGATTTTGCAAGTAGTAATCTAACATCAGACAAAATCAAAGTATTGATTAATGGAGCAGAAGTTCAAGCAGTAAATATTTCTATCAATGTAGCAAATAAAACGACAGTTTATGCTAGCAACGGAACTGATGTTATCGGAGACCAATACACAATCACACTTAGTGGAGAAGGATTAGACTTTAGTAGTAATCAAATCAAAATTCAAATTGGAGAAGATACTGCAACAGATCAATCTGGAAATGGAAATAAGGTGACAGATATTATTGTATTTAATACATTAAGAAATACAAACACAGAAACAGAAGCAACAAGTGGTTTCCTTGGAAATACCAATATTCAAAGACAAAATATAGATAATGTGACATTTGTAGATAATATTCCAGAGGATGTATATGATTTCTCAGCAAAAGCTTATATTGACAATACAGCATGGGATGTATCAGCACAAGGTGATAATTCAATTATTGCTTGGTATGAAACAAATGCAAATGGAACTGTAAAAGTATATATTGGAAGCAATGGTGAGATATTTGGTAATATAGATTCAAGTTACTTATTTAGTGATATTGGTTCAGCAGATACTTGTACTTCAACTGAAACGATTACCAATATTGGATTATTAAATGTTAGCAATGTAACTAATATGGATAGTATGTTTAGCTGCACAGGAATGACAGCTATGACAAGTCTAAATCTAGGAGACAATTTTAATACAAGTAATGTAACAAATATGCAAGGTATGTTTGACTGCACAGGATATACAAGTATGACAACTTTAGACTTAGGAAATAATTTTGATACA
>CAWVJG010000100.1:0-6038 GCA_963929465.1 Bacillota bacterium
TAAATTAAACCAAGTAGAAAATACCTTTGTACTCATAGTGGCAATATCCATCTTATTAACAGAAATTTGAGAAATTAAATTAACAGTTGCAAGAACTTCTCCGTTCAATGAAAAGGAAATTTCACCAACTTTCTGCCCAGTAGAAATAGGAGCAGAAATATTTTCATCAATCGTCACAGTTTGTTCTATATTTTTTTCACTACCTTTTGCTAACAAGATACCAGCATCATTTTCCAATACAACAGGAATGGTTGCTTGCACACCTTTATCAATACTGATGGTTTGAATTAAATCTCCTGTTTTACCAAAACTTTGATAAGAGAAATTGTTAAAGCCATAATCTAATAACTTTTGAGCTTCTGAAAATCTAACCTTTGTAGAAGGTGCTTTCATAATAACTGCAATTAAAGATAAATCGTCACGTGTAGCGCTAGCAGATAAATTATATAAAGCAAGAGAAGTAGAACCAGTTTTTAAACCAGTAGCGCCAGTATAATTTTTTATTAATCGATTGGTATTAGAAAGCCCGAGTTTCGCCATCTCGTAAAGTATCCATCCAAATGGTTGTATAATTCGTGATTTCGGGATATTTTGTAAGTAATTCTCTAGACATAATGGCAATATCATAACTAGAAGTAACATGCCCATCTTCATCTAAACCATGGCAATTCTTAAAAGTGGTATCACTCATACCTAGTTCAAATGCTTTATCATTCATCATTTGAACAAAAGCTTCTTCTGAACCAGCAATATATTCAGCCATTGCAACCACACAATCATTAGCAGAATTTACACAAATTGCTTTTAACATCTCATCAACTGTCAAAGTTTCTGTTGTATCTAACCATATTTGAGAACCACCCATAGAAGCTGCATTTTCACTGCAAGGAACAGAATCTGTTAAAGAGATTTTACCAGCATCAATAGATTCCATAATGAGAAGAATACTCATAACCTTAGTAACAGAAGCAGGTCTTAATTGTTCATGTATATTATGTGCATACAAAATTCTACCAGAAGATTGTTCAATTAAAATGGCAGATGCAGATTCCAGATTCAAAGAGTTATCATCAGTTACTTCACTTGTTGCATTGGTAAGTAAAGAAGGATCTTCTTCTATATTAGAAACATCTGTAACCTTAGAAGAATTTGTTGTATTATCAACGATATTTAATGTATTGCTATTGCTGGACCAAACATATAAAGATTCATCTGAAGCATATACAAAAGAAGAGTAAGAAATGAAAATACAAAGCATAAGAAGAATACTAAAGAAACGTTTAACATTTGTTTTATTCATATATTTGTAAATCATAAAAACCTCCAAAGTAGCAGATAACTGCTAAAATATAGTTTAAATATTTTACTTAAATATATGATAGAAAAAATAAAAAAGAACTGATAAAGGTAGTAAAACTTGAAAAAATGCTTAAAAAGTGAGATGCATAATCGCAGAAGAGGATTTTTACGCACTGCCTGAAAAAGAATGGAGAGAGGCCATGAGTGATGCGATGCACGAGGCCTTGAGAGAAATCCGTGAGAAAGATGTCTACTTTGACATCACTCACAAAAAATAGGTTCTCCAGAGGGGAAGAAAAGAAATTCGGTTATTGAAGTTTTTTTCTTCCTCTCTTTTTCTTGACAATATTTTGGAATAAAGATAAGATAAAAGAAATAAAGGGGGAATCAAAATGCCAACATGGGCCATACATTTAGCAACAGCTAAAAAAGTAAGTGAAAAGATAAATATAGATAAAAACATATTTACATTTGGAAATATATTACCAGATATACCAAATGAATATGTTGTAAAAGAAATAACACATCATGTATCACATCCTAGAACACATTTTGAAGTAGATGTATTAATAGTTGAACACATGGAAAAACGATATGATTTAAAAAATTTTGCAGAAAAATATAAAAATAAATTCTCTAATCCATTGATGTTAGGCTATTATGTCCATCTATTAACAGACTATTATTGGAATGATAAAACATATGGTGAACATGGAATCTATGACGAAGAAAAAAATAGAATAGGTTTAATTTTAAATGATGGAGAAAGAATTTTATGTAGTAAAGAAAAAGCAAGACAAATCAAAACACAAGACTTTAAAATATTTTCAAAATATATTTATGATCATCATTTAGCAGATAAGCCAGAATATCAAGAAGAGATAAGAGACTACTTAAAAGAAATTGATTGGATTACATTAGAAAAATCGGATATAGAAAAGACAATAGAATATATAAGTGATAGATATACAGGAAAAGCACAAGTAATAGAAGATGGCGAAATTATAGAATACAAAATATATAGTGAAAAAGAAATGTTAGAATTAGTAGATGCGTCTGTTATATTTATCTTAAAAATGATAAAAAAGCATGCAGAATATTTATTAAAAGAATAGGAAAATAGAGTATGTCAAAAATATTATTAATAGAAGATGATAAAAATATATCAAATACAATTTCATATTATTTACAGTCAGAAGGATTTGAAATTTATACAGCGAAAACTGTAAAAGAAGGTATTGAAAAAATAGAAAACAATAATTATGACTTAATGTTGTTAGATATTAATTTACCAGATGGTACAGGATATGATTTATATCAAAAAATGAAAAACATACAAGAAATTCCGACTATATTTTTAACAGCATTAGATGAAGAAAAAGATATAGTAAAAGGATTTGACTTAGGAGCAGATGACTATATTACCAAACCATTTCATGCTGGAGAATTATTATCTAGGATAAAAAATGTATTAAGACACAATGTAAAGAAAGAAAAAGAAGAAATTATAAAAATCAAAAATATAGAAATCAATTATACAACACGGAAAAGTATTAAAAAATGGAATAGAAATTGAATTAACAGCATTAGAATACAAGATTTTAGTAATGCTATTTGAAAACAGAGGAAAAATTATCACAAGAGAGCAAATATTATCTTATATCTGGGATAATGAAGAAAACTTCGTAAATGATAATACCTTAACAGTATATATTAAAAGAATTCGAGAAAAAATAGAAAACGATCCTAATAGACCAGAAATTATTAAAACAGTCAGAGGATTAGGCTACAAGATTGAACGATAGGGACGTGCCAAATCGTTCAAAAATGAAACAAAAGGGACAGAAACTTAAAAAAATGTTAAAAGAGTTAATTATAAAATTATCCTAAGACCAATTAGAATGGATAAACCTTACTATCAAAAATATGAATCATTGAGAAGATTACATAAAAATGTCCCAAACAGAAACGTCCCCAAAAGGACAGAAACGTGCCCAAAAGGACAAAAAGGAGAAATATGAATACAAAACAAAAAAGAAATTTATGTATCTATATTACCATGCTATTAGTAGCCATTATATTGTTAACCATATTTACCATTTATTATATCCAAAAAAACTATAAGGAAAGCCTATATGATTATACAAATCAAGTAGTGGCAAAAATTGTAGAACAATATCCTGAACAAGAAGAGGAGATTATACAAAATATATTTTTAAACAATCAGGAAAATCATAAAAATGTAGAAGACATTTTGAGTAAATATGGATTTAGCGATGAAAATATTGACATAGAAAATACGCAGTTTGAAATTATTCATAAAGTAATTATCCTATTTTCAATTTTCTTTATTATTGCTACATTAGGTGTAATATGTATATATGCTATCTATATCCGAAAACAAAATCAGAAGTTAAAAGATTTAGATGCCTATTGTAAAGAAATATTAAAAGGAAATTATGTTATAGATTTGAAAGAACAAGATGAAAGTGATTTTAGTAAATTAAAAAATGACATTTATGACATGACCATTATGTTAAAAGAAAAAAATAGTTTACTAGAAAAGAATAATAAAGATATTGAAAAATTGATAGCTGATATTTCTCATCAATTAAAAACACCACTAACTTCTTTAAATCTAATTAATGACATTTTATATACAGATTTACCAGAAGAAAAGAAAAAAGAATTTTTAGATAGTAGTCAAAAAGAATTAGAAAAAATTAATTGGTTAATAAAAACTGTTTTAAATATAGCCAAATTAGACTCGAAAACACTGATTTTAGACAAAAAGAATGAAAATGCATATCATTTATGCTTAGAAGTGAAAAACAATTTTAAAGCTATGTGTGAGATAAATCATGCCAATATAGAAATTCTATCCAATACAGAAGAAACAATAAACTGTGACAAAAAATGGACAATAGAAGCCATGAATAATATTGTAAAAAATGCAATCGAGCATGGTGCGAAAACGATAACCATAAAATTAGAAGAAAATACCATGTATACGAAAATAAGTATAAAAGATGATGGAGAAGGTATTGACAAAGAAGATTTAGGACATATTTTTGATAGATTTTATAAAGCAAAAAATAGTAAAGAAAGTAGTTTAGGCATTGGACTTGCTTTTTGCAAAAGTATTATTAGAAACCAAGATGGAGATATTCGTGTAAAGAGTTCTAAGAAGGAAGAAGATAGTTGGACGGAATTCACCATAAAATTATATAATTAAATGAATAATAAAAAAAGAATAAATACGAGGAGAAAAAATGAAAAAGTACAAAATTATATATATTTTATTAATCTTAATATGTATTGTCATGATAGTAACGAAAGGAATTACAGTTGGAACAACAATTAAAGAATTTGGAAGTCAAGAAATGGCAAATATTGATGGAGACTATGGATATATAGACATATTCATTTTTAATATTTGCATTTTACTAGCAATCCTTATAATTAGTGTCTGTGTCACTTTTAATAAGAAGAATACTATAAACCTTAAATATGCTATTTTACTATGTGTTTTTATATTGTTGTTATGGATTCCAATTGGAATACAATATAATATGGGTGGAAGTCAACTAATATTAGGAAGAGAAACTTATATATCATTGATAAATATATATCTATTTTTTAGATAATATAGATATGTATTATTTGTAAAAATAAAAAAATAGAAAAAATTAAATAAGTCATTTTAGAGTCACTTTTATGTAGTAATATAATACTAACAATAAAAGTGACATTTTATATATTGACTTAAAACATAAGAAAGGAGATTGTTTATGGAAATATTAAAAGTAGAAAATCTAAGGAAAAAATATGGAAAAAAAGATACAGAAGTTGTGGCATTAGACAATGTATCTTTTAGTGTAAATAAAGGAGAATTTGTAGCCATTGTAGGAGCTTCTGGAAGTGGAAAATCTACCTTGCTACATCTAATTGGAGGTGTAGATAAACCAACAAGCGGAAAAGTATATATTAATGGAACAGATATCTATTCTTTAAATAATGACAATTTAGCAATTTTCAGAAGAAGACAAGTGGGACTTATTTATCAATTCTATAACTTAATTCCTATACTAAATGTAAAAGAAAATATCACATTACCATGTGATTTGGATGGGCAAAAGGTAGATGAGAAAAGACTAAATGAATTGTTATATATTTTAGGATTAGAAAAAAGGGTAAATCACTTGCCAAATGAGTTATCAGGGGGACAACAACAAAGAGTTTCCATTGGAAGAGCTATGATTAATCATCCAAGTATTGTATTAGCAGATGAACCAACCGGAAATTTGGATAGTAAAGCTTCAAGAGAAATTATAGATTTATTAAAAATATCTAATCAGAAATATAATCAAACTTTAATTGTGATTACACATGATGAAAATATTGCTTTGGAGGCAGATAGAATTATTACGATACAAGATGGAAAACTGATTAGTGATAAGAAGATAAAGTAAAGGGGAGAGAATGATGAAAATTTTAAATACATTGACACTCAAAAATTTAAAATTAAATAAAAAAAGAACTATTGTTACCATAATTGGTATTTCTCTTTCTGTTGCTTTAATATGTGCAATAACCACATTTACAGTTAGTATCCAAAAGGCAATGCTAGAAAGAGAAATCAAAACAAATGGAAATTATCATATTCGTGTACAAGATGTATCAAAAGAAAATGAAAAATATTTGGAGAATAATGCAAAAATAGAGGAATTACAAATATC
>CAWVJG010000101.1:0-2603 GCA_963929465.1 Bacillota bacterium
AAAAATATTTTTTATATGTAAACTTATATTTTGTTTTGTTGTATTAAAAAGTTCTGCCATAGCATTTTGAGTAAGCCAAACATTTTCGTCTTCAAGTCTTACTTCTATTTTAACTTGCCCATCATCAGAAGTATATATTAATATTTTATTGTTATCTTGATTCATAATTTCATTGTCCATTAAACTCCTCCTCTCTATTTAAAAATTCTACTTATATATTAAATATCATTTTTTATTTTTTGTTCTACTATCTCATTTACATTATCACCTTTTTTAAACTTTATCGGAAAACCTTTAACCTTTAGTATTTTTGATTCAATATTCACTTCTATATTCGGATATTCATTATTATAGATAAATATAGATTTTTCACTTCCTCTTACCTGCTTAATTATACTACTTATATCTTTTTCCGTCATATCTTGACAATATTGTCCTAATATAGGTGCTATCTCTGCAAGAAGTTCTGTTTTTATAGGTCTAGCTTCATCAATTTTTTGTGTATTAGAAGAATAATTTAAACATCTTAAAATTATGTCATAATTTTCTTCAATAGTTTCATCTTTTTCATTATCTAAAAATTCTATTTCTTCTATTGCAGAACTTGGCTTTCCATCAAATATATAATCTTTTGTATGCATATAGTAAGATTCCAAAGCTCCTTTTCTTAAAATAAAACATCCACATTGTTCTAAAATTTCAAATAAAACTATTAGTCTTTTCTTTATACTTACCCAATCTTTACCATTTTCCCATTGTAATATTTTCGCATCATCATTATAAAATAACATCGCTATCAAAGATCTTCTTAGTTTTTTTTCATTATCAGTTTGTTCATTATCTTTCCAATAAGGATGATTTTCATATATATTTTTTAAGCTTTCTTCATTTTCTCTACATAATTGATACAAATCATTCTTTAAATCTCTTACAAATTGTTGTAAATCTCTATGTCCTTTTTCTATTGCATATTGCTTTGCTATATCACCATTTACAAATAAATTAATAACTTCATTATCATCTACAAATGAATCCAAATCTGTTAATATTATCGGTTTCTTTCCTATCAGCTCCATAAATTTCACTGTTACAGGGAATTGTCCTTTTCCTTCTACTGGTACAATTTGAGTTCCTGCTACTCCTAGATTTAATTCGTATTTATTGTCAAAATAATTACATAATATCAAATCACTAATTCCTTCAACCAATAATGGTCTTTTTGAGAAAAAAGCTGATTTATAGGATTGACTCATTCTAATAATTAATTCTTTTAACTTTTTATTTTTTAAAACATCATCTGATGGTTCTATTTGCTTTGGTGCACTTCCATCATCTAAAAAGAAAACATAATTAGGTAAATCATTAACTTTATTAATAGCAATCATTTCAGTAGAATGTGTCGACATTACAATTAATTTTTTTCCTTGTTCATTATAATCTCCAGCAACTTTTTTTATTTCATTTAGCACAAATCTTTGTAATTGTGGATGTAAAGATACTTCTGGCTCATCTATTAGTAATACTTTTATTTCGTCATCATACAAAGCAGCTAATATAGAAACAAGATTTAATAAACCACTAGCTTCTAATATAACTGAATATTCTTCATCAGAATCTTTCTTACTAAAGAAAACTTTTAACTGCCCACTATCCCATCTAATAAACATATTTCTATTAAATAATACTGATAATCTTTCTGAAACTTTTATAAATACATCTTTTCTATCAGCCATAACAAAGAAATCACCTTTAGCAATTTCTATTTGATGTTTAGCTCTTCCAGTATTTTTATCTCCAAGATTATAATCACTATCTTCATAATTATATTGATTTATCTTAGATCTATATTGTTCCAAATCTCCAATACGATTTGAAGATAAATATCTTATTTGAGAAACATCTATATCATCAAAACTGCATTTTTTTAACTTTTTTAATACTCTAGTTTTCCCTGACCCATTTGGTCCTATAAGAATTGTTAATCCAGAATAAAAGGTTAATTTAATTATTTCTTTATTTATTTCAACTTCTTTTTCAATTGGATAAGTCATTACTATTTCCTCCTAGTACATTTTTTGATGCATATACTTTATATTTCATTTTCAAATAATAACTCTCTGGAAATTGCTTCATCAATTCCTTTATTTTGATATTCTTTTATTATAAATATATTATCAATTCTAAAAGTATTATCTTCTAAAATCTTTCCATCAAAAAATCCTATTTTTTCTCCTTTTACTGTAATTATTTTTATATTCTTTGCATTTCCTTTTATATATCTTTCAAATAATTTTGTCTGTATTTCTTCGTTCATCTCAGTTTTGTTTTCTTCTATATATTTATTATAATCTTCCTTTTTAATATTATATATAAAGTCTATTTCTTCCTTATTTTCTCTTTTTAGTGGTCTAAAATCGAGATTTGATATGCAATCTGATAATCTTATTCTTCGTTTTGTATCTCTATTAGCTCTATCTATTATCTCTTTATCCTTTTTTTGTCGTGCAAGACTCGACATTTCCTCTCCATAGCTTGAATATGACCACAAAAATTATATATATTTTTTTGAGCAAACACTATGTAAATTCAAACTTTTTTGAGAA
>CAWVJG010000102.1:0-11002 GCA_963929465.1 Bacillota bacterium
ATAAAAGGGGAAACTTAAAGTTTAAAGGAGAGAAAATTTTTGATAAAAAGCAAATATAAAATTATAATAGGCACGGTTATTTTGGTACTCATAGTAGCCATACTATTTGTTCTGTTTAAAGATAAATTATTAAAAATACTATACCCTAAAACATATAGTGACATTATATCAGTCTATGCAGAAGAATATGATGTAGAAGAAAATTTAATATATGCAGTTATAAAAGCAGAAAGTAATTTTGATAGTAGAGCAGTTTCCAATAAAGATGCCATTGGGCTAATGCAAATTGTAGAAGACACAGCCATTGATGTTGCGAAAAAGAATAATATAGATATTGACACAGAAAATATAGAAGAAGAAATACTAGATGTTGATAATAATATCAATATTGGAACGAAATATCTATCAACACTATTAGCACAATATGGAAATATAGAAGTAGCACTAGCAGCATATAATGCAGGTATTGGAACTGTGAATAATTGGATAGAAAAGCAAATTATACAAGCAGATGGCTCAGATATCGAAAACATACCATATAAAGAAACGAATAATTATGTAAGAAAAATATTGAGAGACTATCACATATATAATGATTTATATGGATAATGTCCCATTGGGGACGTTTCTGTTTGGGACATTTTTATTGTCTTAGACAACAAGGTTCTGGGGTACCCGACTGCAATCTTTGATTGCTATGTCGGGTCAGGTTCTTATTATATGGGAACAATATGAATTTTTAAGTTACTTAGGTTCAAAGTGAAAATAAAAATTTAAGATTTTATTTTAAAAGAAAATTACAAATTCAATTATTCGAAATCCGAATTTATAAAGGGAAATTAAAAATAAAATAAAAAAGAAATCGATTAAGGGAGGAAAAAATGAGAATTATATTAGCATCTCAATCTCCGAGAAGAAAAGAACTATTATCATTAATAGTACCTAAATTTGAAATCATGGTAAGCAATCAAGAAGAAACGTTAAATGAAGCGTTATCAGTAGAAGAACAAGTGACAGAAATAGCATATGCAAAGGCAAAGAATGTCTATGATAGAACTGAAGGTGATAGAATTGTCATTGGTTCTGATACGATTGTTACCAAAAATGGAAAAATATATGGAAAGCCAAAAATTAGAAATCATGCAAAAGAAATGATAAGAGAATTAATTACAGGTGACAAAGTACATAAAATTATAACAGGATTAAGTGTTATCATAGAACAAGATGGTAAAATAAAAGAATATAAAACATATGATACAGTAAAAGTATATTTAAAAGATATATCTGATGAAGAAATAGAAAGATGGTTAGATACAGGAAATGCCATGGACAAGGCAGCTGCATATGGAATTCAAAATGAATTTTGTGTGCATGTAGAAAAAATCGAAGGAAATTATACATCAGCTCTAGGATTACCAACACATAAACTATATGATATTTTAAAAAATGTCCAATCGGGGACGTTTCTGTTTGGGACATTTTAAAGATTTTTTAATAAATTAGAAATATTTACTGTTCAATAAAGTTTATAAATATAATTTGAATTGTAATTAATGATAGGCATTTAAGAAATCTTTTTTACAAAAATGGTTGAAAAAATCACAATATTGTAATATAATTGTAACGAAATTGTAACAAGAAAAACATATCATGATAAAATCATGGAATTTGATATATATATTATAGAAGGGAAGATATGCAAATGTTTAAGTTTGGTTTTGGACAGGATGTAGGAATTGATTTAGGAACAGCAACAGTTATTGTATATGTAAAAGGGAAGGGGATTGTATTAAGAGAACCTTCTGTTGTTGCTGTTGACAATATTACAGGAGAAGTGTTGGCAGTAGGACAAGAGGCTAGAAGAATGCTTGGAAGAACACCAGGAAATATTGTTGCAACAAGACCATTGAGAGATGGTGTTATATCAGACTACACAGTTACAGAAAAAATGTTAAAACATTTTATTAATAAAGTTTGTGGTAAATTTATTTTTGCACCAAGAATTATGATTTGTATCCCTTCACAAGTAACAGAGGTAGAAAAAAAAGCGGTTATAGATGCGGCAACACAAGCAGGTGCAAGAAAAGTATATCTAATTGAAGAACCAATTGCAGCAGCAATCGGTGCTGGAATTGATATATCAAAACCATGTGGAAATATGGTAGTTGATATCGGTGGAGGAACGACTGATATTGCTGTTATATCATTAGGTGGTTCAGTTGTAAATACATCTCTAAAAGTTGCTGGAGATAAATTTGATGAATATATTGTAAAATATATCAAGAAAAAACATAATATCATGATAGGCGAAAGAACAGCTGAAGATTTAAAAGTCAATATTGGTTGTGTATATCCTAAAATTCAAGATACAGAAATGGATATAAGAGGAAGAGATTTAGTAACAGGACTTCCTAAAACCTTAACAGTTCATTCAAGCGAAATGTTAGAAGCTTTAATAGAGCCAGCAATGATGATTGTAGATGCTGTTCATTCTGTGTTAGAAAGAACACCACCAGAGTTGTCAGCAGACATTAGTGATAAAGGAATTTACATGACAGGTGGAGGATGTTTAGTTGACGGATTAGATAAGCTATTACAAGAAAAAACAGGAATTAATGTTATGATTGCACAAGATACGGTATCATGTGTGGCATTAGGTACAGGAAAAGCCTTAGACAATTTAGATGTGTTAGAAGGAAAATCAAGGAATTAAATTAGGAAAATTTATTTCTAATAGATATCAATAAGGTATTAAGAGAAGCAATGTGAAAATTAAAAAGAAAATGTTATAAAATAGTGAATTAAAATCAAAAAAATCCAACTTGATAAGAGTTGGATTTTTTTGTCTCAGATGTAATCAATCTTCGTTTTTAAGAATGTCTGATAATTACTGTAGCAAACAATGCAATTCTTTTTCAGACAGTTCGCTGTCAGCGATGTAAACAACGAATTTGTTTGGAAATAGTATGCCGACATTTAGGATATGTGGATAAGAATCAGCACATGTCGTTGTTGATATTTCTGGATATTTAAAGTAGTTTCGCATGGAGAGCTTTGTGTGATTTTTTGTCAGTTGAAATATGATGAAATATTCTTTTCCATCATGAATCTTTTTCCGACTGGCAGGTAAAAATACTGGCTTTCCATACTGACGAATATCCAATTCTTTAAATTCAGATATTCCTGATCGTGACTGTTTGTTAGTGTATGGAATTCCCTCATAATAGGTAGATGGTTGTGAGGAAGCCCAACCTTCAACAAATACTGGCTTACATTTCACAAATTCACCATCTGATAAAATGGGAGAAATTACACCATATAACCGTCCAGTTTCAATTTTGTTTGCCATTTTACACCTCCTTTTTTATGGCTTAACAGGTCTTATATCATAAAGTAAAAAGGATATAAGAAATTTTTAGTTAGACATATTTTAACATGAAATAAGAACAATAGCAAATTTGCTTGAAAATAAGGCAAAAATATGGGATAATAGTAAGGAGTTTTAACAATAAACAAGGAGAAAAGTTGAAAAATAATGATAATCATTTCATTCTTTTTCAATCAGCATGAAACATGGAGAAAGGAACGTAATGAAAAATGAAAACAGTAGCATTTATCACATTGGGGTGTAAAGTAAATCAGTATGAAACAAATGCCATGACACAACAATTTATAGAAAAAGGGTATAAAGTTGTAGACCATACCAAAGAAGCAGATATCTATATTGTTAACACTTGCACAGTAACCAATATGTCAGATAGAAAATCTAGACAAATGTTAAGAAGAGTAAAAGAATTAAATAAAAAAGCAATTGTTGTTGCTTGTGGTTGTTATGCACAAGTAGCAAAAGAAGAATTAGAAAAAATAGAAGAAATTAATTTAGTATTAGGAAATAATGAGAAAAAAGATATTGTAGAATATGTTGAAACATACATACATCATCAAACTTTAAATGAAAATAAAGGAAATACATTACATATAAAAGATAAAAGTAAAAAAATAGAGGAAGATGTAAAAGCATCACAAAACAGAGAAAAAACGGCAAATGCAGAAAACAATAAAATAACAAAAGACATAGTAGAAACACAAATACAAGATGTTATGAACCAAAAGGAATTTGTGGAATTTGGGGATATCACCTTTACAGAAAAAACAAGAGCTGTTATCAAAATTCAAGATGGCTGTGATCGTTTTTGTTCTTATTGTATCATTCCATATGCACGAGGAAGAGTAAGAAGTAGAAAGCCAGAACATATCTTATCTGAAATTCAAAAAATTGCCAAAGAAGGCATAAAAGAAGTAGTTATCACTGGAATTCATATTGCCTCATATGGAAAAGATTTTAAACAGGAATACCGATTAATTGATTTATTAGAAGAAATAAATGAAATAGAGGGAATTGAAAGAATCAGACTAGGATCTATAGAGCCATTATTAATAACAGAAGAATTTGTCAATAGATTAGAAAAATTATCTAAAATATGTCATCAATTTCATTTATCATTACAAAGTGGTTGTGACGAAACATTAAAAAGAATGAATAGGAGATATACAACAGAACAATTTCAAGAGATAACCAAGTTATTAAGAAACGCATTTGAAGATGCTATCTTAACAACAGACATTATTGTAGGATTTCCAGGAGAAAGTGAAGAAGAATTCGAAAAAACATACGAATTTTTAAAAGAAATCAAATTTTATAAAATGCATGTATTCAAATATTCACCAAGAAAAGGAACCAAAGCAGCAGTTATGCCAAATCAAATAGATGGTAATAAAAAAGAAGAAAGAAGTAAAAGATTAATAGAATTATCAAATCAGAATGAAAAAACATATAATGAACAATATCTAGGAAAAGAAGTGGAAGTTCTTTTTGAAGAAGAAAAAGATGGTGTATGGCAAGGGCATACAAAAAATTATATATTAGCACATTATAAAACAGAAGAAAACTTAGAAAATAAGATGATAAAATTACAATGCCAAGGAGCTGAACAAGAATATATCATTGTGAATTGATGTCCAATTTTGTCCTATTGGGGACGTTTCTATTTGGGACATTTTTATGTAAATGTTTTAAAATTCAAGAATTATCTAAAAGTTCAGCTGACATATTTTTATAAAAATATCAATGTAAATAATAATAGAATTGAAAGGTTATTTCAAAATTGAAAAGAAAAATGTAACAAAAATGTAACTATTTTGTAATAGAGATTTAACAAAAAAAGAAATAAAAAATATTGATAAATAGAGTAAGTTGTAGTACAACTAATATAATAGAGATAATAGATTACAAAGGAGAAATTTCAATGGCAGATATCAGAGATGAAATTAATTTATGTGAAGGAATCCAATTTAATAAAGAAAATATAGAAGTAGAAAAAGTTCAAGTGCAAGATGAAGTAAAAAAAGAGAAACAGCAAATGCAAACACAAGAAAAACAAGTACTAGAACAACAGAAAGTACAAGCAGAACAAGAGCAAGTTCAAGAAGAACAAGTACAAGAAAAAGAACAAGAGCAAGTTCAAGAAGGACAAGTAGAAGAAAAAGAGCAAGTTCAAGTATCTAATGGGGAAAACTTACCGATAAAACAAGGACTATGGGAAAGATTCAAAGCTTTCTGGTTTGAAAAAATTGATTGGAATAAAGAAATAAAAATAGAATTAACACCACATCAACAAAAAGTAGAAAATGAAATAAACGAATTCTTACATCAAGAAGTTACTTGGAAAAAAATACATGACTTATTATTCAAGAAAAATCCATTTGGTAAAAAGAAAGCAGAAGTATAAAATGTCCTTTTGGGGACGTTTCTGTTTGGGACATTTTTATGCTTTTACGTCCTGTGTGTTGCAATTACTCGTGTCAAAAGATTTATCTTTGAACATAAAGGCTACTTTGATACAATCGCCAAGTTTGTTTGGTTGCTTATGTAGAGTTTTTCAATAATAAAAATGTAGTTAAGATTGAGTAGCAACAATTACACAAGTAAAATAGAAAATTATTTTAAAAGTATAGCAAAATAAAGAGAAATATGCTATACTTTTTTTGTTTTTAGGGGCAAGCAATAAAATAATAAAGTAAGGAGAGATGAAAATTGCCCCGTGTCGCAAGAAAAATTAGTAGTACAAAAGTATATCATATCATTTTAAGAGGAAATGATAGACAAGATATATTTTTAGATGAACAAGACTATTACAAATTTTTAAAAATCGTTAAAATTTTAAAAGAAAAATATCAATATGATATATTTACATATTGTTTAATGAGCAATCATGTACATTTAGTTGTCTATGATAAAAATATGCAACTTTCTAAAATTATACAAAGTATGGAAATATCATATGCAAGTTATTTTGCAAAAAAGTATAATAAAGTGGGACATTTATTCCAAAATCGATTTTTAAGCAAAAATGTTGAAACAAAAGAATATCTATGTGGATTATGTAGATATATACATCAAAATCCACTTAAAGCTAAAATTTCAAATACAGAGGATTATAAATGGAGCAGTTATAAAGAATTTATTTATGATGAAAAGATTATAAATTCAGAATTAGTTTTATCAATATTTGGTCCAAATAAAAAAGAAGCTATAGAAAATTTTATTATTTTTCACAGTTATGAGACGTGTTTCATAAATGAAGAAGTAGAATATGAATGTATTGATAAAATAACAGATGAACAAGCAAAGAAAAAGGTTCAAAAAATATTGAATATAGAAGATGTAAGAAGTATACTGTCATATGATAGAAAAACTAGAAATGAAGCATTACAAAAATTAAAAATCATTAAAGGTGTATCAAAAGCACAATTGGCAAGAGTATTAGGAATGAATAGAAAAATTCTTGAAAGAATTATGAAATAGTAAAATAGAAAGAAAAAATATCCCCAATAGAGATTTTACAAAATAACAAATAAAAATGTCCCAAAGAGAAACGTCCCCAAAAGGACAAAAATGTTTCTAAAAGAACAAAAAGGACAGAAGAGCAAACAAATGAAAGGAGGAAGGGGACAAGGACTTAATATAAAAATGTCCCAAACAGAAACGTCCCCAAAAGGACAAAATGGCAAAAAGTAAAACGATTTTTGTATGTAGTGAATGTGGAAATGAATCTAGTAAATGGCTTGGAAAATGTCCTACTTGTAATAGCTGGAATACATTTTATGAACAAAAGGTAGTGGAAACCAAAGCAGGTGGACACAAAGATTTAGCCAAAAGTGAAAATAAGCCACAAAAATTAAATTCTTATGAGGCAAAAGAAACATTGAGAACTTCAACAGGCTTTGGAGAGTTAGATAGAGTATTAGGTGGGGGACTTGTAAAAGGGTCTCTTGTGCTACTTGGTGGAGAACCTGGAATTGGAAAATCTACTTTAATTTTACAGATATGTGATAAAGTAAAAGGTGAAGGAAAGGTTTTATATGTTTCAGGAGAAGAATCAGCAGAACAAATTAAAATGAGAGCAGATAGATTAGGGATTAACAATGATGATATTTTATTTTTAGGAGAGACAGATATTGATGTTGTGAATCAAGCGATTATAGAAATTAATCCTAAACTTGTCATTATTGATTCGATTCAAACTATGTATTCAGAGGATATTTCGGCAGCGGCTGGAAGTGTTAGCCAAGTAAGAGAGATTACTTCTCAAGTTATGAGAGTTTGTAAGTCCAGAGCGATTACGACAATTATTATAGGACATGTAACCAAAGAGGGAAATATTGCAGGTCCGAGAGTTTTAGAACATATGGTGGATACGGTGTTATATCTGGAAGGAGAAAGATATTTCTCATATAGAGTGTTAAGAGGTGTCAAAAATAGATTTGGTTCAACCAATGAAATTGGTATGTTTGAAATGAATGAAGAAGGCATGTGTGAAATTACAAATCCATCAGATATTTTAATTTCAGAAAGAGAAGATAATCCAGCAGGTTCTTGTATTGTGTCTAGCATAGAAGGAACAAGAGCAATTTTGATAGAATTACAAGCTCTAACTACGCAAAGTATTTTTGGATTTCCTAAAAGAACAGCAAATGGAACAGATTATAATAGACTTACCTTATTAATTGCTGTTTTAGAAAAAAGAGCAGGTATCATGTTGGGAAGTCAAGATGTTTATTTGAATTTAGTAGGAGGCATAAGAGTAAATGAACCATCTATTGACTTAGGGATGATGATGGCAGTAGTTTCAAGTTTTAAAAATGTGGCAATTCCAAAAGATATGGTGATTATCGGAGAAGTCGGTTTGACAGGAGAAGTCAGAAGAATTAATTTAATTGACAAAAGATTGAAAGAAGCGGAAAAATTGGGATTTAAGAGTTGTATTATTCCAGAATCTAATAAAAAAGACTTGAAAGAAAAATATAAATTAGATATAATAGGTGTCAGCAATATAAATGAAGCAATGAAAAAGATTGGATTAAAGTAGTGTGCTGAATATTTCAAATCTAAATATATTTAGATTTGAATAATCATAAGACAACTATTTAAGAGAGGAGATTAATTTTGAAAAAGGTAAAAGAAGATAATATTACATCTGTTTTAAAATTAATAGCTCCAGGGACACCGATACGAGATGGTCTGGAAAATATATTAAGAGCAAAGACAGGAGCATTATTATTAATTACAGACAATAATGAAGTAATAAAAGAAATTGTAGATGGTGGATTTGTTATTAATGAAGATTATACATCGTCCAAATTATATGAATTGGCAAAAATGGATGGAGCAATTGTTTTGAGTGGAGATATGAAAAAAATCCTATATGCCAATACACAATTAATTCCAGAACATGAAATCCAGACAACAGAAACAGGAACAAGACATAGAACAGCAGAAAGAACGGCAAAACAAACAGGAGAGTTAGTCATTAGTATCTCACAAAGAAGAAATATCATTACTGTTTTCAAAGGAAATGATAGATATGTTTTAGAAGGCACAGATGTTGTATTAAATAAAGCAAATCAAGCAATTCAAACATTAGAAAAATATAAAAAAGTATTTGATAATAAACTAAACATATTGAATGAATATGAATTTAATGATATAGTAACATTGCAAAATGTTGTACTTGCCATTCAAAGAGCAGAAATGGTTATGCGAATTGTAGAAGAAATACAAAGACAGATTTATGAGCTTGGAGATGATGGAAGATTAGTAAAAATGCAACTGGATGAATTAATTGGAGGACTTGATAAAGAGGAAGGTTTGATAATAAAAGATTATGTTGTAAAAAAGAAAAAATCTCCTGAAAAAATTTTAGAAGAACTAAAAGACTTAGAATATGAAGATTTGTTAAAAGAGTCTTCTATTGCAAAATTATTAGGATATGAATATTTTGATAATTATGATGAAGTTGCTGTTTATCCAAAAGGATATCGAATTTTAAGTAAAGTACCAAGAATGCCAAACAATATTGTAGAAAATTTAGTAGATTCTTTTAAATCATTTCAGCACATATTGGCAGCAGATATTGAAAGCTTAGATGAAGTTGATGGTATTGGAGAAGTAAGAGCTAGAACGATTAAGCAATCATTAAAAAGAATGCAAGAACAATTTGTTTTTGATAATATGTTATAAGGGACGTACCCAATCGTTCCAATATGAAACGAAAAGAACAGAACAAGAAATGTTTAATGTATGTGAGGGACATGCTTTAAATGTTTCAAAAGATAAAAGAAAGGAAAAGTGAGTTAAATGGGAAAATTAAAAAATATTATATGGATAGTTGCCTTAATTATTTTAATTGTTTTAATAGGAGTTATTGGTTATGGATATTATAGAAATGCAACAATGGAAGTTACAAGACCTGTTGCAACAATGGAAGTAGAAAATTTTGGAACGGTTAAATTTGAATTATATCCAGAATATGCACCAGAAACAGTAGCCAATTTTGTAGCACTAGCAAATAGAGGATTTTATGATGGACTAACATTCCATAGAATCGTAAAAGATTTTATGATTCAAGGTGGAGATAAAAATGGAGATGGAACAGGATTAGCAACAACAAGTGATTTAAAAGATGATGGTGATGATACAGAATATACAATAAAAGGTGAATTTATAGCAAGTGGTGTGGATAACAAATTACAATTTGAAGAAGGTGTTGTAGCAATGGCAAGATCTGATTACACCAGTTATTCTTCATCATTGACAGAAGAATCATATAATTCAGGAAGTTCTCAATTCTTTATTATGACTGCTGAAAACACAGGATTAAATGGTCAATATACATCTTTTGGTAAAGTGATAGAAGGTATGGATATTGTGCATCAAATAGAAGGTATTGAAGTAAAAGCAGCAGATGATGCAGAAACAACTGGAAATACAGAAGTAAGTACACCAGTAAATCCTCCAGTTATAACATCTATTAGAGTGGAAACAAATGGAATTGATTATGGATTACCAGAAACATTGACACCATTTGATTATATGACATGGCTATATCAACAATATGGAATAGATCCAAGTAGTATGACAACTGTTCAATAATAACGAAAATATTACTATGTAGTCTATTAGACCAAATACATTATAAAAAGATTTACTACAAAAAGACTGACATAATGCATTTTATAATGTGTTTTAGGATGAATAGTAATAAAAAAATTGGAAAAAATAAAATAAAATTCATAAAATGGTTGACAAGATGGGGTGAAATAGGTTAAAATAGTTAATGTGCTAATCAAAAGGTGCACGTAAACTATGGTGGATGTAGCGTAGTTGGTTAACGCGCCAGTTTGTGGCACTGGAGACCGTGGGTTCGAGTCCCATCTTCCACCCCATATATATTGGGCTGTAGCCAAGCGGTAAGGCACCAGACTTTGACTCTGGCATGCGCTAGTTCGAATCTAGCCAGCCCAGCCAAACAAAATAGCGACTTTCAAGAAATTGAGAGTTGTTATTTTTTTGTCTATCTAACAAAATGTCTAACAAATTAAAAATTTAATAAATAATTTTATTAATTAGTAATGATTTTCAATAATCTTTAAAAACAAAAAT
>CAWVJG010000103.1:0-7676 GCA_963929465.1 Bacillota bacterium
GGTTATTGGAGAAATAACAGTTAGTTATAAAAATGATGAATTGGAAACAGAAACAATACCAAATAAAAGAGTATATTTACAAGCATTCAGAGTGGATAAAAAATATCAGGGACAAGGATTAGGACAAAAATTAATTAATTATTGTATAGAATATTTACTTAAAGAAGGATATACACAATTTACAATAGGTGTAGAAGATGACAATGAAATAGCAAAACATATATATTTTAAATTAGGATTTAATGAAGCAATAGATAAAGGACATGGAGATGAGTTTGATCCTAGTGAATATACCTTATACTTGAAGGATATTGATAAGATTGAATTACAAAAAGACATAGAAATTTTTATAAGAGAAGAAGAATTAGGAACATTGGTAAAAAGTATAACTAAAGTAACAGGTGGATTATCTCATAGAATGTATAAAGTAGTAACCAATAAAGGAATATATGCAATAAAAGAACTGAATTCAGGAGTTATGAAAAGACAAGATGCATATTCAAATTTTATATTTTCAGAGAAAGTAACTGATATTGTAAAAGAAAATGGTATAACAGCTGTCGGAGCTATTAAATTTAAGAACAATGATATTATAAAAAAAATAAACAATAGATATTTCATGGTGTTTGATTGGATAGAAGGTAAAACCTTGGAAGCTGATGAAATAACAGAAAAACATTGTGAAATAATAGGAGAAACTTTAGCTAAAATTCATAATATTGATTTTTCGAAAATTGAAAATAATGAAAGAAAAAAGATTAATATAGAACAATTTGACTGGAATACATATTTAGAATTGGCAAAGAAAGAAAACAAAGATTATCTCCATATTTTAGAGCAAAATATTGAATTATTATATGAATTAAATAAAAAAGCAAATGAAGCAATAAAATGTGCTAATGAAAATTTGATTATTAGTCATACTGATCTTAATAGAAAAAATGTAATATGGCGAGATTATAAACCATTTATTATAGATTGGGAAGCCAGTGGATATATCAATCCAACTATTGAATTAATACAAGTTGCTTGGTATTGGTCTGGTGGAGATGTAGAAAATTTAGATTATAATAAATTTGAAATAGTAGTAAATCATTATAAAAAATATGTCAAAAAAGAAATTGATACAAATATTGAAAAACTGATGTATGCGGATATTTATGATGGTCTTGGTTGGTTAAATTATAATTTTAAGAGGTCATTGTGTATTGAGAACAGTTATGAACAAGAGGAAATAGAACTAGCTGAAAGTGAAATTATACAGTCTATAGGAGAAATTAAATATAATGTTAGTCAAATGGATAAGATGATAAAAATTTTTGAGAAATACCATACAAAATTTTAACACACTGTTCTTCGAGAACTTATATATAGTTAAATTAGAAAAGTAGAAAAAAGTTCTCGCGAAGCGAGATTTCTCCTAGGAGGTAAAAAATTTATGAACAATAAGTATGTAAAAGTAATGTTTGGAAATAAATCTGGTGTAAATGGATTTGAATATAAAATTGGAAAAGTTAATGTTGCAGAATATTGGAATCCAAATGATTTAGATGCCAAAAATATGGGAGGATTTAATTTTTCAACAGAAGATAAAATAATAAGATGGCTAGTAAGAGGAGATACAATCTATGATGTAATCATTCCAGAAGGTAGTGAAATTGTTGATTGTCCAAGTGAATCAGCACCACATGGCGTATTCAGGACAAATAAGATTATAATTGTTAATCCTAAACCAGTAACTGATGAAATGGCAATGGAACTATACAAAAAATCGGATTTACCAGAGAAATCATATTTTAAAGCAATGGCAGGTTGTTGTGAGAGAGGATATATACATACCGCAAAACAAATATTTAAAGATAAAATTAACGAAAATAATATAGATTTGGCAATTTCAGAATTTGAAGATTTTTGTAAGCTCAAAGATGGTGAGGAAGTAATGGGAAAAAATTCCAAGCAAAGTAATGGAAAATATGTAACAGAAATTTATGAAATGCTAAAAAATTTAAATATTTGAATTAACGCAATTAATTTTAATAAAAAATAATATAAAGAGAGGAATATAAAAATGGATATAGAGTTAGTGAAAGAAATATATAATTTACACATCAAAGGATTTGAAGGGCTAGATTTTAATGTTATTCATAAAGATAATTATGAAATTACATATAATCCAAATATAAAAGATTGTTATAGTAATTTTATTTCAAATTTTGATGTTAAAGATAATCAAGAATTTGAAAGTATTATCAATGAAGCAGATAATATTTTTAGCGAGAAAAACAGAACCACAGTAGTATATTTAATTCCATTTATGAAAGAACTGTATAAAAACAAAGATAAATATTTTACAACAGATAAATTTGAATTAATTTCAATAGAAGCATGGCAAATTTATCGTGATTTTTCAAAATTAGATAATATAAATACAAATTGTAATTTTGATGTGAAATTGGAATTAGCAACAGATATGAAACAATATGCTGATTGTGTGATGTCTTGCTATCAAACAGATAATGAAGATGATCCTTATGGAGATTTAGATGAGGGGTATAGACAAGGCTATATAAATTATAAGAAAATGTATAGTGATATAGAAAATGAATTTTATTATATAAAAGTAGATGATGAGATAGTTGGAACCACTCAAAGTCTTTATAATCATAAAATTTATGGAATTTATAGTTTGGCTATAAAGGAAGCATATAGAAATAAAGGGATTGGCAAAGAAGTATTGAAACAACAATTGCAAATGTGTAAGTCTAAAAATATCAATACTGCTTATTTACAAACAGAACAAGGATTTTATCCTCATAAAATGTATCAAAAGTTTGGATTTGAAGATTTATGTGTTGTATATTATTACTTAAAAAAATAGTTTTTATAAATTAAAAAGGAGAAAATAATCATGTTTATAGTTGCCCAGTTTTTTGGAATATTAGTTATTATAGCAAATGTTCTTTCAATGCAAATGAAAAATAAAAAACAAATCATTCTCATGTTTATTTTAGCAAACCTTTTCTCTGCAATAAATTTTATTTTGCTACAAAGTTATAGTGGTGCCATAATTTGCTTGTTTGCAATCATACAAACATTTATCAATAAAATTTTTGAAAAGAAACAACAACCAGTACCAAAGGTAATAATTGGAATATACATAGTTATATCCATTATATTAGGTGCAATTACATTTAGTAGTATAATAGATATTCTTCCTATAATATGTTCAATATTGTATACTATAACGATAATACAAGATAAAGAAAAAAATATAAGAAGAATATCATTAGCAAATATACTATTATGGATTATATATGACATTGTATGTCAAGCTTATACGGCAGCAATTTCAGATTTGTTAATGACAATATCTACAATTGTTGGCATGTATAGATTTGATTTTAAAAGAAATAAAAATGAGGCTGAAAAACAATTATAAATAAAGTACTTTGATAAGTGCTTTATTTTTTAAAAAAACTAGAATATAAAAATAGAAACTTTATAGGAGAAAATAAAAAAATAACATATAAAAATATTTTACAAATTTTGTAAAAATGATTGAATATATTCAGATAACATGATACAATACAAATGTTCGTACACAATAATAGAAAAGAGGAAATTTATTGAATAAAGAAGATGTAATAAAAAACAAAAATGAAGCAATAAAAATGATGACAGATTATTTAGATAATTGTTTAGAAATAGATAATAATACTAATATAAAGAAAGTCAATCTGATTTCATATTGGTTAAAGGATTATATAAAGTATATTAAAGATGAAAAAAATTTTAATCCTATAAATTTAAAGACATATGAAAGAGGAGATATCATTAAGGTTAATCTAGGATTTAATATTGGAAGTGAGATGGGAGGATTACATTATTGCGTTGTTATAGATAAGAAAAATAATAGAAATTCTCCAGTAGTTACAGTGATTCCATTATCTTCTCAAAAGATAGATAAAATTAATAAAAACTCTATTATACTGGGAAATGATATTTATAATAAACTAATAGAAAAATCAAATAAATTGATAGAAGATAATAAA
Organism: Bacillota bacterium; assembly: GCA_963929465.1. Classification (GTDB taxonomy): domain Bacteria; phylum Bacillota; class Clostridia; order TANB77; family CAG-508; genus CAG-269. The sequence goes on from CAWVJG010000103.1 coordinate 4,053, forward strand.
ATAGAAATTAAAGAAAATAAAAACAAATTATTGATAGAAACAAAAAGATTAATAGAAAATAATGCAACAACATATGAAATTTTTATGAAAACTAATGAGCTAAAGAATAATATAGCAGAAGCATTTAAAAAATTAAAGCTTGCTGAAAAAATTAATAAAGAACTTCAAAAAATGAAATATGGTAGTATTGCTATAATAAATCAAATTAGAGTAGTTAGTAAGCAAAGAATTTATGATCCAAAAACAGAATTCGATATATTATCAGGAATAAAATTGTCCGATGAAAATTTAAATTTGATTGATGTTAAGATGAAAAAAATGTTTATAAAAGTTTGAGTATTTTTCTTGACTTAAATGCATAATATATATTATAATGTATTTAGAATACATTTGCCGTGCAATATGATATATTGTGTACCGGCACGAAAGAATACATGTTCCTCGTATAGAAATACGAGGAATTTCTAATTTATAAGTAAAGAAAAAAACGATATTAAAAATATAGATGGAGGTAATCAACAGGAGGAAACTATGAATAATTTTGAAAAAGGAGATAAAAACTTTATGGAAAAAGCTAATAATGAAATAATCAATTTAATTATAAACAGAAGAAGTCACAGAAAATATATAAATAAAAAAATACCAAAAGATATAATAGAAACAATCATAAATTGTGGAAGACATGCACCATTTGGAGGTAAACCAAAACCAGATTGTCAAGTAACAGAATATATTGTTATAGAGGATTAAAAGATTAAAGAACAATTGGCATTACAATATGAAGATAGGCAATTTATAAAAGATGCTCCTGTTATTATTGCAGTATTAGCCAATAAGGACAATGACCCTAAATATAAAGAATATATATTAAGCTCTGCTTTATCTATTGAGAATATGATATTAGTAGCCGAAAGCTTTGGTATTGGTGCTTGTGTTTTAAGTTGTTTTTTATATCATGAAAAACATGTAGACGATAAAAGAATTTCTAGAGAAATATTAAAGCTACCAGATAATATAGAATTAGTAGCATTATTATCTTTAGGATATAAAGATGATGGAGAAGGAATTCCAGATAAAGAATTAAAGAGCTACAAAGAAACTGTACATTTTGATAAGTATAATCATGAACAAAGAGGTAGAAGTTAGAAACTTTATAAAAAAGTATTGAGAAGATAAAAGAGTTAAATATGAAGGAATAAAAAAATATATTAGATTTGACAAATTTAGGGAATTATGTTAATATTATTATGTAAAAAAAGAAAACAGGTAGGGAATCAAAAACATTTTCAAATGAATTACATCATCATCGTGGGAGTCTGTAATTTTCGCAAATTAGGGACATGCGTAGATACAGGCTAAAATAGCTATACCTACGATAGTTTAAAATATTATGATAGATATGTTTAAAGACTATATGTAGGAATTTTATGACAATTGACATGTAGTCTTTTTTCATATCTATTTTTCAAACATAATAGGGAGGTAAAAAATGAGCAAACCAATTAAAGAACTTACAGATGTAGAAGATTTTAAAAAAGTATATATGGTATTTTCAGGACCACCATATAATGAACAATATACAGAAGAAGAATTAGAAGAAATTTTTAGAGAGTATCAAGAGAAAGGATATATTTATGGTGCATATAATGAAGAAAAATGTATTGGACTAATTGCACTAGAAAGAGGAGTAAAAAAGGATCAACCTGTTCATTTTCAAGATGAAAATATTATGTATTTAGCCGATGTTGCAGTATTAGACAAATATAGAAGAAGAGGATTAGGTAATCAACTGATGTTATATGGTGTTATGCAATCTAAAGCAATGGGATATGACAAATTGTATATGAGAACATTAGAAAGAGGTTCTATGTCTTATAATATCGCTAGGAGAATAGGATTTAGACAAATTCCAAATGCATACCAAGGTGTTGAAAGAGAAAGAGTCAATGGATTAACAGAAACAATGCAAAATATATTTTTAGAGATAGATTTAGGAGATTTGAATCTTGCGAGTTTAAGAGAAGCAATAAAAATGACTAACCCAAGTAGGAATGACTCAAAAGAGAAGGGAAGAGATGAATAAAAATGTTAGATGTGGAAGAAGTATTAAGTAATTTAGTAAAATGTAATACGATTCAGGATGAAGATAATAAAAAAATACTAGACTATATAGAAGATACATTGAATTCGATAGGTCTAAAAACAGAAAAAAGAGATAAATTTTTAATAATGAGCAATCATAATGATATAGGGCTAGGATTTTTAGGGCATACAGATACAGTTGAATATACTGATGGTTGGAAATATCCCAAATTTGATTTAACAAAAGTAGATAATAGAATATATGGATTAGGTGTTTGCGATATGAAATCAGGGATAGCAGCGATGATGACAGCTATTTCTCAAATTGATTTTAATAAATTGAATAAAGGAATAAAAATGTATTTTACTTATGATGAAGAGATTAGCTTTGGCGGAATTAAAGATGTAGTTAATTATGAAAAACAATTTCCTAAAACAATGATTATTGGTGAACCTACAAATAACGAACTTATTGTAGGGAGTAAAGGATTAATAGAATATAAGGTTTCATTTAAAGGGATAAAAACACATTCGAGTACACCAGAAAAAGGAAAAAATGCAATTATGATGGCAATCTCTTTTATCAATGAATTAAATTTATTTTATCAAAATTATATAAAATGTAATGTGAATTCTAATTTTGAAATTCCTTATTCAACAATGAATATTGGAAAAATACAAGGAGGAAGTGCAATTAATTCAGTACCAAGTTCATGTGAATTTTTAGTTGATTTTCGAATTGTAGATAAAAAGGATGAGCAAGAAATTATAAAAACAATAGAAATGCTAAAAGTAAAATATAAAGCAAAAGTCGAAGAATTGAATAGATTATCACCATTTTGGAATAAAATAGAAAACTATAGTAAAACATGTAATTTCATTACAGAAGCAAGTTTTTTAAAAAATAATAGAATTATATTAGGTGCAGGACCAGTAACTGCTCATGAAGTAAACGAATATATTACAACAGAAAGTTTATATCAACTAGTGGAACAATATAAAAAATTAATTGAAAAATATTGTAAATAAACTATGGAAAGTGCTTTATGTAAAATAAGAAAAGAAGTGTCAAAAAGGATACTTCCTTTTTTTGTTTTTATATGATAGAATTCAAGTATAAAATAAAAGAAGCATATAATCTAATAAAAATAATGTGATAAATATGGAGGATTAAAATGCAATTATATATTCTAGAAGTAAAAGATATGAAAGAACTAAAAGAAATTCTAAAAGATGATGATAACTACATTTGATAATAGATATGATAAAGAACAGCCTTGGGTATATTTGGTATATAAAGGAATTTTAAAAAGTGGGGAATTAACAATAGCAGAACCTGACAAGTGTTTAGGATACGAAAGATATAAAATTGGTGAAGTAGATGAGAGAGAATTAAGTAATGGGGCAAAAGAGCTTTATAAAATTGTGAGTGAAAAGTATAATGAGTTGAAATAGAAAGAATTTGAAAAGGTGTGAAAAGTATGGAAGTAAAAGAGCAAACCAAAAAACTGAAAGAAATGATTAATGGATATAAATTAACAT
>CAWVJG010000104.1:0-2925 GCA_963929465.1 Bacillota bacterium
ATTTTGCTTAAGATTTACAGCAACAATGAGAGAGGCTCATGTTTTTCTTGTAGAATTTCTATGAAAATTTAGCTTATACAAAATTGTTGAATGACTTTATATTCTATATTTTTCTAGTTTTTCTAATATTAAAAAAGGGAAAATTGAGTCCGTCCCCAAAATCCCTCAAAATGTCCTAAACAGAAACGTCCCCAATGGGACACACTGAATATTAAAATATATTTTGTAAATTAAAAGAATATTTATCTTCGATATGATTTAATATATAAATTCCTTCATTAATTTCTTTTATTGCATTATTATATTCTTTCAACTTTATATAGGTTTTTGTATTTTCCAAATTTTTTGAAACTTTTTCAAGTTCCTCATGTTCTATATAATAAGCCAGTCTTGAAAACATTTCTTCCCATTCTTTATCAATCTCTTCTTCTTTTTTTACTATCTCTTCATGATTCATTTCTTCTTTATTCATTTCTTCTCTTAAATTTGCTAATTTTTCATTAATATTTTCTATTGAACTTCTACTATATCCTTGTGTAATTCCATTTCCAATAAATATTAAGATAAGGATAATTGTACAAATAAAAAATTCTTTTACCATGTTAACCTTTTTTTCCTTCCTTTTTTTGGCAGAAAATTTGATTTTTTCCATCAATTGTCACAATCAGCGCCTCTTCTGGTTTCATTTTAAAAGGTACTAGTTGTTTTTCTAACCATTTTTCATTTTTACCTAGCTTTTCTAAATTTTCATATAACACTTTTCCATCAATTACTAAGTCATATGGAATTCCTTCATATTCTGGTACAATTTGAAAATCTTCTGGAGTGGTTCCCCTTTTTTCTGGTTTTTGAATTACCGTTACTTCCCCACTAGTTTCTAATATAGCATATTCTACATCTCCTAAATTAAAAATGTTATTTCTTCTAAGTCTTTCTTGTAATTCATTGATGGTAAATCTTTCTTTTTTTAAAACCTTTTCATCAATTTTTCCTCTATAAATTAATATACTTGGTTTTCCACAAATAAATTTTCTTAAAGTAATACTTTTTATATTAATAACAGAAATAACTAGGTGCATTAACAATAATCCTAAGATTGGTACAATTCCATTAAATATAGGAATTCCAATTTCTGTCATTGGAATAGATGCTAAGTCTGCAATCATAATGGAAATAGCTAACTCAAATGGTTGCATTTGACTAATTTCTCTTTTTCCCATTAGTCTCATCACAATTAATACAATTATGTATAAAACAATTGATCTAAAAAAAGTTATTAACATACAAACACCTTCATTTTTTATTCATATGCTTATTTTTTACATTTTTCAATACTTTTATACTTCCTTTTGAATAATTATTTTTTTTCTGTAAATACTATTTTTAGAACCTAAAAAAATACATGATGATTAATATTGTTTTGCATAATAAAAATATAAGTTTTTATTATGTAAAAAGACTAAGGAGGTTATCTATTATGTCAGAAGCAAGAGGAACCAATACTAGAACAGGAACATCAACAGTATGGCAGATAGTTGGTAGATTGGTAACAGCTGCTATCGTATTAGCTGTCACTGCTTTCTTTACACCAGGTTTTAGTATTAATAATTTTGCTACACTTATTATAGCTGCTGTAGCTTTAAGTATTATAGACTATTTAATTGTTAAATTTACAGGTCTACATGCCAGTCCTTTCGGTAAAGGATTTGTAGGTTTTGCACTAGCTGCAATTACTTTATATGTTATACAATTTTTCGTAGCTGGTTATACTATATCATGGATGGCTGCTATAATCGGTGCTTTAATTTATGGTGTTGTTGATTATTTCCTTCCTGGAAATCAAACAATGCAATAATACAAAAAAGAACATTAGACGAAAATCTAATGTTCTTTTCATATACATTTATTTGTTTTTTACTTATTCTGCTCTAGCAAATATAATTAACCTCTTGCTACTATCATCATTACAAGTTGATAATGTAATTTCTGGTATTCCAGCAGTATCTCTCGAATAGAAACTTGCATCTTCTGGAGTTGTTTCAAATTTATCATAAATTTTATAAGTTAATCTATTTTTTGAGTTATCTGTTACATATATAGTGTCTCCTATATTTAGCTTTTTATTGTTAGAGAAGAACAATCCATTTCTATAGTTATGTCCAACAATAACTGAATTTCCTACTTGATTAATACCTGCACCATATAAAAATGCTACTGAAGTTTCAAGTGAACTTTTATTTACTTTTTGTAATATTGGATAATCTAAGTCAATTGCTGGTATTTCTATTGTTCCTACAACATTAAATCCCTTATATGTTGGCATTTCATTTCCAGAAGATCCAGATACTGTATTTGTTCTTTCTATACTATCAATTGGGTTAGTTACTGCTTCAGTATTATTATCATCTGAAACTGTATTTGTATCGCTTGACTTTGTACCTGATGCATCATTTGTATAATTTTCAACAAATGCTGATGCTTGATTTTCTAAATAATATTTTTGGTACCAATCATATCCTAAAAATCCTAGTAACCCTAATATTGCTATAATTACCACTATTAATATTACGGTTAATACTTTACTATATTTACTTTCAAACATATCTTTTACCTCCGTAAAATACTAAAATTACCACTACATATATTATAGCATAAATTTCAAAAAAAGTACATACTTTTTTGTTATTTTGTCCAATTGGAGATGTTATTTTGTCCAATTGGAGACATTTCTGTTTCGGAGATTTGGATGGATTTGGGTACGGACTCATTTTTCCCTTTTTTCATATTAGAAAACTAGAAAAATATAGAATATAAAGTCATTCAAATTTAGATACGCAAAATCGTTTCATTTTTTATATTCTATATTTTTTCTTTTTAATTCCATCAAAAAGGGAAAAATGAGTCCGTCCCCAAAATCCCTCAAAA
>CAWVJG010000105.1:0-4437 GCA_963929465.1 Bacillota bacterium
ATTTAGGTCTGTCCCTTTTGTTCAATTTTTGAACGATTTGGCACGTCCCTAATGTTCACTTGGGTAATTCTAAAACAGGTGAAGAGGACTATCCACCGCTGGTGCAATTCCTTCCTGTCGCCCCTTTCCTTTTTAGAATTTATTCAATTATATTATCATTTCTTTATTTTCATGTGTCTGTTCTTCTTTTGATTTCTTTTTTAAACATAATATATATTGTCCATTAGATAATCGTTTCACTTTTGAATAAGAAGCTAAATTGTCGATAACTCTTTTTAGTTGTTCTTTAATAATACGATTTGCTTCTCCTCTATCGTCTATTCCATAATGTTGCATAAATTTTTCAGTTACTAATTGTCTATTAAAAATTTCTCCATCTTTAAATCCTAATTTTATTACGTTAAATACTTTTGTATAATCAGATTCACCATCTATTCTTTCTACAAATGTTGCCATATTTCCTCCATTTTCTCGTATTAACGACATATTTTTTCTTGTTGACTTTTGTTTATCACTTTAGAACTTTTTTTGATAATTCTAAAACAGTTAAGAGCTCTAACCACCGCTGTTGCAATTCCTTCTAAGTCGCTCCTTTTCTTTTAGAATCTATTCAATTAATTGTATTTTTCTAATTCTTTTAATATAAATGCTTTTATCACAGGTATATCATCAATTGCTGTATAGAAAATTTTATCTGAATCCATCTTTCCATATCCGTGTGCAAATCTATTTCTCATACCTCTAATTGCATTCCAATTGATTTCATTTTTTGTCATTTCTAAATATTCATCTGTCAAATGATTTGCTAACTCACCAATCTGAAATATTTTCATTGAAAGTGAATCTTTGTAGTCATTATCCTTTTTAAAATTCTCTATTTCATTTCCAAAACGATTGATTGTTTTTTCTATTTCATTACAGTATTTAAGCATGTGTTTTAATATTGTAACATCTCTTTTATCCATATATCATCACTCTTTCTTTTTTTATTGTATCATAGAATTCTTGTTCTAATTCATCCATCTCGTCTTCCTTAAAACATTCTTCTTCTATTAAATCCACTTCTTTTTTTAGAACTTGTTTTAATGCTTCTAAAATAGCCCCTATAATTAATAAACTCTTTATATTCTTGGCTACTATGATGATATCTATATCACTATTTTCGTCATAATCTCCTCTTGCATAAGAACCAAAAACATATGCTTTTTCTACCCCATATTCTTCAAAAATTGGTTTTGTCAATTTTTGAATTTGGATTATAGCCTCATTATTTTTCTTATTTGAACTTTTCATAAGACCTCCTCCTCAAATCTAATTTCATTTAAATCATCATTACTCTCACTAATATTTATTTTCCTTTAATACATTTTCAATTTTCCCTTTATGCCACTCTTCCTCGACAGGATATTCTTCAAAAGCCTCTTTTAAATCTTTAACTTTACCATGCTCATAAACTGTTTTTAAAAAATCACTTAATTCTTTTTGCATAGTTAGTCTCCTTTTCATTTCATTTTTTTGTAATTCCACGGATTTGCTTTTCTTAACCAACAACGTAATTTTTGTTTATTCACTTTCGTAAACGAAGCAAAAGTAAACATTTTTTTCTCATTCACAAAACGAAATAAATTAGGTATATTACTAGGCAATTCGGAAAAGAAAAGCGGAGGCGTACTTTTTGTACGTCGAGCATTTTCTTTTTCGAATTAACGACGTAAGATGCCTGATTTAGTTCGTTTTAGATGCTGCTTTTCATTCGTTTACTTTAGTTCGTTTTAAATAATGTCATTATCATTATCCAAATTATCTCCTGCCAAATCACTACCAAAGAACATCTCATCATCTTCATCATCTAATCCTTCAAACAACTCATCATTTCCGTCGTCTAATGATTCATTTTCATCTTCTAATAAAATATCGTCCTCTGTACTCTCTTCTGTATAACCATCATCTAGGTCTCCCTCTGCTACCACTTCATCTTCAGCTAGATATTTCTTTTCTTTTTCTGGGTCATATTCAATTCCGTCTTCTATGTTTTCTTTTAATTCTAATTCTTGGTTATCTTCAGAATATAATCTAACATCTAATCCTAAAGATTGAAGTTCTTTTACTAATACTTTAAAGCTTTCTGGAACACCTGGTTCTGGAACATTTTCACCTTTAACGATAGCTTCATAGGTTTTTACTCTTCCGACAACATCGTCAGATTTAACTGTTAACATTTCTTGTAATGTATATGATGCACCATAAGCCTCTAATGCCCAAACCTCCATTTCTCCAAAACGTTGTCCACCAAATTGTGCTTTTCCTCCTAGAGGTTGTTGTGTAACTAATGAGTATGGTCCTGTTGAACGAGCATGGATTTTATCATCTACTAAGTGATGTAGTTTTAACATATACATAACACCAACTGTAATTGGGCTTGCAAATGGTTCTCCTGTTCTACCATCATATAGTGTTGTTTTACCATCTTTATTCATTCCAGCTTCTGCTAATAATTTTTCAACATCTTCTTGTGTCGCACCATCAAATACTGGTGTAGATACATGCCATCCTAATGCTTTTGCAGCTCCTCCTAAGTGAACTTCTAGTACTTGCCCTAAATTCATACGAGATGGAACTCCAAGAGGGTTTAATAAGATATCAATTGGTGTACCATCTGGCATAAATGGCATATCTTCTTCTGGTAATACTCTTGAGATAACACCTTTGTTACCATGACGTCCAGCCATTTTATCTCCAACAGATATTTTTCTCTTTGTTGCAATATAACATCTAATAATTTGGTTAACACCAGGTCCTAATTCATCTGAATTTTCTCTTGTAAAGATTTTAACATCTACAATGGTTCCTGCTTCTCCATGAGGTACTCTTAATGATGTATCTCTTACTTCTCTTGCTTTTTCACCAAAGATAGCTCTTAATAATCTTTCTTCAGCTGTTAATTCTGTTTCTCCTTTTGGTGTTACTTTTCCAACTAAGATATCTCCTGGTCTTACTTCTGCACCAATACGGATAATTCCGTTTTCATCTAGGTCTTTTAAAGAATCATCACCAATGTTTGGAATATCTCTTGTGATTTCTTCTGCACCTAGTTTTGTATCTCTACATTCACAATCATATTCTTCTATATGAATAGATGTAAATACATCTTCTTTTACTAATCTTTCATTTAATAGAATAGCATCCTCATAGTTATAACCTTCCCATGTTGAGAAAGCAACTAATACGTTTTTACCTAATGCCATTTCTCCATTTTTCGTTGATGGTCCATCTGCAATGGCATCTCCTTTTTTAACCTTTTCACCAGTTTTTACAATTGGTTTTTGATTAATACAAGTACCACCATTGGTTCTTTTAAACTTACGTAATTTATGTACGACTGTTTTTCCATTATTATATTTAACTGTAATGGCATCTCCTGTTACTTTTTCGATAACACCATCATCTTCTGCTAAAACTAAGATTCCTGAATCTTTTGCTGCTCTATATTCAATACCTGTTCCAACAATTGGGCTTTCTGTAATCATAAGTGGTACAGCTTGACGTTGCATGTTTGCACCCATTAATGCTCTTTTTGCATCATCATGCTCTAAGAATGGAATCATAGCTGCTGCAATAGAAACCAATTGTTTTGGTGAAACATCTACATATTGTACTTTTTCTTGGTCTACTTCGATAACTTCATTTCTAAATCTAACTCTAATTCTTGGATGAACAAAACTTCCATCTTTATTAATTGGTTCTGATGCTTGTGCAATAATATAATTGTCTTCTACATCAGCACTCATATATTCTACGATGTCTGTTAATTTATGTGTTTCTGGATCTACTTTTCTATATGGTGTTTCAATAAATCCATATTCATTGATTTGTGCAAATGATGATAATGCTGAAATTAATCCAATGTTTGGTCCTTCTGGTGACTCGATTGGACACAATCTACCATAATGTGTATAGTGAATATCACGAACCTCAAATCCTGCTCTATCTCTTGTTAATCCTCCAGGTCCTAATGCTGAAATTCTTCTTTTATGTGTTAATTCTGAAAGTGGGTTTGTTTGATCCATGAATTGTGATAATTGTGAACTTCCAAAGAATTCTCTAATTGCTGATGTAATTGGTTTTGTATTAATTAATGTTTGTGGTGTTACCACATCTAAGTCTTGAATAGTCATTCTTTCACGAACAACTCTTTCTAATCTTGTTAAACCAATTCTAAATTGATTTTGCAATAATTCACCAACACAACGAATTCTACGGTTTGCTAAGTGGTCAATATCATCTGGTTCACCTAATCCATGTGATAAATTTAGTAAATAGTTAATAGAAGCAATCATGTCTTCAGTTGTGATATGTTTTGGTACTAATTCATTTTGTCTTTCTTCTATGATTTTTACTAATTCTTTTTCGTCTGTATTATCTATAATATTTTTTAAT
>CAWVJG010000106.1:0-2522 GCA_963929465.1 Bacillota bacterium
AGAAAGTACAGATGTTATAAAAGATGCTGATGGAAATGAAGTAGAAACAGATGAAGAAATGACAGATGAACAGTTAGCAGAAAATGGATATACAAAAGAAAGTGTACCCAATAATAGTGAAGATGTCTTAACAGTAGAAAATTACGAAAAATCAAAAGAAATTATTGCTGAAAGATTAGAATCACAAGGGGTGGGAGAATATGAAATATCTCTAGATAATGAAACAGGAGATATTTTAGTTCAAATACCAGAAAATGAAAGTACAGATAGTTTTGTAAGTAACATGAATACTATTGGAAAATTTGAGATTATTGACGCAGAAACAAAAGAAGTATTGATGGATAATAATGATATTAAATTAGTAAATGTTATGTATGGATCAGCTTCTTCAACATCAACTGGAACAACTGTGTATTTAGATATTGAATTCAATAAAGAAGGTAGTAAAAAATTAGAAAATATCAGTAACACATATGTAGAATCTACAGATACTACGAATACAACATCAGAAGATACTAATACAACTACAGAAAATACAACAAATACAGAAAATGAAAACACAACAACAGACAATACAACTTCAACTGAAGATAGTACAGAATCAACAGCAAAAGAAATTACATTAAAAATTGATGATGAAGAAATCATGACAACAAGTTTTGATGAACCAATAGAAAATGGTAAATTACAATTATCAATGGGAAGTTCAACAACAGATGTAGGTACTTTACAAGACAATATATCACAGGCATCATCAATTGCAAGTGTATTAGATTCAGGAAAATTGCCAATACAATATGATGTCATATCAAATGAATATGTTTTGTCAGACATAACAAATACACATATTGAATATTTAGCTATAGCTGTTGGAATTGTGCTTCTAGTAGGACTTGTTATATTTATTATTAGATATAAAGTTAATGGTTTGTTATCAGTAATTTCATTTATTGGATTAATTAGTTTATATCTATTAGTAATTCGATATACAAATGTTAGTGTATCTATTCAAGGAATTGTCGGAATTATTGTAACGGTTATATTAAACTATATATTTATTAATAAAATATTATCAACAATTAAGAAAAGTGAAGATAATAAAAAATTAGAAACTGTAAAAGAAGGAATAAAAGAAAGCTACAAAGAATTCTTTATGAAACTAATGCCAATTTGCATATCAGTAATTGTATTTTGTTTTATAAGTTGGACAACGATTAGTAGTTTTGGAATGGTAATGTTCTGGGGAATTGCTTTAATTGCCTTATATAATTATTTGATTACAGCAACAATGTTAAAAGTAAAAGCAGAAAAATAGGAGGTATTTACAGATGAAAGAATTCATAAAAAGTAAGCAACTAAAAATTATATTAATTGCATTGGTAATCATAGCAGGAATTGTCATGATTGCTGTAAAAGGATTTAACTTTGATTTAAAATATCAAGACACACAAAGAGTAGAATTATATTTGAAAACAGAATTTAATATATCAGATATTAGACAAATAACAGATGAAGTATTTGGAAATCAAAAAGTTATGATACAAAAGGTAGAAGTTTTTGAAGATTCTGTTTCTATTACAACCACTTCTATATCAGATGAACAAAAAAGTAATTTAATAACAAAAATCAATGAAAAATATGGAACAGAAATAACAGCAGAGGATACAACAGTGGAAAACATAGGACATACAAGAGGAAGAGATATCATAAAACCATATATTGTTCCATTTGCAATTGCAGCTATTGTAGTATTAATTTATTTAGGAATTCGTTATTATAAATTAAGTATAGCTAAAGTAATTGCAAAAAGTATAGGAATTATGGCTTTAGCTCAAATCTTATTATTTAGCGTTATGGCAATTGCAAGAATACCAATCGGAAGATTGACAATTCCAATGGTTATATTAGTATATTTATTAGCCTTATTTGGAATAACAAATATGTTTGAAAAGAATTTATCTAAAAAGAATTTAGAAGAAAATAAAGATAAAAGTAAAAAGAAATAAAGTGTAATTATCTCTAGTAAAGATAATGGTTTGAATTTATTTATTAAAAAATCGAATATTATAAATATTTTTGAGCAATTCGAATGCGACCGAAATAGTTTTATAAATTCTTAAAAGAAAACCATAAAGGGTCCTGTTTCCGGGTATTGTTATGGTTTTCTTTTTAGAATTTGTTAAACGTAATGTAGGGTAGCCGAGAATTTCAAAAAATATTTATAATATTCGCTTTAATTAAGCAAACTATGTTATCTTTACATTTTTATAGATAGTTACTTTAATGTAACAACCGTTACACCCATTTCACCTTCGCCAAAAGTACCTAGTCGGAAAGATTTTACATGAGAGTTTGTTTTTAAAAATTGATGAATTCCATTTTTTAGTTTTCCTGTACCTTTACCATGAATAATTCTAACAGTTTCTAATTTTGAAATAGCACAATCATCTAAAAATTTATCAATCACAAAATTAGCTTCTTCTACATTCATACCAATGACATTAATTTCTGGTTTTATATTT
>CAWVJG010000107.1:0-18061 GCA_963929465.1 Bacillota bacterium
TTTGTCTATATTTTCTATTTTTATACATCTAGGGTGAAATATTCGTTTCTAAACTTTTAAGGTGATTTTATCATAAATTAAATACAAAGAATAAAAAATTTCATTTGACAAAAATGGAAAATCTGTGTATAATAGGTATAGGAAATGAAGAAAACCACAAAGTGGTTGCCGAAATCAAATAGATAAACCATTCACTCGGTCAAAAGCAGAATGGTTTATTTTTTTATTGCCTATGTAGTATATACACGATGACGATGACTAAGGCAAAATTTATGATAGTTACACCTACTAATCCAAAGAAAAGTAGTTTGATGATTATTAATAATATTGTTTCTACCATAGCACCACCTCCGCTGTCAATCTCACAACAAATAGCTGTGGAACAAGTATGTATACATCAAAGAGTTAAGGTGGCAACCAACTCCGCTTATTCTCATTTCCTATGTTTTACACTATACAACATTTTTAAATAAAAAACAAGCAAACATACAAAATTTTTATTTACTAATTCTCGTATAGTTCAAAAATTATTATAATAATCAACCTGTGCCAATAAATATAAATCATTGCAACTTATATCATATAATTTGAACAACCTCTAAAAATTAAAATAAGAATAAATGAACTAATATAAAATTCTAATTTTATATTCAGTAATGGCTATTTTTTTATTACATATTTTAATATTTTATAAATTTTCTATCTAATAAAAAATTTTCACATAGAAGAGTAAGGCACTACTTTTGGGCTTAATAACGGCTTTTTAGAATAGTTTACAACCTATTTTAAAATCGAAATAGTATTTCTTTATTGTCTAAAAGATAAAAAACGGCTCACGAACGTTTATATGAGCCATTTTCTTGAAATATTATTAATAAGTATTTTAACTTCCATAAGTTCCACTCCAACTTAAGTTCCAAGTTCCTCTAGTACATTCAATTTGTAAATAATAATAGTTTCCCTTTACTACGTCTGTGCTTGTGTTTACAACATAATCTCCTATTTCGTTTACCAATAAATCATAAAAATCTTGATTATCATCCAATAATTTTACACTAAAATGTCCATTTCCTTTGAAATTTCCAGTTATGCTAAATTTGTTACTAGCCATATACACTTTATATATTCTTTTACCATCAGTATCTACAATTATTTTATCTTTCTTTGCATCTATTTCTGCTTGTTTTCTTTTTCTTTCTTCTTCTGCCTCTTTCGCCTTTCTTTCCACTTCAATTCTATTTACTTCATTAGTTACATTATTATACATATCTAGAATTGTTTGATTTCCTAAATCCTTGTAATTTTGTAAACTTTTCTGTGCTGATGAATAATCTTGATTATTAATTTGTGTTTGAGCTTCATTTATAATTTGTTCAAATGCTTTATCTTTAATTTCATTTTGCTTATTTGTTGCTATATTCACTATTTCTTGATTTTTATTTTTGTTACTATTTATTATTTCTTGCAATAAATCAAATGCACTTTTATAGTTTTGACTTTCTATATATTTATTAGCACTATTCAAATTGCTATAAGATTTTGCTAATAAATACTTTTCATCTATCTTGTTTTTTATCTCGTCATCATCAAGTTTACTTGATTTAATATCATGTAGCATATCCACTAGCTCTTTATCTTCACTTCCATTTTTGATATTTTCTATTCTTTCATCAACTGCTATATAGAAATGTTTATAAGCATCTTCCTCAAAATTTTCCTCGTTCTTATGCTTTTCTATAATATTGCTAAATTCTTCATAATCTGATTTATTTTTTATTAAGTCATAACAAGTAGAAATATCATTGTCATATTTTTCTAATCTTTCTTTTTCTTCTATATATTTAGATATTCCATAATACCCACCTATCACTACTATAGCAATGATAATTATTATAAATATAATACTTATAATTTGTTTTTTCAATTTATCTGGAAGAATATATTTTGTTGTTTTATCTAAATAAGACTCACAATTTGAACATTCTTTAAGTTTCAAGTCATCATATTCTTTAAAACATACTGGACATCTCATTATTTCTTTTTTTTCAATTTCAAATTTTTCTATTAATTTTTCTTTATTCTTATCAAACAAATATACAATTACACATATTATTATGAATGCTATTATAGATACTAATAAAACTTCCATATTAGTTTTCCTCCTAGTTTTCTTGATATATAATAGAGTCTAATATATCATTAAATTCTTTTATTGGTTCACCTTTTGGATATGTTACACCTAAATATATTACCCCTGCTCTACTTGGTATAATATAAATATCTTCCGTAAATTCCCCTGTTTCATATTCTAGTAATGTGCAACTAATAGGCTGAACTTTAGATATAGTTGTTTCTTCTCTTTTTATTAACGTACTTGTATTAAAAGTTGCTCTTGTTTCAATATATCTTTGAATTTCTGCTTCTTTATTGTATGAAATATCTGGTTGGTCAGGAATATTACAAAAGAACCTACTTCCTGCAATTTTAGGATATTCTAAATTAATCTCTGAATAATTACCTATAACTGGATTTTTTAATTCTTTACTATATTTAAATTCAATTCCATAAGCCTCATTTTTATATGTTTCTAAATTTGAGTTTTCTTCTTCTGTAATATTTTCAACTTGATTATTATTTCCATTGTTTTCTGTTTTTCTATTTTGTAATATTAAAACAACTACAATAATAGCAACTATTAATGTAACTGCCAAAACTACATATTTTATTTTTTTATTTTTCATTTTTTAAACATCTCCTTTTTATAATCATTGCTAAATCAATTATTATAAATGGTATTAATATACAAAATATCCATATCATTCTATTAAATTCAAATGCACTTTTAAAGTCTAAAACTAATAAACATTTTAATGCTCTTGTCATTCCACATAGTGGACAACCTGGACATTCAAAATGGCTAAAATATGCTAAATATATAAACGCGATAAATAATATAAAGTAAATTACTAAACGTGCATTTTCAAAATCGTTATCATTGATTATCATTTTTATTTTCTTTAATTTCATTTTTTTCTTTTCCTGCCAAAATCATAATACTTCCAATCAAACTAATTATAGGAAATATAAGATATATTATATAGCAACATAATACAGATGACAAAAATAGTATGCATAATACCACAAATATAGTAACACTTAATAATAACATAGATATAGCATATAATTTTATCAATTCCTTACCTAATTTTCCTTTTAAAAATAGAATAGACAAAGCAATCATAATTGAACTATTTATTACTATTATTAAACTATCAATTATCATTTCTGTATTAATACAAATGCCGTTTCCTAAAGTATTAAAATATAAAACTAAAATTATAAATCCAGAAATATTTAATATATTCCCCATTAAACATAGTATTGTTCCTGTTCTTCTCGTTTTCAAATTATTCTTTCCTCCTTATTTTTCTAGTAATCTTGTTAATCTATTAGCATCAATTGATATTGTTTCGTTATCATTTTCAACCTCTGTTGCTATTTCTTTTAATTTCTCTGGAGTATATGTTACATATCCTATAATTAAAGTCATAACTTTAGTCCCTGTTAAACTTCCTAAATTTGTTTTTATTTCGTTATTCTCCATTTTCCAAAGTTCTTTGCAAGATTGATTTTCCCCTTGTTCATCATCATATTTATAACTCAAAATACAATATCCCATTTCTTTATTCATTTTTATATCATCTATTACAAAAGTATTTTTATATGTTATATCTTTCATTTTATTATTTGCCCAATTTATAATAATCTTTTCATCTTTATTTGGAGTGTTATATAAAAATATACTAAGTCCAAATGAAATAGAAACTATTATTGTTAGACTAATTATCCAAATTTTTTTTATTTTCTTCAACATAATTTCCTCCTAATTTTTATTGACGTTATATTTATTATTAGGCATCTTTTTTACTTCTAAATATTTTTTAACATTTTTTTCTTAATCGCTTCAAATTCATTCTGTGTAATTGTTCCATTATCTGCTAATTTTTTAAATCTTTCTAGTTCTGCTGAATTGTATAATATTTTATTCTCTTTCGTTTTATCTTTTTGTAATGCTACTATTAACAAACCAATTAAACCTAATAAAAAACCACACCAAAAGCCTGTCCAATAAGAACAACCTTTATTTTCATTAATACTTCCTCCAATTAGTCCAAAAATAAATCCAGAGAATAAATAAGAAAAAAAAATTATTCCACCTATATCCATTTTTTTACACCTCCCTTTTTATTATTTTTAATTTTTAATTACAATTTCTATTACAATTCAAATTACTACAATCTTTACAATACCAATCATTACAGTACTTATTTTTTATGCACTCTTTTTCAGTAATATTTTTTAAATTTTTAATTTCTAATCTTATATAATCTCTTGCATTTACCCAATCTTCATGAGAAATACAAGCATTTATTCTATATAAGATTTCTAACATTTGTTTGTTTTCCATCTTTAACCCCTTTTTGTAATTCTATTAGTATTATTATACACTTTACTTCTGGCATTAGCAAGTGCTAGTTTTGAAATTTGTCTTATTATAGAATATTTTTAGAAAGGTTGTGAAAAATTGATTATTTTAAATGTTGAAAAACTTTTAAAGCAAAAAGGAAAAAGTAAAGAATGGTTATGCAATGAGATGGATATTTCTCATTTTAATCTTAACAAAGCAATTAAAGGTGGTGGCAAAACCTCAATATCATATAAATACTTAGAACGGTTTTTGCAAAGCATTAAATTGTACATTTGATGAACTTATGACATTAATTCCAGAGGATAAAGATAAAAAGTAACTTAGATTTTTTTATTATAAATTTCTAGTAACTTTTTATCTATTTTTTTTGCTAATATTTTTGTTTTATAACTGTTTTCTCCATATAATTTTCTAATTTTTTTATATCTTTTTATTAAATTGTTAATTTTTTCATTTTCTGTGATTTCTAAATTTTTTATATAATATTCTATATCTTTTTTTGCTAATTTCCATTCTTTGTAATTTAATTTTCTTTCTATATCTTCCAATATTTCTATTGCTTCTTGATTTTCTATCATAATCGTAACTCCTAACTATTTTTATCAAAATCCAATTCTATTTCTGTTCCATCGTTCAAGGTTAATTTAAAACTATCCTTATCTTTTAAACTATAAAATCTATTGACTTCATTTAAGTTTATTTCTACATCATAATCTTCTACATCATCTCGAACCGAATTATTAATTAGAAGCATTGTATCTTTAATCATAAAAATACTTTTGTTTATTGTTATTAAAGTTTTTATAGTTCCTTTTAGATAAATATATAAGTCTTTTTCTTCATTAAAATACAAATATTTTTTAAATTTTTCAAATGTTATCTCTTCCATATATCTTACTCCTTCTTACTTAAACAATTTCAACTTACATTTTATTGATTTACCAGTAAAACGATTTTAACATATTTATATTATAAAATCAATAAAAATAAATTTTGAGGAAATAATATTAATATGAATAAAATTATTAAATATAACGAAGAAAGTTTAAATGTCATAGGAAATAAAGTTAGAAAATATAGAGAAACTAATAAATGGTCTTTAACAGATTTATCCAATAAATTAATGCTTTTAGGCATTGATATTCCTAAATCTTCATTGCAAAATATTGAAACTGGCAAAAGAGTTGTTAAAGAATATGAGTTTTATGCACTCTGTAAGGTTTTTGGAGTTTCAATGGAAGAAATGTTAAAGGATTTTATAAAAATTTTAAAATAAAAGAATTTACATTATGAAATGTAGGTTCTTTTTTACATAGAAAAGTTGTTCTGCCCATAGCATATTTGCTATTTTCTATAATTTCAATAACTTTAAATAGGGGGAGATATAAAAAGACTAGCAAGAGCCAGTCAATTATTGTTGTATATCTATTTCAAAATCTTTAAATTTTAAAATAATATGCCATATATTCACTATTTTTATTTTTTGTATATAATCCATATTGATTATAAAGTTTTGATATTCTCCATTAGATAGAAATATTTTTTTATTGTCTAGTGCTATTTTTGTATTTTGTAAAATAATTGTACTACTAATTATGCCTCTAATATTTATATGTGTAGTTATATTTCTAAAATGTTTTAATAATATATGTTTTAATATGTTATATTTTATTATCATTTTTTAATTCCTCTTTCTTTTAATATCGCATAAAAGGATGTTTTCCCTATTTTTAATGCATTATATGTTTCTACTCCTGTTTGCTCATTATCTATATACTTTTTTAATTGCTCTTGTAATTCCTTTTCATTTATATTTAGTTTTGGTCTACCAACTTTATTTTTTAATTTATTCATTTTTTATCACTTCTTTCATATATTTTAATAAAATCATAAAATTTGTTTCTTTTTAGTCCTGTTAGCTCAATTCCTCTTGTTGCCGTTATTTCTCCATTTTTCCATTTTAAATAAACTTCTTCAAAATTATCTGGTATTTTTACAGAAGGTCTGCCAAATTTTACTTTTTTAGCTTTAGCTATTGCAATACCTTCAGCTTGTCTTTTCCTTATTGTTTGTCGTTCATTTTCTGCCTTCCAACTCATAATTTCAAAAATAATATTATTTATCATTTTTACTAATGGCTTTATATTTTCATCATTATAATCAATATTAAGGGCTGGTAAGTCTAAAACTCGTACATTGATTTCGTTATCGCGAAAATATTGCCATTCTTTTTTTAATTCTTCTTGGTTACGCCCTATACGGTCTAATTCTTTAATAATTAGTGTATCGCCTTTTTCTAATGATTTTTTCATATATTGATAACCAATTCTTTCAAAATCTTTGCCACTTTGCTTATCTTGATATATGTACTTTTCTTCTATTCCTAATTTTTTTAATTCGTCAAGTTGTCGGTCAAGATTTTGGTCTTTACTGCTCACGCGAACATAAGCCACTATTTTTGCCATCTTATCCTCTCCATTTTATATACTTTGTTTATAAAAGTGGTACTAACTTTTTAAACATTTATAAAGTATTTTACCCACTTTTATAAACAAGATTTTTATATGTTTTTTAATGTTTATTATTCTATACTTTTATAAACAGTCATTTTTTGCCTCTTCCAGCCATTAAGAAAATTAATATTATTTGTATTATAAATAATGTCATATTTTTATACCTTCTTTCGTTTTTTATTTTTTAACAATTATAAACTTTAGTATATCTTCATTTATCCTACAATATCTTTCAATTTCTAAAACTTCATCTTGATTTACTTTTATTGTAAATATAATGTAATAACCTTCATTATTTTTTCTTACTTCATATGCTAACCTTTTCTTTCCTAGTTCTTCTATTTCTTTTATTTCGTATTTTGACAAATAATCTTTTATTGAATTGAAAGCCTTTCTGTATTCTTCCTTTGTAAAAGTTCCTTTTAAAATTTGTACCATTTCATAAATATTCTTCTTTTCCATATTCTTTTACCCCCAATTATTTAATTTTCTAAAAATACATTTTTTCAAGTTGTTTTTTTGTTCCTGTTGTAAATCCGTTTTGTCGCATAAATTCTTTCAAATGACGAGTGGTTGTGGCACTATAAAAACCATTTATATGTAATTTGCCATTTTTAATTTCTGCAATTATCGTATCGTAACTTTTTAATTTTATAATGCCTTTTTCTCTTATGATTTTTGCCTTGCCATAAAAAGACTTTTGCCTACAATAAATTGGTTGTAATTCTTCCATAATAAAAACGCCCTCCTTTCAAAATTTTTTGTTTGAAAATATCTTGAATTTTGGACGCAAAAATGATATTATTAATAAGAAGTATCATTGTATCATTCAAGATATTTCAATGTGGCTTTTATATATGTTTGAAGTTTGCCGACCGAAAACATATATAAAAGTATTTTTTTGTCCTCTACGAACTAATTTGATGATAGCATGTTTTGAATTAAAAGTCAATCATTTCACATCAACTTTTTTCAAAAAAATATTTCTTGTTTCCTTTGGTATTACTGGATTTCGCGACTTTTATTTTTCTTGTCTTTATAACAAACATTTGTATTTTTTATATCGCAAATTTTCGTTTATCCAGCAAATTTAAAATTAAAAAATTTATTCTTTTAATGTTATACATTTTAAATTAATATATATGCTTAAAATTACAATATAATATTGCTTATTTCTTGTTCCTAGTAAAACTAAATAATAAATACATCGATTTCAGTATTTTTATAAATTAATTAGAAAAGCAATGAAGTTTTAGCATGTTTTATTAATGAAAACAAAAACCTCATTTTCATTATTCTATTGTTCTTTAAAATAACATTTTATTATATTCGTACTTGCATACTTATCTGTATGTCACATATTTCTATTACTAAGTAATTATACATTTCTCTGTTCATGTATTATTTATATTTTTTTCTGCTATTAAAAAAATTATTTGAATTAGAACAACTTTATATTTTTTAGTTCATTAATTACAAAATTTTAGAAAATTTCTTTTTAATTATTATATAAAGAATAAATCCTTGATTTTATCAATGTAGCAATTCATTGTATTGTAGATATTTGCTTTTATTCCTTTTGTCCTTTTTACTAAATACCTAAAAAATATTCATTATTTTATGCAAAAAAAATTATTATAAACAATAAAAAATGAAACTATAAGCATTTTATTACAAATTTTAAAAAGAGTAGATAACTTAGAAATTACTTAATTCTATCAATTATACTATTATTCTATTATTCTATTATTCTATTGTTCTATTGTACTTTTATAATTTTAGATATAGAAAATTTTAGTTTTACTTTTATTTTACTATTTAAAGTTTATTTGAATATACGTTGTTTTCTTTTTATTTGCATCTTTCTTTTATCTTTTAAATATTAAAACTTCATTATTGTAGTGTTTAAAACTTAAATACTATATGTGTTAATTAATTCTAGTAGTGTTTGTTTTTTACTGCTTTCTTTTCATTTATTAATGTCTATACCAAATATGTATTAATCTTTTACTTGATTAATTATTTTACTGTTTTTTATAAAATATGATTATTATGATTTCTTTTACCATTTCTTCTATTAATATAAAAATACTTATTTCCAATAATAAAACTAATATATTTTTTGTCTTTTTCGTCATTTTTCTTTACATGTATATTTTCTTTTACTATTTTTATACTAGACATACTTTTTATAGATTTAAAAAATCCATTTTTCAACTTTTCTAAAATTCAAAATTTTCAAATTTAAAAAACTAGGGTGACACCTAGTTTATAAATCTTTTTCATAAATTATTGTTTCATCACTATTCTTTTCTTCAATCTCATCTTGATTGTTGCTATCTACTATTGTGCTAATATCTTGTATCATTTCTGCTTGTTCGGCTGGAAATCCACTAAATAAGTGAACTGTACAATCATTTCTTAAAAGTCTTGCTCTGCCTACCGCCTGTTCTATTTCTGATTGTAAAAAATAATTAATTATTTTTTGATAATTCTTATTAGAATATGTTGTAATCTTAAATGAATACATATCATTTTCAATTCTTCTATATTTAGGTCTTTCTTCTGTTATAACTTCTCCATATAGTCGATATAAGAAAAATTTATATACAATGTCATTAATGTAGGGTAAACCTACTATTACAATATCCTTTCCCTCTAATAGATTTAAACCTTCAACAGCACCAAAATTTAATTCATTACCTTTACAAAATTTTTTAAATGTAATTAAAGGATGTCCAAAATATTTCCTTCTTATCTCTTCTAATAGTTCTGGTGAATTTTCTAAACACGTTCTGCTATATGAATATGTACAATCTTGAAAAAGTTTTCCTTTATATTTATCATGTGTAATTTCTATATATTCAATATCTCTAAACTCAAAATATTTTTCGTAAAATTCCTTTTCTAATGTAGCTGATAAAATAATTGTATCCATATAAGGAAATTCTCTACAAATTAAGCAATGTACGTCATCGTCCTCATTATATCCCACGATATTCATTTTTTCTTTATTAGTATTATATTTATAAAAAGCACTAATAGAAAGAACATCAAATATATTGTAAATCTCTTCTTTGCTCTGTGTTATTTCTTTTTCTATATCTTCTATCCTATCTTTACTCATAAAAGTTTTATCAATTGAATTTACCGTTTGCATTTTCTTATAAGGAGCTTTTAATATAGTATCCAATTTTTCTTTTAATTCTTTATGATAAACCTTTTTTAAACATTTACAAGTTCTTTTTAATTTCTTCATATTAAAAGTTCTTGTTTTTATACATTCTCTTAAAATATCTTCATCTATAATCAACGTGTGAGTATAGACTAAACACCAATGAAGATTAAAAATTCTTGCCCAAGTAGTTACAATGTTACCCTCGTAATGATTTATAAATTCATTTTCTTCTAAATAAAATGATATGTTATCTATATCTTCTTCTATTTTTTCTATTTCTTTTTCATCAAATTCGTCTTCTTTTTTATCTTTTAATCTTTTTATTGATTTCTCCAAAAATTCTTTTCTTGTTTTAAAAGCTCCTATCTCCATTAAATAATCAGCTTTTTCTCTTGTTTCTTTATCATGAATTACCTTTAATTCTGGTGTTTGAAAAATATCTTCAACCCCTAATTCTTTTAGTTGGTTATACACTTGATTTTTTAATCTATTTGTTGGAACTGCAATAATTACCTTAGTTTTCTTTGCATTTATTATGCTTTCTGCATATGCTGTTGTTTTTCCTAACGAAGTTTGAGCTTTAATTAAAAACATTTTATGTTCTTGACATTGGTGATTTAAATATTTTTCATAATTTTCTTCATTCGCTTCTATCAATTAGTACACCACCTTTTTAATTTCGTTTACCAATATTTTGTATCCTTCTTTTTTATCTAAATAATTATCATTATTATTTAATTCATATATATTATTTCCTGGAGCAACTGTATTTTTTAAATTTTTATAGTGTTTACATTTACTAGCAAAAACACAAAATTTTTCACAATTCATAGGTGCATAATTGCACTTTTTACTGTAATTTATTTCCCTTTTCCATTTTTCTTGTTTTTCTGTACTATATAAATCTTTATATTTTCCTATTGTTTCTAAAATTCTCTTTTCTCCTCCATCTATATATATAAGATTTAAACTTAATCCAAAAATTTCATTATGATGTAGTTTTCTTTCACCTTCTAAAAAAACTCTTAATAATTCGCATTTTTGTTTTACATCGCTCCAACTATTTATTTTTACTCTTTTTATCTTTTTAGTCTTTGTGTTGATAGTATTGTATATTTTTTTAGTCTTGTATTTATTCTGCTTTTCATTATTATTTTCGATTTTTTCATTCTCTTTTTGTTTTTCTTTAATACTTTTTGACATACATATTTCATAAAATTCTTGTTCATCTTTATTTACGAATTTGCCGATTTACTATAATATAATAATATAATGTTTCGCCGTTTTCGTATATATCTTCAGTTCCAAAAACTTTTTTACATGTACACCCCTTCACACAAAAATGATATTCTGGATATATATCTTTATTATATGTCTCAAGTTGCTCTTTTTTTAATTCTTCTAATTGTTTTTTAGATAATGTTACTTTTCTAACATGAAAAATACCATTTAATAAATTAATACCTGTTTTTTCTGAATAATCTTTCATCTTTTTTGAAAAATTTGAACTATCTTTTTCTTTTAAATATTTCTCAAATGCTCTAAAATATTTATCTATTTCTATTGATTTTCCAAAAAGATGGCTTTTTTCTTCTATTAGCGTATTACTTCCATGAAATTGCCTATTTACATTTGTACAATTATTATCAAAATATTCTGGAAACATTGCTTGTAAAAGAATTAAAATTGCTTGTGCTATGTCCCAAGAAAAAATCGGTACAGTTGTTTTAAATATTAGTCTAAATCTTTCACCTTTTTCTGGGTCTGAAAAAGTTTTATATGCAAAAAGTACATTTAAGTCTAAATCTTTTATTCTTGCCCTAACTTCTTTGTACATTTCTCCATAAGTTGGCGTAATGTCATTTCCTTTTTTGTCTTGCTTTTTATCTACATCTAAGCCAAATGTAGACATTAGAATAAAATAATCTTTCGTATTTCTTACATTATTTTTTGCACTTTCTATTTCATGATGCCATCTAAAATTTGTTTCTATGTTTTGAATTTCACAATATTCCGTGCCTATTGCTTGTTCATACAATATTTTCCATACCAAGCAACTTTCATCTAATCTTTGTAAATCTTCACATTTTCCATACGCTTGTTTAAAGTAATTTAAGTCTAAAAATACACAGCCACAAAATGTTTTCCCTTTTTTTGCTACTTGATTTATAAATTCTGGAACACTAAACATTGTGTTGAATAATCTTAATCCCTTTGTTATTTCTCCATCTTTCCCAATTGGTTTGCTAAATCTTGCCTCTGGAAAAATAGAAACATACACTACATTATCTTGAATTATATTTGACTGTCTAATCGGCATTTCATACAATTTTAAAATCTCTTTTTCCCTTTTTT
The DNA here is from genome assembly GCA_963929465.1 of Bacillota bacterium. Classification (GTDB taxonomy): domain Bacteria; phylum Bacillota; class Clostridia; order TANB77; family CAG-508; genus CAG-269. The sequence continues at coordinate 12,536 of CAWVJG010000107.1, forward strand.
TCTTTCTTTTTATCTGTACTTTTAATTCATCCATGATTCCCATTTTATTCACTATTCCTCCTTTTTACTCTTTCTGGCTTATTAGCTTACTATATGCATATTATAATATTTTTTATATGGCTTTTCGTTTCGATAAATTATATTTTTTTCTATTTTTCGTAAAAATAGAAAAAACCCCTAATTAATAGGAGTTTATTTTTTTATCTTCCATATAAACCATTACTATATTTCTTAATTTTCGCTATCATTTGTTTATATTCTCTTGTGTGCTCAATTTTATTTTCATAATCATTTCTTTTTTCTATATTTTTCTTTAATTTTTTAACTTGTACATATGTATTTTTTGCTTTTATTAATTCTTCTATTCCTTTTCTATCAGACTCTTTATCTTTTTTGCAACCTTCTAGTTCTTTTTTGCACTCTTGTTCTATTTCTAGTACATACCTATAGCTTTCTTTTTTTCTATTTTCCCAGTCTTGCATTACCTCATTAAGTTCATTTTCTTTTTCTCTAATATATTCTATAAGTTCATTTTCCTCAAATTTCTGTAAGATATTTTTTAAAGTTTCTAAAGAAATGTAATACATTCCATAAATTTTAGGATTTATTTGCATTAAATTACTTGGAAACCCTAAATCATATAACATTTTTATTTGTTCATCTATTGAAATGTTATGAAATATACTTTTCATTTTTAGAAATATGCATTTTCCCTCAAAATTACATTTTTCATTATTTTCTTTAGAACATCTTGTATGAAAAGCAAAACTATATAATCCTAAATCTCCAAAATCATTTTCCAATTCTTTTAAATGTTCTTTATCAATTGCTTTTTTAGGCTTTATTCCATAAAAATCAAACAATTTAATAATATTATAATCTTCTTTAATAATATTCAATGCCTTAAAGGCACTAAATAATAAGAAATAGTTAGTAATTTTTTGATTATTAGCAATTTTTTTTAATTCTGTTATAGTTGCAACTCTACTATTTCTTACTTTATCCTTTTCATCAGTATTATTTTCTTTACATGTATATCTTCTTGCTTTTCCAAAAACTTCTTCTTCCAACTCTCTCATACATATTGATAAATCTTCATTATTTTTTATTGTCCCTATATGTTTCGCATATTTTATTTGTATTTCTAGTTCTTCTCCTATTGTTTCTGGATATTTATAAAATAATTTTTCCATATTTTGCCCCTCCAAATTTAATTTATTATATCTTACCTTTGTTATTATATCAATATTTTCAAGAGTTTTTTACGAAAAATAAAAAACATTATATTTTTCTAGAAAGGCAATTCTTTTTAAAATGGTTTATCATAATTTTAGGATTTGCAAATTCAATAAAATAGAAAGGATTAAGGCTTATTGTTAGATTGACTTAAAGAATAAAAAATGTTACATTATTAAAAATATTTGTAACACATAGTACAAGACTTGTTTTCATATAATCTAATAAAAAAGCTTTTAGGTGGTTACTATGAAAATTATTTTATTGAAAATTATGCCTTTACAACAGGTGTAAATTATGGACAACAAAGAATTTCTACTTAACTTACAAATAGGAATGATAAAAGAACTTTGTTCAAGAGGACTACTAACAGAAGAACAAACAGCTCATTCTATAAAAGAATTTGAACAAGCCTATGAAAAACATATTATTGAGAAGGAAGTGCAGAAAGATGAAGAAAACAGTAGCATATTGTAGGGTTTCAACAGACAAAGAAAATCAGCTACATTCTTTGGAAAACCAAAAAAAATATTTTAATGATTATATTTCTAATGACAAAGAATTAGAATTCGTTGATATTTATGCAGATGAAGGAATTAGTGGAACAAATACAAAAAAAAGAGATGAATTTAATAGAATGATATTAGATGCTAAATGTGGAAAATTTGATATTATTCTTACTAAATCTGTTAGTCGTTTTTCAAGAAACATTGTCGATACTATTAGTTATATTAGAACACTAAAAAAAATGAATATTGAAGTTAGGTTTATAACTGATGGCATTAAAACTTTTGACAATGATGCAGAACTACGACTTGGTTTACTTGCTACATTTGCACAAGATGAAAGTAGACAAACATCTGAAAAAGTCGTAAATGGTCAATATACAAGTATGAAAAATGGTATTGTTTTTGGAGCAAATACCATGCTTGGGTATAATATTGAAAAAGGAAAAATGACCATTAATGAAGATGAAGCACCTATCATAAAAAGTATTTTTTACAAATATTTAGTTGAAGGAAAAGGAAGTCATATAATAGCTAAAGAATTACAAGAGGAAGGAATAAAGACCAAAAGAGGTGGCAATAAATGGACTAATGCTTCTATCTACAAAATATTGAAAAATGAGAAATATTGTGGTGATTTAATTCAGCAAAAGACATATACACCAGATTTTCTTTCACACGCTAAAAAATATAATAAGGGAGAAAAAGAATTTATAAAAATAGAAAATCATCACGAGGCTATCATCGACAAGGAAACTTTTATAAAAGTTCAAGAAGAAATTGCAAGGAGAAAGAAAAAAGCTAAAGTTGACGGTTCAAAACATTCCAATAGATATGCTTTGTCTGGAAAACTAAAATGTGGTTGTTGCGGAAGTACTTATGTTGGTGGAGATAATAGGAAAAGAAAAAATGGTACAATAAGAAAAACTTGGAAATGTGCTGAAAAACACAAATATGGAAAACAACATCTAAATTCTCAAGGACAAAATATTGGTTGTGATAATGACAATGTAAATAATGACATTGTACTAAGTGCATTTAACCAAATAATGACTAAAATAACCTCTTCTGACAAAGAAGATATTATAAAATCTACTATGAAAACAATTTCATTAGTTTTAAAAAATAATTGTTCTTTAAATACAGATGAAGAAAGACTTTATCAAAAAAAGCAAAAAATAGAAATGCAAATAAAAAAAGCTATTACCTTATGTGTTAGTGGAATTATAACAGATGAAGAATTAAAAGAACAAAAATTGAATTTAGAAAATGAATTAGCTATCATTAACAAAGATTTAGACAAAATAAAGGAAAAACAAAAATTATTACAAAATAAAGAAGAATTGTTAAATACAATAGAAAATACTTTAAATGAAATATTATCTTTTAAATCTACAAGCGAGGAACTTTGTAAACAAGTTCTAGAAAAAGTGATTGTAAAAAGCAAAAATGAATTTGACTTTTATATCAAGGGGTTTAGCACCCCTTTCTTTAAAAATTATAAAAGTGTCATATTAGATACGATGTTCCAATGTCATTTAAAATAGCTTTCGCATTTTGGTCTGGCATTCCAAATCTTTGTGATAAATATCTAAGTGATGCTGCCAATTCCCCATCTGGTCCACCATATTGTGATATGATAACTTTTGCAAGTCTTGGATCAGTACATTTGATATTTATTGGGTATTGTAACATTTTATTATATGTCCACATTTAAAAATTCCCCCTTTCCCATGGCCATGGCTCTTCAAGCCATCTCCATTTATTGCAAGGAAAATTAATGGTTAATGGTCCAAATACTTTTTGATATTTATCCTTTAATTCTTTTACTTCCTTACAATATTTTCTATGCAAACAAAGTGCTTTTTGATCATCTGGGTGTGTATCTAAGTATAAAGCTAATTCTGTTATCGCAAATTCAAGGCATCTAATTTGTTGTGCCATTTCCATTCTTTCATCACAATCTACTGTTCTTTCAGTATCTTGCATTTGGTTATAATACATTGCTTCATTATCTTCTTGACATCCACAATTTCTATTTTGATTTATTGACATTTGTTGCACCCCTTTCCTATTTCATTGGTCATCATAATATAATTAATTTCTTCCATTGATTGACCTGGTGAATATGGACTTACCAATTCAGGAAAAATAGTTCCCATTTTTAATCCTACACATGGTTTAAATGTTCTATCCATATATTGGATTGGAACATAACTTTGTGCTAACATTGGATTTTCTGGAAATACACTTTGTTCTTCATCAAAGCCACAATCACAACTATTTGAATTGTCTTCATAAGATACAACATTATTACATTTTGTTTCCATGATGTCATTTTGCATTTCACATGAATTATTTGAATAATTGTTGTTCATACAATAGCATTGTCTTCTACTAAACATATTAAAATTCCTCCTTTTGTTACATTATATGTATGGTAACAAAAAAGGTTGACGTTTTCATTATGAATTTCTATACAAAATATATTTTATCTTTTTTTATAGTAAATTCATTAATTTTATGATATATTACTTTCAAAAGGAGGAATTAAATGATGGATATAAATTTATTAATTGAAACTGCCAAAAAAGCAAGAGAAAATGCCTATACTCCATATTCTAATTATAAAGTAGGCTGTGCTTTACTCACCAAAAGTGGAAAAATTTTTTCTGGTTGCAATATTGAAAATGATGGAATTATGTCTATTTGTGCAGAAAGAGTTGCTTTTTGTAAAGCAATTTCTGAAGGCGAAAAAGATTTTGAATGTATTTTAGTATTAGGAGGAAAAGAAGAATTACAATATACCTCTCCTTGTGGATATTGTAGACAATTCATGTCTGAATTTTGTGATCAAAATTTTGAAATTTATATGTATTATGATAATGATAAAATTGATAAAAAAACATTAGCAGAATTGCTACCTAATAATTTTAGTTTGTAGAAAAGGGAATTTGGGGACGGACTCATTTTTCCCTTTTCTATTTATTTAGCAAGATTGTAAAAAATATAGAATATAAAACAATAAACCGATTTTGCGTATCTAAATTTGAAATTAGAAATTATTAAAGAAAAAAGGAATGTTCATTTGGCTTAGGCTTTATAGCCACAATGAAAGCGGCTCACTTTATTTCTTTTAGAATTTCTATGAAAATTTAGCTTATACAAAATCGTGTAATGACTTTTATATTCTATATTTTTTGGGGTTATACTAAAAAAAGGGAAAAATGAGTCCGTCCCCAAATTCCCTTTTTTATCTTATACTATAGCAACTCCACCGATAACTTTGTTTTCTGTTGCATCTGGTAATATTTTTGGTCCTCCTGCAAGAACAACTTTATCACCTTTTTCTAAGATTCCTTCTCCTTCTAATTTAGCAATTCCTTTTTGAATTGTATCTTCAATTGTTTTTCCATCTTTAATTAATATTGGTGTTACATTCCATGTAACTGATAATTGATAATATGTTTGTTCATTATCTGTTACAGCAAATATAGGGCAACCTGGTCCCATACCAGCAATCATTCTTACTGAATCACCTTTATGTGTATAAGCAACAATTGCGTCTGCTTCTACTTGATAAGCTGTTACACATGTTGTATATGCAATATTTTTCTCTAGATCTTCTGAATCTATTTTTTTGAAATTCTTTCTATTAAATCTCTTCCAGTAGTTAACTGTTCCTTCAATAGATTTAGATATTTTAACCATTGTTTCAACACATTCTACTGGATATTTACCCATAGCACATTCTCCAGAAAGCATGATACAACTTGTCATATCA
>CAWVJG010000108.1:0-2905 GCA_963929465.1 Bacillota bacterium
TTTTTTCATTCTATAATCAAGTAATCCTTTGAAGATACAATTAATATCTACATCTAAAATATTGCAAATATCAAGCATTGTTGTTACGCTCATTCCAGATTTGCCAAGCTCTATTAAGCTAACGAAATTAACAGAATGATCTAGTTTTTCTGCCATTTGTTCTTGGGTCATACCTTTTGATAATCTAAGTGTTTTAATATTATTTCCTATAATCTGTAAAACTTTTCTTTTTTCAATAGTTTCCTTCATATTATATACACTCCTCTAGTGATAGTATAACAACGTTACTTGAATTTATTAACAAAATAATTAGTGAATTTATCTCTAAATACTTGATAAAATAAAACAATATTGATATAATCGATTCACAACATATTCATAATAAAACTTAAGTAAAATATTATTTTTATATTTTTAGTGGGAGGTGAAAATATAAAGAACTGAAAAGTAAACAAAGTATCTTTGATATTCTTTTTGATGAAATAACACATAAAAATACAATAAAAAAATTAGAAAGGGGATAAAAATGGAGAAAAAAGAAGAAGTAAAATTAAATGAAGAAAAAGTAGAAAAACCTATTTATAAAAAATGGTGGTTTATTGTTGGAATAATAGTAATTATTATTGCTATTATAATTGGAATAATATTTTTAACTAATAATGATGAAGTACAGGATAATTCTAATAATACATCAATTAGTAATACTACAGAAGTTAGTAATATAAAAGAAGCTAAAACACTTGAAGAAGTAGAAGGAATTGTATCGACAGATGTAGAAAGCACTATTAATGAATTGAATACCGAATGGGAAAAATTAAAAGAAGAAGTCAATACTTATGATATATATCTAAATGAAATTGAAAAAGTCGAAACTTATTATGATAAAATTCAATCAACAACCGAACAGCTTTGTATTAGATTGTATGCATATAGTGCTAATTGTGCTGAATTAATTTTATCTTCAAGTAAAGAATATAAAGATAAATATGATGATTTAGAAATGATAAATGATATTATTTATGAAAATGCTCGTGAAGAAATTAATGATAGAATTTATGATGGAATACTAAAAGATATGGAAGATACATTTTATGATGGTATAATAAAAGATGCTGAAGATAACGTTCCATATTCAGATTGGTATGATACTCGTTCTAATGAATATGAGATATGGTATGATACTCGCTCTGAAGTATATGAAATTTACTATGACACAGGTTCTGATATTTATGAATTTTATTATGATTTAAGAGGAGATGTATATAGTAATGACATGGAAAGTGCAAATAAAACTCTTCAAGATTTTCAAGAAGATGTAAGTAAAATAGCTAGTAAAGGTGGAGAAACTAATACACAAATTACGGAAGAAACTAATTCTTCTACAGAGGATAATATACAAGAAAACAAACCTATAGAACAGACAACATCTAATAATAATGGATTAAGTGAAGAATTTAAAAATGCAATGGACAGTTATGAATCTTTTATGAATGAATATGTTGAATTTATGAAAAAATATAATGCTAATCCAACAGACCCTACATTAATTTCACAATATTCTTCAATGTTACAAAGATATTCAGAACAAGTCTCTGCATTTGATAAATGGAATTCTTCAGATATGTCAACAGAAGAAGCTAGCTACTATATTGAGGTTCAAGCTAGAGTTAGTCAAAAATTATTAGAAGTTACCCAATAGAGTGATTTGTTTAATATAAAATAAATAATAATTATAGGAGGTCAATATGGAAAAAGAAAAAAAGTTTAATATTTTAAAAATAATAATAATAGTTGCGTGTGTAGTATTATTTATTGGATTATTGCTACCTTATCAAGCATCTACTGAAGAATATAAAGAATATTTGCAAGAAAATCTAGATGCAATGAATGTAGAAGAAGTAAATTTAACAAATAAAGATGCAATAAATATTTCAATGATTGAAAATTTTAAAGTTTATTCTTATGCTATGAATAATAGTGAAGGTAATTCGTGGTTAGCAGGAGAAGCAACTATTAATTTTATACTAATAATAGTATTAATTGTTTCAGTCATACTAACATTAATATTTACTTTATTCAATAAAAGAATTTTAGGAATTATATTTGGAATATTAATATTAGGAAGCTCCCTTCTAATGAACTATGATATTGTCGATCGTGGAGTCATTCCATCAAGTCAATATACATATGGAATTGCATATTATCTTTATCCAATTATGGCTGTTGTAATATTAGTTTCAGTGATTATATTAATAGTAAAAAATAGAAAAAAAAACAAATAAATTTAAAATATATGTAAGAAAGGTGAAAGTTTCAAAAGCTTTCACCTTTTATATAAGTAATAATAAATAGTCTATATAAAAAATTGAATTAATTTATAATTCCAAATCTAATTCTTTTTCTTGCTCTTCATAATCTAATTGTTTCACTGGATCAATAAAAGTATGAGTTTCTTCTTGAAAATCTTTAATTAATTCTCTTGATTCTCCAATACCAAATTTGTGACAAATCCAATGTATAAATTTTTCGACAGTTTCATAGAATTTATCTATTATTTTGAGTAAATGATTATTTTCTTTTTCTAATGACTTAATTTTATTTTTATATTTGTATTCAATGTCAAATTCCTTATCTTGAAATTCTTGTTCTAATTCAGCTTTTCTATTATTATATTCAAAATCTAAATTATTACTTTTTCTTTTATATTCATTTTCTAAATCCTTAACTTTGTTATTTAATTTTTTATTATCAGCAATTATTGAATCTCTTTCTTTTTGGTATTTTTCTGCCTCATCAACCATTTTAGATTGTTTCGACAATTCTTTATGCAAAGAAAGGTTATTTTTATACAATTCTTTAATTAAATCATCTTTAGGTTTTATAATTTCTTCTAATATTTTCTCGT
>CAWVJG010000109.1:0-5514 GCA_963929465.1 Bacillota bacterium
GGAGAAGACAAAGATACAATAGACATAGAGGCAATCACAGATGACCCAAATGCTACAGCAGAAGTTATTGGTGATACAAATTTAAAACCAGGAGTAAATGATTTTGAAATCAAAGTAACAGCAGAAGATGGTACAACCACAAATTCTTATTATTTACATATTACAAAAGGAGATCAAGAAAAGGCAAATGCAAATTTAAAAAATTTAGAAATAGAAGGATTACAATTAATTCCAGCATTTAATGATAAAGACATTAATTATCTAGTGGAATATGAAGGCTATATAGATAGTTTAGACATCACAGCAACTCCTGAAAATGAAAATGCAAAAGTAGAAATATTAGATAATAATAATTTTAGTAGTACACTTCATATTGTTACAATAAAAGTAACTGCTGAAGATGGAATTACAACAAAAGAATATAAATTAACCGCTAAAAAAGCAGGAGAAAGTGTTGAAGATCCAAGTGGATTAGAAGATTATGAAGCAGATTTAGAAGAAGCAAAACAAGAGGAACAAAAACAAGATAATCATAATTACATGATTTGGAGTGGAATTGCTCTTCTAGTTTTGATAGTGATTATTGTATTAGTAATAATAGCCAAAAAAGGAAAGAAAAAAGTAGAAAAATAAATTGTCAAAAAAAAGTATAAATGATATACTTAAGAGGATAAAAGAGGATAAATATATTATCTTTAGAAAGGAACGAAAAAATGAAAATAGTAAAAAATATTATATTCATAAGTATTATATGTATTTTAATCATATTAAGTTTTGGACAAGTGTCGAATGCAGCTGATACATATTACCAATATGTAAAAACTGGAATTGACCAATTTCCTGCATCTTATCAAGAAAGATTGAAACAGTTAGCAAGTAAATATCCAAATTGGAAATTTCAAGCATATTATACAGGAATTTCATGGGATGAATTAATTCAGAATGAAAGAGATGAAAATGTACATAGAAATCGTGTAACCAATAATGCACCAAAATCTTGGAAAAACAGTTGTGGATATGTATATGATGGATGGGCATGTGCTTCTGATGCAATTGTAGCATATTATTTAGATCCTAGAAATTTCTTAAATGAAACACAAATATTTCAATTTGTAGAAAGTTCTTATAATTCAGATGTGCAGACACTATCTGCAATCCAAGAATCTGTAAAAGGAACATTTCTAGATAAAACCATTACATGTAATGATTTAAATAATAATCCAGTAACAATGTCTTATGCAGAAATGATAATAAAAGCTGCACAAGAATCTAATATAAGTGCTTTCTATATTAAGAGTAAAATTATTCAAGAAGTAGGAAGCCAAGGAAGTGGTTCTGTTTCTGGAACATATCCAGGATATGAAGGATATTATAATTTCTACAATTTTGGAGCATATGACACAGGAGATCCAATTGCAAATGGTCTATTATATGCAAAAGATAAAGGATGGGATAGTCCATATAAAGCAATTATAGGTGGAGCTCAATTGATTGGTAAAAATTATATTGAAGCAGGACAAAACACAGCATATTTTAATAAATGGGATGTTGTCGGAACAAAAATATTAAGAGATGGAGAATCTCAGACAGTCAATAAGTCAGATATGTTTTGGCATCAATATATGACAAATATTCAAGATCCAACCTCACAATCATATTCAAATTATGAGTTATATAGTAATAGTTTACAAAGTGAAATAACATTTATTATACCAGTATATGATAATATGCCAGCATCTAATCCAATGCCACAAGATGTTCCTGTTCAAGGAATTACAATGAAACAAAATAGTTTTACTGTAGGTATAGATGAGACAGGAGATGCAATTCCAATCATTACACCATCTAATGCAACTGACCAAAGTGTGGAATGGACATCATCAAATCCTGACGTTGTAAGAGTATGGAATGGACATTTTAGAGGTTTAAAAGAAGGAACATCTGTATTAACAGCAAAAACAATTGATGGTGGATATACAGCAACTTGTAAAGTAACCGTTATTGATAAAAGTAAAATATATGTCAATAATATTCAATTTGAACAAGATGAATATGTTATTGAAGTTAATGAAGCAGTAGATATTCCTTTTACATATTCTCCAAATAATGCTTGTAATCATGAATTTGATTGGATTTCTTCAAATCCAGAAATGTTAAGAGTGTATAATAACCGATTCAGAGGATTAAAAGCAGGAACAGCAGAAGTAATTGTTAGAACACGTTTTGGACCAATGGTAGAAAAAAGAATAAAAGTTATTATACGTGATTCAAGTAAAAATTATGTGAAAAATATTTGGATTGAAAAATCTCAATATGTAGTTAAAGAAAATGAAGCAGTAGATGTAAACTTTACATATACACCAGCAGATAGTGTGAATGCAGAGTTTGAATGGTATTCAACAAATCCAGAAGTGTTAAGAGTATATAATAATCGTTTTAGAGGATTAAAAGAGGGGACGGCACAAATTGTAGCAAGAACATTAGATGGAACAGTAGCAACAAGTAGTAATGTAGTAGTAAAAAAGACATATGTAGAAAATATTCAATTTGAGCAAACATCTTATACAGTAGGTATTAATGAAGCAGTCGATATTCCTTTTACATATTCTCCAAATAATGCTTGTAATTATGAATTTGATTGGATATCAAGTAATCCAGAAATTATTAGGGTTTATAATAATCGATTTAGAGGATTAAAAGCAGGAACTGCAGAAGTGATTGTTAGAACACGTTTTGGACCAAAGGTAGAAAAGAGAATAAAAGTAACAGTAAAAGATTATAGTAATATTAAAGTGCAAGATATTAAGTTAGATAAAACATCTTATATTGTTAATATAAATGATGCAGTAGATATTCCATTTAGTTGGACACCAGAAAATGCATCTAATGCAGAATTTGATTGGATTTCATCAAATTCAGAAATACTAAGAGTATATAATAATCGATTTAGAGGCTTAAAAGAAGGAACAGCAGAAGTCATTGTGAGAACACGTTCAGGACCAACGGTAGAAAAAAGGATTAAAGTTGCTATAAGAGATCCTAAGAAAAAATATGTAACAGATATACAATTACCACAAATGGAATATACCGTGAATGAAACACAAGCAGTAGATATACCATTTACATATAACCCAACAAATGCAGTAAATGCACAATTTGAATGGTATTCAACCAATCCAGAAATTGTAAGGGTATATAATAACCGATTTAGAGGATTAAAAGCAGGAACAGCAGAAGTGGTTGTAAAAACCCTAGATGGAACATATGAAGAAAGAATTAGAGTGACTGTGAAATAGAGGGGGAAAATATAGTGAAAAGAGTTTTTCAAATCATTATGATTATGATTGTAGCTTTTGTATTTATTGGAATTTTACAAACAACAGTCAATGCAGCAGATGAAGAAGGAAATTTAGTTATTGTACTGGATCCGGGCCATGGTGGTTCAGATCCAGGTGCTTCTAATAGCAGATTTGGATTAAAAGAGTCAGATATTAATTATAAAATAGCGACTTATGCAAAACAAGAATTAGAAAGATATGAAGGTGTAAAAGTTTATCTAACAAGATATGCAGATTGTCCTAGTATATATGATAGAGGCGAATTTGCCAAAAGATATAATGCAGATTTAGTTGTTAGTATTCATATTAATTCAAGTGAATCACAATCAGCTAGAGGTGCAGAAGTTTGGGTAACACAAGATAATTCTCAAGTAGAATATTACGAAAGAAGTAAAATCGTAGGAGAAAAAATACTATATAGACTTGCAAGATTAGGATTACAAGACCATGGTGTTTCTACATGTTCAGGACAACCAAATGAATGGTATCCAAGTGGAATTGTAAAAGATTATTATGGTATCATTCGATATCCAATGAATTATGGAATTCGTTCTTTGCTAGTAGAACATTGTTATATTAGCAGTGATGCAGATTGTCAACAATTTCTTAATTCTGATGCAAAACTAAAAAACTTAGGTGTGGCAGATGCACAAGGAATTGTTGAAGCATATAATCTACAATTAAAAGGGCAGGGAAGAGAGCCTGTAAGACAGATGAGATTAAATACAACAGAGTTACAATTAGAAATTAGTAACACAAATCCAGAACCAACAGCACAATTAAATACAATTATTACACCAACAAATGCATATATGCAAGGAGCAGACTGGTATTCATCTAATCCAGATGTTGTCAGAGTATGGAATGGACATTTAAGAGGATTAAAAGAAGGTGTGTCAACAATTACAGCAATTAGTTGGAACAATCAAAGAATTGCTAAATGTACAGTTAGGGTGACGAAATCAGCAGTTCCTGTAACCAATATTACAGTTGATAAAACATCACAAACGGTTAATATAAATGAAACAGGAGATATTATTGTTAGTTTTAATCCAAGTAATGCAACAAATAAAACACTAGTATGGGAATCTTCAGATCCAGAAGTGGTACGTATATGGAACGGCCATTTTAGAGGATTAAAAGAAGGAAGATCAACTATTACAGCCACATCTATTGCAGGTGGAAAACAAGCAAGTTGTGTAGTATATGTTAAAGATCCTTCAAAAATTTATTTAACAGATATTCAGTTGGAAAAAACAGATTATCAAATCAATATCAATCAAGCAGTGGATATTCCATTTACAATTACACCAGAAAATGCAACAAATGCAGCTTTGGATTGGATTTCATCAAATCCTGATGTTTTAAGAGTATACAACAATCGATTTAGAGGATTAAAAGCAGGAACCGCAGAAGTGATAATCAGAACACGTACAGGACCAGTTGTTGAAAAAAGAATAAAAGTAACCATTAAAGATCCAGGAAAAGTACAAGATATTGTACTAGATAAGACAGAATATACAGTTAATGAAAACCAAGCAGTAGATATTTCATTTAAAGTTACACCAGAGTTTGCAACAAATGCAGAATTGGATTGGATTTCTTCAAATCCTAATATTTTGAGAGTATATAACAATCGATTCAGAGGATTAAAAGAAGGAACAGCAGAAGTCATTATCAGAACACGTACAGGTCCAATGGTTGAAAAAAGAATTCAAGTAAAAGTTGTAAAACCAGGAAAGATATATGTAGAAAGTGTAACGACAGACCAAGCAGAATATACAGCTTATATTGGTCAAGCTATTGATCTTTCATATAATTATGCACCGGCAAATAGTAACAATGCTCAATTTGAATGGTATGCTGAAAATCCTAACATCATACGTGTATATAATAATCGTTTTAGAGGACTTGCAAAAGGAACCACTAATATAGTTGTAAAAACATTAGATGGATTGTATGTAAAGAAAATAAAAGTCACCATAAAAGACCCAGGAAAAGTAAAAGATATTGTATTGAATACCACACAATACACAGTTTGTGAAAATGAAGCAGTAGATATTCCTTTTAGCTATACACCACAATATGCAACCAATGCCCAATTTGATTGGATATCAAGTAATCCAGAAATTTTAAGAGTATATAATAATCGATTTAGAGGATTAAAAGAAGGGGT
>CAWVJG010000110.1:0-3037 GCA_963929465.1 Bacillota bacterium
AAATAATTAAATAATTAATTAAAATAAATAATAGAAAATAATTTAAATAATAATAGAAAAATAATCAAACAAATATTTAAAAATAAATAATAGAAACTAACAACTAAAAAAATAATTAAATAAAAAAAGTAGAAGAATAAAATTATATAAAATAAAGCAAAAATAAAAAGTAACATAAAGTCGAATTTTGTCAAAAAGTTTTTCTTGACAATCAATGTAAAATATTGTAAAATTCACCATAAGGAGAGTGATGAATATAAAAGAAAAGACTGTCCAAGAATGGATCCCAATAAAACAAATTCTTAAAGACGGAATTATCGAAATTGAAAATAACATATACATAAAGTTATTAGAAGTTACACCAATTAATTATAATTTAAAATCAGATTTAGAAAAAGAAGCAATTTTAAATTCTTTTAAAATTTTTTTTCGAACTTGTCAATTTGACATTCAAATTTTAATTCAGAGTAATAAAGAAGATTTAACTCATCATATTTCAAAGATAAAAAAATATGTATCAAAAAAAGAAAATAAATATTTAAAAAATATTAGTGAAAATTATATTCAATATATTTCTAATCTAAATAATAATAAAAAATCATCTTCAAAAAAATTTTATATCATAATAAAAAATCAGCCATTTAATAAAAAAGAAAAAAATATAGAAATAATAAAACAAGAATTAAATGAAAAATATATAAAAATAAAAGAATGTTTATCAAGATGTGGAAATAAAGTAAATAATATAGATAAAAAAGAAGAAATATTAAAAATATTTTTTTCTTATTTAAATACAAAAAAATATTTAAATAGAAAAGATAATTAAAAGGAGGAATTAATATAGAATTAAAAAAAATAATAACAAGAAATAATAAAGAAAAAAATTTATCTATTTTAGAAGGAACAATATTTGAAAAAGATAAAATTTCTCCAGCATATATTAATTTACAAAATCCTAAATATATAGAAATTGATAATGTATATTATACGGGAATAATAATTGTTGACTATTATAGAGAACAAACAGATATTATTTTAAAAACTATTATAGAAAGTAACATAAATATAAATATATCTATTTTTTATGAAAAACAGGATTCATATAAAGTAATAAAAGAGCTGACCTATCATATAGGGAATGTAGGATTGGAAGTAAAAAATAATAATGAAAATCGACAAGACATTGACATTGCAACATCTATTTATGGAGATGCTAAATATATTAGAAAAGAAATGCAGATAAACAATGAAGATATGTATTATTTATATATATATTTATTAATATATGCAGAAGATAAAAAACAATTAGAATATCTAATTAGTAAAATAGAAGGAATATCCCAAAGCAAAGGGATACAAACAAGAAGAGCAAATTTTAGACAAGAAGAAGTATTTAAAAGTTGTATGCCGATTATGGAAAATAATCGACTCATAAAAAATATAGCAAAAAGAAATGTATTAACATCCAGTTTAATTGCAACATATCCATTTATATCGTCAACTATTTTTGATGAAGATGGAATTTTTATTGGAACAAACATTTATAATGATTCACTTGTATTTATAAATAGATATGATACAAAAAAATATAAAAATGCCAATATATGTATTTTTGGGACAAGTGGAGCAGGTAAATCTTTTTATACAAAATTATTAATTTTACGTTATAGAATAATGGGAATAAAACAATATATTATAGATCCAGAAAGAGAATATGTTAGTCTTAGTGAAAATTTAAATGGAACAAGAATTATTATAGGACCAAATTCTCAAACATATATTAATATATTAGAAATTAGAGAGGAAAGTATAGAGGAAGGGGAAAATGGATATTTAGCAACTAAGATAGGTAAATTAATTGGATTTTTTAATTTGATTTTTGGAGAGTTAAATGAAGAAGAGAAAGCATTAATAGAAGAAAAACTAATTGAGACTTATAAAGAAAAAAATATTAACTTTGATGATAAGTCATTATATAAAAGAGAAAATAAAAAGTTAATATTTAAAAATAAAAAGGATATGCCTATATTAGAAGATTTACATAACGTTTTAAAAAAAGATAAAAAAACAGAAAAATTTGCTATAAAATTAATCCCATTTGTAAAGGGATCTATGAAATTTTTTAATCATCATACAAATATAGAATTAAAAAATGAACTTATTGTTGCTGATATATATGAATTAGGTGAAGAGAATTTAAAATATGGTATGTATTTATTTACAGATATTTTTTGGGACAAAATAAAAGAAAACAGAAAAGAAGAAAAAGCAATTTATTTAGATGAAATCTGGAGATTAATAGGGGTAACTTCTAATAAAAATGTTGCAAGTTTTATCTATAAAATATTTAAAACAATTAGAAAATATGGAGGAAGTAGTGTTGCAATAACACAAGATATTTCAGATTTGTTTAGTTTGGAAGGAGGAATTTATGGAAAAAGTATTTTAAATAATTCTAGTATTAAAACATTTTTTGCACTAGAGGAAGAGAATATAAAAGTACTATCAGAATATGCAAATTTATCAGAAAAAGAAAAAGTGGAAATTAAATCATTAAAAAGAGGAGAATGTTTAATGTTTGTAGGAGAAGATCATATATTAACCAGAATAGAATGTTCAGATGAAGAAAGTGAAATTATAAGAGGAGCAAATAATAATGGATAATATTATAACAGCTATATATGAAGAAAAAATATTAAGAAAAATAATAAAAAATAAATTAATAAAAAATGAAAATATATTATATAAAGAAGCAATTGTAGATATAGTAAAAAAAAATAAAAAAATAGATATACTTATTATTAGTGAAAAAATTCCTGGAGATATAGATATTATTAAATTAATAAAAAAAATAAGAAATATAAATAAAAAGATAGAAATTATTATTATTTTGTCAAATAAAAAAAATGAAAAAGAATTAATAAAAAATAATATAAAAGAAATTTATTTTAATAATATATTTAGCATAAATAAATTATTAAAAAAAATAAAAGATAAAAATATAAAAAATACAAAAATAAATAATAATAAAATAAAA
>CAWVJG010000111.1:0-10320 GCA_963929465.1 Bacillota bacterium
TGGATGATAGAAGAATTGTTAAAAGAAAATGATATCAATAAAGTAGAAGAAATCTGTAAGGCATCTAATATAAAGCCAAAAGTCACAATTAGAATCAATTGCTTAAAAACCAATAAGAAAGAATTAGAAAATTTATTAACAAAAAGAAACATAAATTTTCAAGAAGGAAATTTAGAAGATTTTTTAATATTAGAAAAAGCCAAAAATATAGAAAAATTAGATTTATTTAGGCAAGGATATTTCACAGTGCAAGATGAAGGTGCAGGATTGATTGCAAAAATCGTTGATCCTCAACCCAATGAAGTTATATTAGATGCTTGTAGTAGTCCTGGTGGAAAGACAACTTATATGGCAGAATTAATGGAAGACAAAGGAGAAATTATTGCTTGGGATTTGCATCCTCATAGAGTACAATTAGTAGAAGAAAATGCAGAACGATTGGGCATTCATATTATAAAAACAGAATGTCAAGATGCAATGATATATAAAGAAGAATATAAAGAAAAATTTGATAAAATTTTGTTAGATGTACCATGTTTAGGAATTGGTGTTTTAAAACGAAAACCAGATATCAAATGGAAAAGAAAACCAGAAGATATTGAAGAAATTACGCAAATTCAACAAAAGATATTAGAAACTTGTTCAAAATATCTAAAACCAAAAGGGCAAATGGTTTATTCAACATGTAGTATTTTTCAAGAAGAAAATGATAAAGTTGTTGAAAAATTTTTAAAAAATAATCAAAATTTTGAATATACAAAAATAAAAATGTCCAAAATAGGGAATAGGAACACAATTCAATTATATCAGAATGACGAAACAGATGGCTTTTTTATATGTAAAGTGCAAAAAAATAGTTAGATTTGTCTTAGTATAAAAATGTATATGGAAACAAAATGAGTAAAAAGAACGAAATATTACAATTTGAATACACTTCAATTACAATTGCATTAAAATGACTTAAAAAGTATTGATTTTTAGATTATGGATGATAAAATAAACTAGAATTCATATGCATGCTTGCCAATAAATAGAAACTTACTAATTTATTCATGTATCAAATTTTATGAAGTGCAAAAAATAAGAATAAATTAAAATACAAATAAGGAGCAAGACATGGCTAGCTGTTTAGGAATTTATGTAGAAAGTAATATAATTAAATATGCAAAAGTGTCACAGGAACATGAAAAAATCAAAGTAGAATTTTTTGGTGCAAAATTTTATGAGAATATTGAAAAAGCAATTGATCAAATTATAAAAGAAACATATAGTTATAAAACACCAATTAGTATAAATTTGTCTGAAGAAATTTATAACTATTTTGATATGTTTGCAATGTTAACCAACAAGGATTTATCAAAAGCAATTAAAACAGAATTTGAAATGTATTGTAATGATCAAGGATATAATCCTAATGTTTTTGAAACAAGATATGTAGTTTCTAAAAATCCAGAATATAAAGAAAGATTAAAAGTGATTCATATTGCAGCCAACAAAATAGAATTAACAAAGAAGAATCAAGTTTTAGAAAAGTATACATTAGCAAAAATTGTTCCGATTTCCATATCCATAACAAATTTGATAGAAACAAAACCAAAAGAAAATTATGTCATCGTAAATATAGAGGACAATACAACAGTAACAACGATTTTTGAAGAAAATGTATATAATATTCAAACATTTCAAGAAGGCAGCCAAGAATTTTTAAGAAAAATAAATTTAAAAGAAAATTCTTTAGCAAAAGCATATGAAATATGCAAAAATACAACAATTTATACATTAGAAGGACAAAATCTTCAAGAATCGGAAATAGGGTATTTAGAAGACATTATGCCAACATTATATACCATTGTGAGCGATGTAAAAAAATTAATTGATGAAAGTGAAGAAAGAATAACAAAAGTGTATCTGACAGGAACAGCAGCATTAATTAATAATATAGATTTATATTTTCAAGAATATTTGGGAGAAGTAGAATGTGAAATATTAAAACCATATTTTATTAATCCAACACAAGAAATCAGCATACAAGATTATATAGAAGTCAATTCAGCAATATCTTTAGCATTAACAGGAGTAGGACAAGGTATACAAGGAATTAATTTTAAAAAGCAAAGTTTTGCAGAAAAAATTCCAGATTGGTTAAAAATAGAAGTCAATCCAGATAAGGGAAAAAAAGCAAAATTATTAACTTCTGGATGGTTTACAAATGATTTAGGAGAAAAACTTGACAAAACAGAAATTAGTTTATTAAGAACAGCAGTAGGATTAATTATATTATTTGTTGTTTATAGTGGTTTTGCTGTATTATTGCAAAACCAAATGAAAGCAAAAAAACAACAAGCACAAGACTGTATTCAACATACTAATACACAAATTCAGTTAGCAGATAAAGATAAAACAAAAATAGATTCTAGAACAAACAATTATACAAAAATGATTCAAAATTTACAAGACTTAAATGATAGACTTATTGATGCCAATAAAACAAGAGATGCGATACCAAATTTATTAAATAGAATCATGTATATTATTCCAGAAAATGTTCAAATAACTTCAATACAAAATACAGCAGGAACACATATTGCTATAGAAGCACAATCTAATAAATATGAACAGTTAGGAATGTTTAAGGCAAAAATAGATACAGAAATGTATTTAACAAATGTAAATTCTACTTCAGGTAAACAAGAAAACAATGTCATCAAAGTAAAGATAGAAGGAGAATTACCATGAAAAAATTATTAATACTGATTTTAATCGCACTTGTATTGGTATTAACTATTTATACGATTATCTATGGATTACAAATAGGAAATTTTTCTATTTGGGGTATACAAACACTACAAACTGAAAATTCATCATTGGATAAAACCATTATGCAAGCTACAGAGTTAGCTAAGTCTACTTTTCCTGGAAAAGTTAAAGAAGTAAATGAAAGTATGAAACAATTAGAAGAACAAAAAACTATATATAAAGATATGGCAGTAATTAGTAGCTCAGAGGATGTTGAATCAGCAAGTCAATTATCAAATTACACATTAGATTTTTTATGGACAGAAATTGGTGCATATGCAACAAGTGAAGGGGTTAATATAGATATATCTTTAACAACAGGAACAGGTGGAGACAATGTGTATGACCTTCATTTTACAGTTGTTGGTAGTTACATTGGTATCAGTGAGTTTATAAGAGATATAGAAGATGATTCTAATTTAGCATTCAAAATAGAAGAATTTTCAATCACAGCAGGAGAATCAACCTCTATATTGAGAGCTACATTTATATGCAAAAATATACCAATTGAAGGAATTTCTTCATTAGATACAAAAATGGATGAATCAACAAATGAAAATGCGGCAAATGAAAATGCAACAAATGAAAATAAAACAAATGAAAATGCAACAAATACAACCAATACGAAAGATACCAATAGTACAAATAATATAAATAATACAACTAATACAGTAAATAATACAAATACCACCAATACGTCTAATCAGTAAAGGAGTGTATGATGGCTAAAATCGTTATAAGGGAAATGATGATTATATTGTTAATTTGTTTAGCAAATATTTTAATATTAGGTGTATTATTATATAAGTATGTACCAAGCAATAAAATCATACCAGAGACAGTATCTTATACAACCCCAGAAACAGTACAAGAAGAGCTGAGCAAAAGTGAAAATGTTGAAAATGATGAAATTATCTTAACATATAGTGTAAATTCAACAGATTTAGATAATTATGAAAGAATTAATACGTATATACCTGGAAAAGCAAATCCATTTTCATCTTATGATACATCTACCAGTTCAAATGAAGAAATTACACAAAGTGATAATTCAATGCCAACAGATGAAAATACGACTTCAGAAAATGTAACACAAACAGATAAAAGTGAACCATCAACAGATAGAAATACAAATTCAGAAAATACAACACAAACAAGTGAAAATACAAATACAGAAAGTTCGAAAGGAACAAGTAGCAATCATCTTTCAAATAATGCTACATTTTATCCAGATACAGGGATAAAATAACATTTGTTTTTAATGTTATGTTTTTAACATAAATTATATATATTAACTTATTCCAAAAGAAAAGGAGGAAGACAAAATGAAAAAGCAAAGTGGTATTACCTTAATCGCTTTAGTAATTACAATTATTGTTTTACTAATTTTAGCGGCCGTTTCAATTGCTATGCTTGTAGGAGATGGTGGACTTCTTACAAAAGCAAGACAAGCACAAACAGTAACTATACAAAAAAGCAATGAAGAAATTGTTAAATTAGCAGTACAAGATTTGTTAGCAGAATACAATGATGGTGGTGCTATAGCAACAAATATTACAAATACAAATAATTCACCAGCCACATTGGAAATAAATAAAGAAGAATTAAAAGCCGCAATCAATAGAACAACTTCAGATGCAGATATAACAGATATTACAGATACAACATTAAATATTGCTGAAGATGATTTAGAGGAGGCAGTTGCAGTCTTAAAAGTTGATTTTGCACAAGGACAAGACATTTATGTTGAACCTTCAACAGGAAAAATTGTTACAGAACAACAATAAGATAATAGATAAATTGTCCTAATAATATAGCCATACACACTTAGTGTGTATGGTTAGAAGATAACAATATTGTAAATGAAAGAATAAAAATGTTTTATGTATAAAATATAATCCAAATAAAAAGCAAAAATAGATAAAAATAAATGAAGAAAAAGGAGAAAAAATGAATATAGTGCTATATATATTAATATTCATAATGGGAACTGTATTTGGTAGCTTTTTTACATTAGCTATATACAGAATACCTAAAAAACAAGATATTACACATACACATTCCTATTGTCCTAATTGTAACCATAAATTGAAATTCTTAGATTTAATACCTGTATTCAGTTATATTTTTTTATTAGGAAAATGTAGATATTGCAAACAAAAAATAAGACCAAGATATTTTATAATAGAAATATTATCAGGATTTACCTTTGTAATCATCGCATATTTAATGAATATTCGTATGGACAATCTAAATCCCATTACACTTGCAGAAGGTGCATTTATAGCACTTTATTTGTGTTTTGTTTTTATTATGGCAGGAATTGATGCAGAAAATCGAAAAATTGAAAAATCAATATCTATGTATGGAATTTTATTATCTCTTGCATATATCATATATCTTTGTGTAGTAGAAAAAGATAGTATATATAGATATATTATATATTTAGCATTTTATGTTATTATGTTGATTTTAGATACAGTGACACTAAAAAGATATGCTAAAAATAGTTATGTAAATGGTATTATCTTAACAGTTTTAACGATGGTTATTTTTACAGGTGAATATGTTGTTATCAATACCATTATCATGACAGCACTTATCGTAGCAATTGAATTATTGATGCATAAAATAAAAAATATACGAAAGAAAGTTAGAAGAGAGAAAAATGATTATGGTAAAAATATAGATTATGGATTCATTTTAGGTATATCTAATATTATCAATTTTATATTTGTATTGTCTTGGTATAAATTTTTTATATATTAGAAAGTCAGCATGACTTTTAATATATAAAAAACACAATGCAAATAAGAAAGGAATATCTAATGGAAATAAAAAATGAAGAAGGAATTACTAGTATTGATCTAACAGTTTCCATTATATTGATTACATTATTTGTTGCATTAATTGTTACTATCATGTATACAATTAATGCAAATTTTATCTCTATAGAAAGAAGAACAGAAGCAACAAATTATGCAATTAATGAGATTGAAAGTTTGAAAGCACAGGATTTTGAAGATTTACAAGATACACCAACAGATGGGACAAATGATTTTGTCAATATTACAGAAAAAGAAAGCGATACTGCAAATGAAAAAAATACAGGATTCTCAAAAAAAATAACCATCATAGATTATTCTAATTTACCAGAAAATCAAGATAAAGATACCATAGTATCAGGATTAGTAAAAAAAGTGACCGTAGAAATAGCATATAAAGAAGGAGATAAAATGAAAACAGTAGAATTAGCAACAGTTATAGCCAAAAATCATTCATGAAAAAATCATTAAGGAGAGAATATATGCGAACAGATAAAGGGCTCACATTAATATCTGTAACAATATATATTATTGTTATGCTAATGATTGTGGCAATCATTACAGTCTTAACCTCATATTTTTATAAAAATATAGATATTCGTTCAACAAATCAAAATTTAAATCAACAATATACAAAGTTTAATTCTTATTTTATCAAAGAAGTGAATACAAAAGGAAATAAAGTAATAGATATTCAATCACCAATCCCTCTTAAAGAAGATATAGATACACAAAAAAACACAGATAAGCAAAATTATATTATGTTTTCTAGTGGAAACCAATATACATATATACCAGAAAATAAAGGGATATATATGAATAAAGTAAAAATTGCACAAAATATAACAGGTTGTACATTTAATATGAAGAAAGAAGAAAATGGAAAAACAAGGATAACAGTTATCATGCAAGGAGATAATTTTAAGAGAGAGACAACCTATACATTAGTCAATTAAAAACATGAAGAGGTGTTTGAATATGGATTTAAAAAAAAGACAGCCAATTGGTGTAGAATTAGTAAAAAGAGGAATCATTGATGAAGAAGATGTTGAAAGAGCATTAGAATATCAAAGACAGCATCCTGATGTAAAAATGGGAGATTGTCTATATGAATTAGACATATGTGACCCATATACACTAATTACAGCGATTGGAGAAATCTTGGGAGAAAAAGGAATCCTATTAAGTAAAAATTCTATAAAAATCAATATAGAAGAATATATTTCTTTAGATATTGCTAAAAAAAATAGAGCAGTTCCCTTTGAAATTGAAAACGGAAAAATAAAAGTATGTTTTCCAAATACAATTAATAGAAAAAATATTGAAACAATCCGTTTGCTATTTTTAAACAAAGGGTTAATTATGGAAACATATATTACATTTGAAAAGGATATTACAAGAATTTTAAAATCTTTAGAAGGAAAAGCCAATGCAGATATCCATAAATCAGGAGTAACAGTGATTAACTTAGTAGATAGTATCATTAAAACAGGAATTGAAAAAAGAGCTAGTGACATTCATATAGAACCAATGACAAACTCTATTCGTGTTAGATATAGAATTGATGGTGAACTATTTACAGAAGTGAATCTAGATAAAGAAAAACAACAGCAAATTATCGGAAGATTAAAGGCCATTTCTAATATGCACCAGGAAAAACAAGAATCACAAGATGGAAGAATCCTACTTTATGAAGATTATAATATTCGTGTATCTTCACAACCAAATGTATATGGAGAAAAATTTGTTTTAAGATTATTAAAGAAAAATGCAAATATCAAAAATATATTTGATTTAGGATATTATGGTAAAGAAGAAGAATTTAAAAAAAGTATTCATAAGAGGAATAGTATTACCATTATTGCAGCACCAACAGGTGAAGGTAAAACTACCTCTTTATATAGTATTATTGATTATTTAAACAAACCAGAAATTAATATTACAACCATAGAGGATCCTGTTGAAATTCGAATTCCTGGATTAAATCAAATAGAAATTGATAATCGAACATCATTTGCAAGTTCATTAAGAACTGTATTAAGACAAGATCCAGATATTATCTTAGTAGGAGAAGTTAGAGATAGAGAAACAGCGGAGATAGTAGTTCAAGCTGGTCAAACAGGACATTATGTATTATCAACTATTCACACAATTGACAGTATAGAGGTTATCAATAGATTAAGAAAGATTGGTGTATCAGATTATGATATAGCAAGTACTTTGGCAACCTCTATTTCACAAAGATTGGTTAGGAGAATTTGTCCAAAATGTAAACGAGAAAGAGCATTTACCCAAGAAGAAAAAGATTTGATAAAAAATATATTTGCAAAATATGGAGAAAAAGTAGATTTCAATCATGTAAAAACATATGATTCTTTGGGATGTGATTATTGTAATGGGAGTGGTTTTTATGATAGGATTGGAATTTTTGAAATTTTAAATATAACAGATGAACTAAAAGAATTAATTGTAACAGGTGCGTCTAATATGGAAATTAGAAAAAAAGCTTTAGAGGAACATTATAGACCATTAATTGTTGATGGAATACACAAAGTATTAAAAGGAGAAACCACATTGCAAGAGTTAAATAAAAAATTATTATTTTTCTAAGTTTTGAACAAACGAGCCTCTCGCTATCGCGCTTCCTCATTTATTCAAAACTAAGAATGTATACATCTGTTCCACGGCACATTCGTCGATAAATTCAAAAAATGAGAAGTATGCTCCTATTGGGTAATTATCGAAAATTAAAAATCAAAATTAAAAACATAAAATTTATGATAGTGAAAATAAAGAAAATAACTGGGAGGAATCAAAATGAATATGAATAAAATCCTAGATATTGCAATGGAAAAAGATGCATCAGATGTTCATATGATATATGGAAATAAGCCAATTCTTAGAATTGCAAGAGATTTAGTAGTGATAGAAGATATGGAAGAGTTAAAAGAAGAAGATATGACAGAAGCATATGACTATTTAGTAAAAGGAAATGTAGATAAAGATGAAGTATATAATTCCACTAAAAAATTGGATATATCTTATGAATATAGAGATATTCGTTTAAGAGTGAATATTTCATCAGCAGATGAAATTCCTACCTGTACATTAAGACTTATAAAAAATCAATTACCGCCTTATGAATCCTTAGGCATTCCAGACGTTGTTAGAAGAATGACATATCAACCACAAGGATTAATTTTAGTCACAGGAAAAACAAACTCTGGTAAAAGTACAACTCTAAATTCTTTGATAGATTATATTAATGAAAATCAAAATAAAAAAATATTAACATTAGAAAACCCCATTGAATATAAACATCAATCTAAAAAATCATTGATTGTTCAAAAGGAAGTTGGAAAGGGAAGAGATGTATTGACTTTTAGTGATGGTGTAAAAAATTCTCTAAGAGAGGATTGTGATATTTTAGTTATTGGAGAGATTAGAGATAGAACCACAATGGAAGCTGCAATAGAAATGGCAGAATCAGGACATCTTGTAATCGGAACTTTGCATACAAAATCTTGTGCAGAAACCATTGACAGAATGATAAATTTTTATGAGGTAAGAGATCAAGCAAGTGTAAAATATTTATTATCTTCTTTATTAAAATTGGTGGTTTCGCAAAGATTATTAAAAGGAGTAAATGGAAAATTAGTTTTAGTTCCAGAAGTAATGGTAGTAGATAATATTGTTGCTGGAATTATAAGAAAAGAAAAATTAAGTGTATCTGAAATAGAAGATGCTATACAAAGTAATTTAGAAAAAGGAAGTATTGGATTAATCAATTCTTTAGCAGAACTTTTTGTAGAAGATAGAATTACATTAGAACAAGCCAAGTCACAAATAGAAGAGAAAAATCAAGAAATTTTAAATAGAACCATTATGCAATTAAAAATTAAAAGACATACTAAAAATGCTTAAAAAGGAGGTACAAGATGCCAACTTATGTATATAGAGCTATGACAAAATCTGGATTAATTGTTAGAAATAAAATAGAATCATCAAGTAGACAGAATTTGTTGAAAAATTTAAAAGACAATGGGCTAATACCAATTGATGTTCAACAAATTCGATATATAGGGAAACAGAAAAAAAGAGCAAAGAAAAATATTGCAAATATCGAAAAAATTATGAAAAATATCAATACTGCTAATATAGCTAAAAACAAACCAAAACAATTAACAACAAAAGAAAAAATCAATTTATATTTTGCAAAAACAGAAACAATTACCACAAGAGATATTATGATATTTACCCAAAATTTTTACCTATTAAAAAAGGCTAATTTTAACAATATCCATGCATTAGACACCATTATACAAAGCACAGAAAATGTATCCTTTAGAGGCATACTAGAAGACATATTAGCAGGTATTGAAGCAGGTGAAAATATATATACTACTATGGAATATTATTCCAATATATTCCCATATATTTATGTGAATATGATAAAAGTAGGAGAATTGTCAGGATCTTTAACAAAATCTTTAGAACAAGCAGTAAAATATTTAGATGAAACAGATGCTTTAAATAGAAAATTAAAATCTATCTTAATACCCAATATTGTTCAATTTGTATTATTATTGGTAATGCTTTTAGTAGGAACACTTGTAGCTATACCAACGATTCAAGGAATATTTGATGAATTAGGAACAGAAGAAGAATTGCCAGCAATTACCTTATGGTTTGCAGATGT